>NZ_BAKH01000054.1 GCF_000614105.1 Prevotella micans DSM 21469 = JCM 16134
GAAGCGTGTCGTAACTCCCATAAACAAAGGGCTCCAAGGAGTTCCCTTTGTTCGCTTTTTCGTGCCCTTTTGCCAAGCCGCGCAAGAGGAAAATAACGACGATTTTCTCGTGAGTATTCAATAACAAAAATAGCTAAACAATGAAAAGAGTATTCATAGTATGTTGTGCCATACTCATTGCCCTCACAGGGCGAGCACAAACTTCAAGTTGGACAGACGCTACCGGCGTACAGTTTGACTTTATTATTGTAGACGCCGCAAACAAATACGCTCATATAACACATGCCACAGCTCCAACCGGAGCCACGCTACTTACTGTTCCAGGAATAGTGCCTTATAATGGAGACACCTATACCGTGACAGAGGTTACAGGACTTGTTGTTGGAGGTTATGATGGTGACATGAAAAAAGTAATCTTATCAGAGAATATTAAGGCTGGTCGTAATTCTGTTGTTGGTTATGCGCCTAATTTGGAAGAAATAGTTTTCCCTTCAACATTAGAGATAATAGGCAACTTTACATTCCCTACCTTAGTTTCTTTAAAGTATATCGATCTATCCAATACAAAGGTGAGGTTTATAGGTTCGGCTGCTTTTCCCAATATTGATAAAGTCTCTTATGTGAAGTTTCCTCAAACCTTGCGCAGAATCAGTCAAACAATATTTAATAGTCCTTTTAGTCCTACTCTAAAAGAGCTTGTCTTGCCTGAAAAGCTGGACACTATTGATTTTACGGCGTTTGCAGGTTTAAGTCTTGAGGAAATCACTTTCGAGAATCCTAATCCTGCTCTTTTGTATCATATCAATAACCCGTTGCCCAACTCCAATACCCAAGGGCCTCTTGATGCAATCTTTCTATCTCAATTACAAACCGTATATGTACCTGCCGATGCAACGAAAGCCTATCAAACAACTCCAAGATGGTCAAACCGCAGTAATCTCTACCGCGAAAAAGTAAGCTTTGGCACCACGGGCTACACTTCTTACTACTTGGAAAACGAGAACTTCGAGGTTCCTGCCGGCTGTACGGCGTATATCATCACGGGTATTACACCCAGCGGCAACCCAACCACTCCCGACCAAGCCCAAGTAACAGCATTCACCACAGGCAAGATAATCCCCAAGCAGACGGGATTTATTCTGCAAGGCACGCCCAGTAGCACGATAGAATATCAAGCCAACGTGACGGGAACGGAGGAGAGTGTGACAGGCAATCTGCTTGTGGGCACTGCTACCGAAAGGGAGTTCTCTTCGGCCAGCGATAAATATTACGTGTTAGCCAACGGCGACGAGGGCATCGGCTTTTACAAGCAGGGCACTCGGAATGGTGCTTCCATCAAGCTGGCGGCACATCGCGCGGGTCTGCGTCTGCCACTAGCCATTGCGCCCGCCAAAGGATTTACAATCGACTTCGAATCCGCTCGCAAGGAGGCCGAAACGACCGGCATACGCGACGTTCGCCCGACAATGCAGCCACGTGAAAACGTCATCTACGACCTCCAGGGCCGTCGCGTAACGAATCCCGGCCGCGGCATCTACATCGTCAACGGCAAGAAAGTAGTGAGGGAATAAGGAAAAAAGTATTAAGTAATAAGTAGTAAACAATGAAACAAAGATATATCACCCCGCAGATTAAGGTTATCCAACTCTTGACCGACGACAATATCGCACAGTTTGTTGTGAGTTCGCACTCCGTTGGCGAGAACGAAGGACTGGCCAAGCCCGGCATCTTCGACGAAGACGAGGAGGACGCGGCAGGCGAACAAACGATGGCGGATTACTCGCCTTGGGAGGATTGAAAGGCCTACAGGTATGCGAGAACTGGCCGAGAGGACAAAGAAAGATTATTTTTAGTTAACATATTTATTAACCCGCTTATGGCTGAAAAAGGAGCAAAGACAGACGGTTTTCAGAATAGGATTGATATGCGGTCGCAAAGAGGGTGATGTCTACTCCTACTACAGATGAGATGTAGTCCTACTTTAGATGGCATCTACTCCTACTTTAGACACGATGTAGTCCTACTTCAGACAAACCTCCGCCTGCGTGTCGAATTCAACCGTAAGCACAAAACACATTAAATTATGGCTTTTTGGAAGAAAATTCTGATGAAAATCAACAACCGGTGGTACCCCAAATCAGTTCTTGTGGGTAGCCCCGTGAGTACCGAACAACTGTGTAAGCGCATCGCCGCAGAATCGACGGCCAGTCCGGCCGACGTGCGCGCCGTGCTCACCGCGCTGGCTCCGATTATGGCCGACTATATGGCGCAAGGCCGTTCGGTGAAACTCGACGGCATCGGCACGTTCTATTTCACCGCTGTGGCCGCTAAAGGTGGCGTGGCAACGGAGAAGGAAGTGACGGCCAATCAAATTACCGGTGTTCGCGTGCGCTTTATCCCCGAAACTCGGTTCAGCAAGAATGGCGGCGGTAGTGCCAAGCATGCCACTCGTGGCCTCTCCGACGTGGAAATAGAATGGGAGGAATGGAAAGGTGAGGAGAAAAAAAACGCTAAGCCCAAGCCACCGAAGCCGTAGAATATTGTTCCTCTTAATTGAACATTGAAGAATCCACTGCAAGCTATAGGTAGTACTTGCAGTGGATTTTTAGTTATACCCATATCTTATACATTAAATTGACGTCTCAATAAGATATATTTATTATGTTTGCAACAACTTCTCTTTCAGATATCAAAAACATGAAGCATCCGGTCGGTATAAATAATGCAATTATGGCATTCATTGATGGTGAATGCCATATTTTCGCCGATACCGGCTCGGGCAGCATGAGTACCACCGTGCACAATACCTACGACTACGAACGATTAAGTGAAGTACTCTATCCCAAGAATCTCTTCAACCGCGTTACCTATACCTATGGCAAGCCGGGCGAGAAATACAACCGTGCTGGCAGATTGGTGCTCGTGGAAGATGCATCGGGCGGCGAGGCGTATTATTACGGCAACCAAGGCGAGGTAGTAAAAACCGTCCGCTCGGTGATGGTGAGCACCACCGATGTGCACACCTACATCTATGGTGCCACCTACGGCAGTTGGAACCGCGTGCGCACCATGACCTATCCCGACGGAGAAGTCGTGATCTATCATTACAATGCGGCAGGGCAAATAGTTCGCCTTTCGGGCAATAAACAGGGGCGTGAAAGCGTTCCTGTTGACAGGATAGGTTATGACAAGGACGGCCATACCGTCTATACCAAGCTCGGCAACGGAACAGAAACCACCTACACCTACGACAAACAACGTGAACGTTTGCAGGAGATGAATCTCACGGCAGCAGGTACGGCAATTATGACCAACAAATACCAATATGATGCCGTGGATAATATCTTAGGTATTACCAATGCCGTAGACCCGACGCAAACCAATAAAAACAATAGCAATAACAACAAAGCAAAACTTGGTGGTGCTTTCAATCATACCTATGCCTACGACGACCTTAACCGTCTGATAAAAGCAAACGGTAAGGCGAAGAGCGCATCGTATGAAATGACCATGACCTTCGGACGAATGAGCGAACCGCTCACCAAGGTGCAGAAAGTGGACTCTACAAAGACTGCACAGTCTTACGACTTCACGTATAAGTACGAGGACAGCAACCATCCCACCGCTCCTACACAGATAGGACATGAGCATTATACCTACGACGCCAACGGCAATCCTACGTTAGTAGAAAACGACAGTCTCAACACCGAGCGGAAAATGTATTGGGACGAGGACAACCGCCTGATGGTATTGTCGGATAATGGCAAGACAAGCCGATACACCTACAATGCCGGCGGCGAGCGTATCATCAAGAGCCACGGCGACCTTGAGGGCGTATATATCAATGGTGCCCCACAGGGAATCACGTTCCATGAAACGGAGGATTACACCATTTATCCCGCTCCGATTATCACTGTGACGAAGAACCGCTTCACCAAGCATTACTTCATCGGTGACAAACGAATTGCCTCCAAATTAGGAACAGGCAAGTTCAGCAACGTTTATGGCATCAGCGGCAACAACGTTACGGCAGGACAGAAAGACTATGCCGCCCGTATGATGCAGATAGAAAAACAGCGCGAGGAGTATTACAAGTCGCTTGGTACACCTCCGGGTGTTCCCACGATGAAGGGTGCAACGGCAGACCCTGACAACACGCACCGTGGTTATAACGACATTATCGGAGATTTGGGCGACCACTCCGTGCCTGAAGGTTGGGTGCAACGGCCGGAGTTCAACGACAAAGGAGATGTCCCCGGCCCGCCCATTCAATGGAGCAAGCCCGAAGACCCCGACAATGCCCAGCCGGGTTATGGCTATATCCCCACGGACACTACCAACATCGAGGACATCTTCTTCTATCACTCCGACCACCTTGGCTCAACATCTTATATTACCGACGCCAAAGCCAACATCACCCAGTTCGATGCGTACCTGCCGTATGGCGAACTCCTCGTGGATGAACATAGTAGTAGTGAGGATATACCGTATAAGTTCAATGGTAAGGAACTCGATTCTGAAACAGGATTGTATTATTACGGGGCGAGGTATATGAATCCGGTAGCAAGTATCTGGTATGGTGTAGATCCTTTGACAGAGAAATACATAACTATAGGGGCATATGTATATTGTGCAGGCAATCCGATAAGATTAATTGATCCAGATGGTAAAGGATGGATTCAAACAAAAGTAGGAATTTATTATGATCCACGGGTACATTCACAGAAAGATATAAGTAAACATGATGCCCAAAGGGGATTTAAATTTCTGGGAGATGTTTGGTCTGATCAAAAGAGAGGTATTTCTTACAGAAAAGATGGAAGTATATTGTTTAAAAATGAAACTGATGCATATAAGCATATGTGGAATAATGCAAATAATTTATACAGATCACCAAAACATTGTCAGGGAAAAGAGGTTGGTGGTTTTATATTATCCAATGGAAGTGTATTAGTGTTGCCCGACTATAATAATGACAGAAGAACCTCTGGAATCAGCGACTATGGATACATGATAGGAGAAGGAAGAGTTACGAAAGGAAATGAAGTGTATCATGTAGTCGCACAGATTCATACACATCAAGATAAAACAGGCGATCCAACTCCATCTTTTTATTCTTTAGACGGTTTATATGATGGCAAAATCGCTGAAAGGATGAAAATACCTGTTTTTGTTTTAGGGCATGATAATAACGTTTATGGAATACTTCAAAATAAGAAATCTAATTCAATATTTTCTTTACCTAGTCCCTTTTCGACCGTAAGTAGCTTTTTAAGAACTAATAAAAAATTCTCCTTTTATGTAAAACAAAATAAGAATAAATGGAAACTAAGATAATAAAGAAGAGAAAGTGTGTTTTTATATGTTTCATCATGCTTTGTATATTAAGTATCTCTACTTCTTGTAAATATGATAAGAGGAGATATAAGAGGGTTCTTAATGATACAACTTTAAGTGTAAATAAAGAACTTCTACTTTACGTAGATAAGTATATTAAAAGATACCCTCAATATAGGTCATTAACTATTCTAACAGAGCTTGAATATAATTGGCGTGAAGAATACAAAGAGAACTGTATCTTGTTGATTGGGCCATCATTTGATGGATTATTTGAGAAGGAGAAAATATATCCGTCATATGCTTTTGAATATAGAAAAAGAATGATATTCATACAATCTTCATCAGATTATTTATATAGACAAAAAAACATAGAACGTACATACCATCGATACAGCGTAAAAAATAAGAAAAAGGAGGAAGATATTATTTCATATCTTAAATTAGCCTTGGTAGTAAAGGCTATAGGGAAAGGCTCGTTTATATATTTAACAGACAAGGCGGATTCTTTAATATTAAGAAAAAGGGTAAAATTCATTCCACCTAATGTTTAAACGATAGTAGAAGACCTCATCAGCAGAAAAGTAAGACAGTAAACTTTATGATAACGTCGCGTGATGTAGATACTGTAAACCGGTCGAACTTATATTAAAACTATATATGGATATTCAAAAAGATAGATTTATGAGAAATCTTACCTTATTTATTTTATGTTTTATTTTCATCGCCTGTGAGAGACCATCTCTAAAAAGAGCCGAGAATCTTCTTAATTTTTCTCTCAATAATAGTGTGTGCTTTCTACAAAAACATGAATATTGGAATGACTTTAATGGTAATGGCTTCAGGATAGAAGTTTATAATATTTTAGATATGAACTATATAAGGAATATATCTGAGAAATCGCATCTTAAATCTTTTAATTGCAATAAAAAGTACGACACAATTAGAAATAGTGAGTTTGGTAAATTTATTAATAACGGTGCAGGTTTCTATAAGACAATATGGAAAGGTGACAATATAGAAACGGTTGTTATAGATACTCTTAATAAAAAGTTTTTATACTGTTATTGCTTTATATAGACAAAATCAAATAAGTTTATTAATATCGTCTATAATTTGGGAAATAAGCGACCTACTCTCACACTTGATTAGCAAAAGGGTATTATAAATATCTTCCGCTCATATGGCTATACCGAAGAATTGGATTTCGATAACTACATCGACTGTTACGCATATGAATAGATTAGAGTCTCAGAAAAATTCCAGGCATTGGAACGTACAGTTTCATCCTATGAAACGCACGATTCCATCCTATGAAACCCATAGTTTCATCCTATGGAACGCACAGTTTCAATGCTTGAAACTCTACGGATGCCAGTATTTGACAAATCACTCACTTATCAGTGATAAACGCATAGCAAGTAAGTTCGGTGTGGGCAAGTTCAACAACGTCTATGGCATCAGTGGCAATAATGTCACGGCCGGTCAGAAAGACTATGCTGCCCGCATGATGCAGATAGAAAAACAGCGCGAAGAGTATTATAAATCGCTTGGTACACCTCCGGGTGTTCCCACGATGAAGGGTGCAACGGCCGACCCTGACAAAACTGGTTATATTCAAAATGTTGGCATTCATTATCTTGCTAAATCAGATAAGTCTCAATTTAATTTAACCGTATCCAATACTGGGGGTAATATTCCACAAGATGCCGTTTTTTCAAATGATGCTGGCACCTCGAATTATGATATATATCTTACCAATGGTTATGTAAATCATTCGTTGGGAAATTGTTATGACTTCGAGTGTGTTACTTTTCATGAGTCAACTCATAGATATGATAAATCCACTCATGGAGGCACTATAGGTGAAGTTAATGCGATAATACGTACAGCAATAGAATGTCCTGCATGGAACTATGCTAGTGATAACTATATACAAAGCCAAGCGTCTTATGCGGCAAAATCTTTAAATCAATATAGCTACAATAATATTATCCCTCAAGATATATTTCAAAAATTAAATACTGCATTTACTGGATATGCAACATTTGAAATAGTTAATAATCAGGTTACTGTAAATAATAATTTGAAAGAATGTATTGTAGTTGGACGAAAATCAAACAAATAATATCGTTGGTGGTTTTAGGGATATCATTTGTGTCCTGCAGGCAGTCATGCTTCGATGTAATAACACATAATAATGTTGCATATTGGTCACGTTATTGGACACCGAGCAATCCTCATGGGGTAATTGCAGTGTACTCAAAAAAAGACTCTATACGACAGTTTCTTGATGAAGATTTAAATTATAGTTTTACAGGATCTTTGGGTGACATTTATAGTGTTAGATTTAAATTCTCTAATGATACGATATTTCATTATGTAAGAACTAAAAGAGGATTTATAACAATGTATGATACCTTACATATTATATCATATGCTAGAGATACTATAGTTGTAAAAAATAATAATTCAGAAGAGGTGGTTTGGCATAGAATTCCCAATAGAATAATAAGAAAGAAAAAAAATCAAAAAACACAGGAACGGGCTTGATACCTCGTCACAGGACGGGTGAGGAACCTTACGAGTAATAAATTGGTAAGGAATATGTTATACAGATCATAATTATATCTCAAAGAAGATAACAATAAACATGAATAAACTGCCATTCAACTTCACTTCTGTCCCATCAACATGGGAACTCTGTTTCAACAAAGATTGCACGCACAACGACACTTGCATGCACTATTTTGCCGGTCAGCATCTGCCTGCCGACAAGATGATGGGCTTTGCCATCTACCCAATGCCCTGCAGAACGGCAAGTGCCGGTTCTACATAGAAAAGCGAGTGATACGCGCCGCCTGGGGATTTCGCAAACTGTTTCTCAACGTAAAGCACGTGGACGACACACCGATACGCAGAAAAATCCAGCAATACCTCGGTAGTCGCCTCACCTACTACCGTTATATGAACGGACAACTCACCCTAACACCCGAGCAGCAAAAGGGTATTATAAATATCTTCCGCTCATATGGCTATACCGAAGAATTGGACTTCGATAACTACATCGACTGTTACGCATATGAATAGATTAGAGTCTCAGAAAAATTTCAAGCATTGGAACGCACAGTTTCAATGCCTGAAACTCTACGGATGCCAGTATTTGACAAATCACTCACTTATCAGTGATAAACGCATAGCAAGTAAGTTCGGTGTGGGCAAGTTCAGCAATGTCTATGGCATCAGTGGCAATAATGTCACGGCCGGTCAGAAAGACTATGCCGCCCGCATGATGCAGATAGAGAAGCAACGCGAGGAGTATTATAAATCGCTTGGTACGCCTCCGGGCGTGCTCACGATGAAGGGTGCAACGGCAGATCCTGACAACACGCACCGTGGTTATAACGACATTATCGGAGATTTGGGCGACCACTCTGTATCTGAAGGTTGGGTGCAACGACCGAAGTTCAACGAAAAAGGAGATGTTCCCGGCCCACCTGTCCAATGGCAGAAGCCTAAAGACCCGGATAATGCCCAGCCGGGTTATGGCTATATACCCACAGATACGACTAATATCGAGGACATCTTCTTCTACCATAGTGACCATCTCGGCTCAACATCATATATCACCGACGCAAGGCAAACATCACCCGGTTTGATGCGTACTTGCCTTATGGCGAACTACTTGTGGATGAACATACATCTTCAGAGGACATGCCGTATAAGTTCAATGGCAAGGAACTCGATCAAGAGACGGGATTGGATTATTATGGTGCAAGGTATATGAATCCTATTACGAGTATTTGGTATGGAGTAGACCCATTGGCAGAGAAATATATTCAGACCAGTGCTTATATATATGGTGGTGGAAATCCTATTAGAATAATTGACCCAAATGGAATGGGATGGGTTGAAACCGAAGACAAGAAAGCTTATTGGGATGAAAGGGTTAATTCTGCTGAGGACACGAAATTTATTCCTAAGGGTGGCAGATTCTTAGGAAGTACAGCAGATTTGTTTGATGAGCATGGAGAATATAAATTTGATGATGACCAGGGGAACATCCTTTCTGCTCATCCACTGGAGAATGTAATTGTTACTGGCGACAAGGAATATAAGTTCTACCAAACTTTCGGTTATAAGATCTTCGGTGATTTCAGGAATTCAGATGGTGGATTAGGACCATGGGATCCTGATGCTGTGAGTTTTGGAGTAGGAGGAAATATCACGTTTGTTGGAACAACTATAGGCCTTGAAATAGGAATGGTTTTTACTGGAGGGAAGATATCTCCTTATTGCACATTTTATAATATGGGACTTACTTATCAGGGCAATCACTATCAGGCACAAATCGGTATAAGATACGAGAACACTCGTAACTCCTTTCAGCAGGACACACAAAAAACGGAGCAAAACAGCAGCCAGTTTTTGCCATATGCATCCTTGTCATTTTCATTAGGCAACATCTCTCACCAAATAAGTTTTAAGTATGATATGCAACGGCCACCTCTCGGATTTATCGGTGGATATAGCTATTATCTCAATCGTTATAAGTTTCAAGAAGGTAATCCGGTTCGTTAGGGTTGTTGATGTTGAGAGAGAAGTCATCGCCCGTCATTACCCAATAAAGGGCAGGGCTTATCATTCGTGAAACGCCCACAATTGAAATTATTCGTTTCGCTTTTTTGCTTAGTGACGAATCCTTGACTTCTCTGGCAAAGAAAATTTATATCTATTGGACTACCCTGACGACAATGGTATTATTGATTACAGTGGCGATGTGAATGCCCAACTTTATACATTCTTCGGTATAATTGATAAGAATCAACAACACATAAAGGAATGTACTGATTTAAATGACAATTGATTTAACGGAGGATAGAGGTAATAAAGCCTAGACGATTCACATCGCCTAGGCACATTCTAAAGTTTTAAAATTACTTTCTGCGTTTTGTTGGGCCAACTTTGACCTTTTCTACTACAGTTGTGCTTTTGTGCATATTCGATAGATACAAATTGCCCTGTTTTAGCACTTTTGCCTTTTTTTACAGTTCTTGCCATACTTTTGAATTTAAAGACTAACACTATGCGGTGACTTAGCGTTTCCGCTACGGTACACTTAAGCGTTGTATGCCATTCACTGTTCATTTCATCCGGTGCTTACTTTGTATGTGATTCAGGACAACAAAAGAAGCATCCGTCAACATTGCTATAGTATTTCTTTGCCTCCCTTACAGCCTCTATGCCATTTGCAAAGGAACCTAAATAAATTCGATTTCTACCAATGGTAAATACCTACAGCTTGATGCATGAACTTCATGTTCACCCGTAGATTGGGCAATTTCGTTTACGTAGTAAGAATTACTCATAATAAAGATTGTCAACTCTCTGGTCCATTAGCCAGGGTCTTAATTTCGAGTTGATACAACAAAGATATGAATTATTTCTTTTAAAATGAGTATAAATGCAAAAGAACACTTCGCCAATACACATATTCTAATATTCCTTTTCCAATTATTTGTCAGTTCCAAAACTTTGTTATAACTTTGGCGCCGTGAATCAGTTAGTAACTGACATTCCATGCTACTAATATGCAAAGAATTTTGCAATTATTTGCATTTTTTTTGCATAGATTATTTGGTTAATCCAAATAATGTGCGGATACACACTTAAAATACCTGGCGTCTAAACGCTTTAGCGTACGCGTGCTAAGCACGCGTACCTCTTTTATAAACAAAGGGCTTCTCGAAGTTCCTTTTGTTCACATTTTCATGCCCCTTTGCCAAGTCGCGCAAGAGGAAAATAACGACGATTTATTGAAACAATTTAAACAAATGAATATGATGAAACAGCTTTTACCTTTATTAACATTATTGCTTGTTTTCTGCTTTCATGTGCAAGCATGGGATAGGTCTGGAAGTGTACGAGAGGGGACGAGTGACCTATCTCTGTACGGCGTATTGAGTTCAGCAAGGCTTTTATAGTAGCCTACAAAGAAACTTTCGATGTTCTCGATGATGTGGGGATGACTATTTATGTGCAAATCTCTCCGATGGAGATGACGATTAATAAAGTGGGACCTCTGCAAGACCATCCTAGAGCTTCTTCATTTTTACCTATCAATACATTAGAAGTGATAAACATGCGTGATATTAGGTAAAAACGCCTAATAAAGCCTTGTTTTACCTGGTATTTCTCCCTTATTTGAGAGAATTGGACACAATTATCCCGGAGGCTCGATAAAGGTTACATGCTATGGTCTCCATCGTGTGCTGCGCATGCGTATTTGCCAGTCCCACATATCTTGCTACCCCTCCAAGAAACCATCTGCGTATGGAATCGAAGGTGCGCTCGACCCTGTATATAATATTGCTGATGACAACATTGACACGCTGCTGCCTTTCGGTAATCTTATTACCCCTGATTCCTTTGTGCATGATGCGACTTTTGAGCTTCATCTTTCCGAGCGTCTTCCTGTTTTCTACCGAATCGTAGCCTTTATCGGCATAGACGGGTGTCCCTTGTGGGAGGTCGGCTTTCTTCAAGGGCGTTTCAAGATACTTGATGTCGCTCTCGTTGGGCTGTTCTTAAACGAGGAGAGAAACAATGGTGATTCTAAAACGAATCCTTTCTTCAATAGTTGGTTCTTGGATTTGGAGTAATTGATGCTAATTGCGCAGGAATCAAATTCAAACGATGAACTCCTGGCGCGACTGAGAGAGACAAAGAATGTAACCATGGGGTCATATAATTTCTATAGAGAACGCAGAATGGTAAAAATGATGAATGGTAATAAAGGGTAACATTATGAAGAAGATGGAATTACAGAAGCAGGTATTGTTGTCTTATAGTGTGGTCTATCCAGACCGACACGATAAGATAGAAGACTTGTTGGCTAATGTTCCATCAAACACTGCCATAGAACTTATTTCATATAGTCTCTCTAAGAAGGTGAATCAGTTTATTGGTGAACATGATTTTGACATTTGGGCACCATGGATAATGAAAACGCGAGATGATGTAAAGAATCCTGTTGGTCAGTATGCTCAACAGTATAACCTTGAGAACTTGCGCTTATAGATAAATATGCTATGCTTCTGCTTATTAGCAGACTGTTGACTTGTTATAATGGGAGAAATGAAGAATTGACAGAGGATGACTTGTCGAACCTATTCTTGGCATATATGCTCTGTTGCGATGAGCTTCTGGCAATGAATCAGAAGCTGCCTAAAAATAATATGAAGGCAGAAGAGTTTATCAAGTCTTATATGCCAGATTGCTTGAAGAGTCATAACATTGAAGCATCAAGAGATTATAGGTTGTTGATGATAAAGTGCTATATGCTCTTGATAGAATTCCCAAAGGTTAACACTCGGTTTGCACAATATATTGATGAATTTTGCAAGGAAAGGGATATACCCAGCGCCGAGTATTACTTATATGAGATCTTCCTGACTTTTCTGGAAATGGGAAAAGAGGACTTCTCCAATTGCAGAATGGCCATTGGTAAGAATCAGAAGGATGCTTGTCGTTTCTATGATTCGTTGACATTAAATCCATCGAATTATCAACATGATATGGATTTCCTGATGATGAAGGAAAAGCCTCTGATTAAGACAGGGCCCAATATCTACAACTTTATGTTTATGAAGATGTTTCTGGACAAAGCATATACTGGACTTCTTTTTGATATGAAGGACTCTTTAGTTAAGAGGAGGGGTAGATCGCACAATGGATTATGCTAATCTTCGGTCGTTTTTAGGTGAGGAGTTCTCGGAACGGTTCTTCTTTTATGCATTGATGAAAAGATGTTTTGGTTCGAATTATGTGAATTATAGTGGAGAAGAACTGGAAAAGGCTCTGGGGAAGGGAATGCCAGACTATTATCTGAGACGTCGAAATAGGATTTTCGTGTTTGAATGTAAGGATGTTCAGATGGCTGCAAAGAAGAAATTAAGTGGTGATTATGAGACGATTAAAAAGGCAATTTTTGAGAAGTATGTCGTAAATTCCAAGGGATATGCAAAAGGGATTGGGCAGTTGGCAAATGTGATAATCGATAAGATGCCAAGTATATTGAACGAATTTGATAAGTCGGCTCCCAATAGTGTGATATTTATCTACCCCGTGATAGTGTACTTCGATGATTGTTTTAATGTGGAAGGTCCGAACTATTTACTGAATAAGGAGTTTCAACGAATCATTGGTAAAAAGAAAGTTACAGCAGATTACGAAGTGAAGGATGTAGTGATGGTGAATATTGAGCAGTTGATGAGACTGGAAAATTTCTTTGCTACCGAGAAGTTGGATTTGGCTTATCTAATAAATTGCTATATTGAGTATAAGGAGGAGTTTGAGTTAAATCAAGTGTTTCCTTTCAATAAATACATATTTCAGGAAGCAAGAAAGATTGGATATGAGTTGAAAAAAATGCGTTGGTTTGATGAAGTCTTTGATAATTTAAAGATAATGGATAGGAAAGGACTATGATCAGTGAGACTCGCTCAAAGAAGAATATGATCCACCACTCCTTTTTACAATTAAGCTATACTTGTGACTAGCCAAATAGGAAACACTCAATCTTACATTTTGGGGCGTAATAAAGGATGTAAATCGCATAACTCGTTGATTTACACCTTTTTTTGCGGAGAGAGAGGAAATCGAACCCCTATACCTTATCTTCTCCGGGGTCTTCCTCACGCCCGGGTTTAGGAGTATCTCCTCCGCCTCCGGGCTTTTTGCCATCGTCCGGTTTCTTTCCGTCATCGGAAGGTTTCTTATCCTTATCACCGGGTTTCTTGCCGCCGCCCTCTTTCCTTTTCTTTTCAGCGGCTTTCTTCTGCGCCTGACCTTCCTTGAACGTGGTACGAAAATCGGAAGATATTTGGTTCATACGGGCGATGAGATTCGAGAGGAGGGCCTTATCGTCGTCGGTCAACGCGTGAAGATTGGCCGAGAGAACGTAGAGGCAAATCCTGGCGAACAGCTCGTCGGTTTTCGGACGAATTTCGCGAGCGTTGGGCAGTTTGCTGTCGGCCGTTTCCATCCGACGGTCGGTGCGCAGCTTTTCAAACGCATCGTTAACCGTGTAGAGCTCGGCCAGAACGGGCATTAAACCCAGAGTTGCCACCTCGCCGGGGTGTTTTTCGGCGTCGACACGAAGTCCGGAAATATGCAAACTTTCGGCCTCGAACGAGCCGTTCTGCATCCCATAATATGGCTTGAAAGCAATATGGAGAGTCTCGGCGGCATCGCTTATTGCGTTCACGGGCGATGTTCTTTGCGCCCGAATCACGTTGAAAAGATTACTGAGCAGTTTGTCGCGCTCGCGGTCTTTTGCCAGCAGTCGGGCGGTGTGAACCGACGCCTCGGCCTCTTTGTTGATTTCCACCTCGAGGTCGATGTTCTTCTTCCATTCAATGAGAAGTTCGGCCGGCATATTCAGCTTTGCTGCGGGTACAGCCGACACGAGTTCGTACTGCTTTTTGTGGAATTGAGCGTGCAGCGAATTCTCGAATCGGCTGCATTTCCCCGTCTCGATTTTCAAGGGATGATTTGATTTTGTTGCCATGTTACTAAAATTTTAAAGTTTATGTAATTGTCGATTCCGAAGAGAATCCATTTTTTATCTCGACGTAGACTTCGACTGATGGGCGAATCCATTTTTGGAGAGAGCGTAGAGTTCGGCATGAGTAGATTTTGCTTTTTATTGTCGGTGAAGGGTTCGCCGACGGTAAAAATTGCTTTTTGGTGCAGTCGTAGGGTTCGCCGCGACTAAAAACCGATTTTTGGCCCTGGCGTACCCTTCGCCTTAACCGATTTTTATTTTTCAACGTCGTTGAACCCTACGCTTTAACCAATTTCCGCTCCGCCGCCTCTGCGAACCCTACGCCGGCATCACGAAAATTAATCTGTCGTGCATTCCGAGCGAAGTCCGAATTGGCATTCATCAATGTGTGCATATATCAGTCTTGGGCAGAAGATTTTTAATTGTCGGCCACAGGGCGCACGGCGCATCCATTCTGATATTCGCCGGTTCCATTATGTTTGGGAATTACGGAGTTTGGAACGAAGAATAAACGACAAGCATTCTCTGGATGGCTAGTGACTGCCGACCAGTAGTCGCACGAGTGCCAACGGTAAGTAAGGCTCCATTATTACTAGCATAGCGAAAACCTATAGCAGGGAAATAGATAGTTGCATCAGGAGAGATTATTTTGTTGTTGAAATCCCATCCCCAATCAAAACTACCACTAACATTAAATTCACTTAGCGTGTTAGTATTCTCGCCTGTTGTTGTAAAACCTGTAAAAGCATTAGAGGCTGGCACATGGAAACCAGCAGGACTGGGATCATAAACGGTTTTTATTACTTCATTATCATTGAAACCTGTTACCGTATTATTTATTGACCAAAGGTTGTAATGCATTATGCCAAACCAATTCCAATGATAGAATTTTTCAGGATGCTGAATTCCTTTAGCAAAGGAAAACTGACTAGCATCAATTTGAAAACTGCCTTCAGCAAAAACGTCTGTACCCGCAAAAGGATCTTTACGGCCCCATTGATACAATACTCCATATCCTTGTCTAACCCCTCCTGAGTTCTGCTTTATGATGATAACAGCTTCTTGATAGTTTCCTCCATTAGGTATCGTTTGTCTTACTTTCATCTTAACTGTTCTTGGTTGGTCGTAAGAAGTTCTTTTCCAAGTTGTATATTTCCATCCTGTGGTTTCTTTAGTGAAATTATAAATCTTATTCTGGCGATTGGTGCAGGATATAGTGTTTAGCACATCAGGGGCTGTGAACCACAGGTGCCATGACCATACTACAATGTCGTTCTTCGTGGCGGCCAAGACGACGTTGCCTGTTTTTATATCGTCTTTATCTACTTCGAACTGGAGGTAAGCCTCGTTGCCATCGTGCTCTATGCTGTAAGCAGTGACGAGGTCGGCTTCGTCGGCCCATACGATTTTAGCTCCGTCTACTCCGCTGTTTGCCCCGCTGTTGGTCTTTTCAATCCATGGGTCATTAATATCGTTGCCTAGATGGTCTTTGAAGTTCTGCAAGATATATGCGCCGGTGTTGGAGGTCTTATAAGAACTCTCGTTCTTGTTTCCGTTCTTTATGGCATTACCGTAAACGAGAGGAATTTTGTAGAATCCGGGGGCAGAGATTACGTAACAGTTGGCGGTGCTGCGGGGAATAACTGTACCGTCGAGCTTGTGGGTCGACAGGTCGTAATAATTACTTGAA
>NZ_BAKH01000053.1 GCF_000614105.1 Prevotella micans DSM 21469 = JCM 16134
GCCGTGCTGTTGCTATAATAAAAGGTAGATTCAAAACTCATGGCGGCAAAGGTATATTATTCAATTCATTCAGACAAGCATACTGCAAAAAACAGTAGTAATATTATACTTCTTCCATCTGTTTGATTAGTAATAAAACAAGGAATATTAGGGCCCACTTGTATTCTTATTCTCATACCGAGTAAATAATGAACGAGCGGACATATCTTTCGATACATCCGCCCGCTTATTTACTGAACCTTTTACTCTGAAGAGTATTTATGGCTATAAATGCTGTTCGGTTATAATTTTCATTCCTTCTTCCACTGCTTCCATATTAAGCGGAATCATAGAATGATGGCGTTCCGGAAGACTCTTGAACAGGGCTTTATTCAGTCCTTCGGTACTTACAACAGGACATACTTTCAATAATCCTCCGAGAACAATCATGTTGAACACCTTAGAGTTCTTCATCTCTGCAGCTTTGTCCATCGCATCTATACGATAGACAATTATATCTTTCCGTGTTGGTGGATTCATAACTCCGAAACCGTCATAAATAAGAATTCCACCTTCTTTTATTTTCGGTTCGAACTTATCGAGCGAGGGTTGATTCAGCACTATTGCCACATCATACTTACTAAGTATTGGCGACGACACACGTGTGTCGCTCACAATTACTGTTACGTTAGCCGTACCTCCGCGTTGTTCCGGTCCGTAAGCCGGCATCCAAGTCACCTCTTTATCTTCCATCAGTCCGGAATAAGCGAGAATCTTTCCCATCGAAAGAACTCCTTGTCCACCGAAACCACTAATTATTATTTCTGTTTTCATGTTTCTGCAAATATTAATGATTATAGAGCGGTTGTGTCCTTGAGGTCGCCTTTCACATATTCCTTGAACATGTTTTCACGCATCCATTCATTGGCTTTTACAGGCGACATTTTCCAACCACTATTACAGGTCGAAACAATCTCTATCAATGAGCTTCCTTTACCTTGCATGCTGGCATCGAAAGCTTTTCTGATGGCTTTCTTTGCCTTGGCTATAGAAGCCATGGTGTCGACGCTCTGACGGGTCACATAGCAGGTACCTTTCAAGTGGCTGGCCAACTCGGTTATGTTCAATGGATAACCGTGCAGATCAGGTTCGCGGCCGAATGGACAGGTTGCTGTTTTTTGTCCAAGCAGGGTTGTAGGAGCCATCTGTCCACCGGTCATCCCGTAGATAGCATTATTTATGAAGATAATCGGAATATTTTCGCCTCTGTTAAGGGCATGTATGGTTTCGGCTGCTCCGATACAGGCCAAATCACCATCGCCTTGATAGGTAAATACGAGTCGGTCGGGCCATACACGCTTAACCCCAGTAGCTACAGCCGGAGCACGCCCGTGAGCTGCTTCCTGCCAGTCAATATCGAGATAGCGATAAGCAAACACCGCACATCCAACAGGGCACACGCCTACGGTTTTATCTTCCATTCCCATTTCGGCCACAACCTCGGCCACTAATTTATGAACCACTCCGTGCGAACAGCCAGGGCAATAGTGCATGGCTGTATCGTTCATGAGCTTTGGTTTTTCATAAACCAAGTTCTCTGGTGCAATTATTCTATTTGTCATTGTGAATTCCTCCTTAAACTACTTCATTAATTTTTCCTTCAAAGCACCGATGATTTCTTCAGGCTCAGGGACAATTCCGCCAAGACGACCGAAATGCTCTACGGGCAATGCACCGTTTATGGCTAACCGAACATCTTGTACCATCTGACCAGCGTTTATCTCGGAAACCAAAATGCCTTTAGTGTTTTTCGCAACCTCGACTATCTCTTTGCTCGGGAAAGGCCATAGAGTGATAGGACGGAACAACCCAACCTTTATACCTCTTCACGCGCTTGCTCTATGGCTTTTTCACCAATTCGGGCTGCACTACCGAAGCTCACAATGATATATTCTGCATCCTCGCATTGCATGGTTTCGTATCTGACTTCAGTCTCTCTAATTTTTTTATACTTCTTCTGCAAATGCAAGTTGCGCACCTCCATCACCTCGGGTTTTAACTCAAGGGATGTGATAATGTTTGGAGTTCGTTCGCCTTTGCGGCCGAAAGTTGCCCACGGACATTCCTTCAGAACTTCTTCTTCTGTTCGACGGGGCTTTTGAGGTGGAAGAACAACCTTTTCCATCATCTGACCGATTACTCCGTCGGAAAGAATCATGGCCGGATTGCGATATTTGAACGCCAATTCAAAGGCCAAATCAACAAAGTCGGCCATTTCCTGAACCGAGTTGGGTGCTAACACGATGACATTATAGTCGCCATTGCCTCCTCCGCGTGTTGCCTGGAAGTAGTCGCTCTGGCTCGGCTGGATGGTTCCTAATCCGGGGCCGCCACGTTGCACGTTAACAAATACTCCAGGAAGTTCGGCTCCGGCCATATAGCTAATGCCTTCTTGCATAAGCGCTACACCGGGCGACGACGATGTGGTGAACACACGTTTACCTGCGCCGGCTCCACCATAAACCATGTTGATTGATGCCACTTCGCTCTCGGCCTGCAACACAACCATACCGGTTGTTTCCCAAGGTTTAAGAAGTGAAAGCGTTTCAATAATCTCACTTTGCGGAGTTATAGGATAGCCGAAAAAGGCATCAGCTCCACATCGAATGGCAGCATGTGCTATCGCTTCGTTGCCTTTCATTAATGTAATCTCATGTTCTGCCATTTCACTATTCCTCCACTTTCATGCGATAAACTGTTATACACCCGTCCGGACAAACTACCGCACATGCAGTACAACCGATACACTTGTCAGGATCAGCTGCTTCAACATACGGATAGCCATGGACATTCACTTTTTTTTGAGCCAAATCAATGACATCTTTCGGACATGCAACGATACATAATTGGCATCCTTTGCATCGATCGGTGTCTACTACTATGGCTCCCTTAATCTTGCTCATAGTCTTTGTATTTTAAGGGTTATATGCGTCTTTGTTATAGAAGTTCAGAATATCTTCCAGTAATTTCTTAGCTTCGACAGCTGGTGATTCAGGATTGAGAGCAATGGCTTCCATATAATTATCCAAGGCATGCTGCCAATCGCCTTTTTTTCTATACTCGTTACCAAGTTGGAAATATTCTTCTGACGTCATTATTTAAATTAATCTTGTTCGCTAAATAAATTATTTCATGTTTCCTATTTATAGAATTCTTTTTTGCCTGCGGCGAGAGTATTTTTCATAAGTGAGCAGATGGTCATCGGACCGACTCCTCCAGGAACTGGAGTTATATAACTGCACCTAGATGCCACTTCATCAAACTTAACGTCACCACAAAGACGGAATCCTTGTTTTCTGGTTGCATCTTCAACACGAGTCGTGCCAACATCAATTACTACGGCTCCTTCTTTTACCATATCAGCAGTAACAAACTCGGGACGTCCTATAGCTGCGATAATTATATCAGCTTCACGGCATTCTTCTTTCAACGTAGCCGAATGTGAATGGCAAACTGTCACAGTAGCATCGCCATATTGCTTCTGCATCATCAGCTGCGCCATGGGTTTACCTACAATATTACTTCTGCCGAGAATCACACACTTCTTCCCCGAGGTTTCAATTTTGTAGTGCTGCAAAAGAGTCAGGATTCCCAAAGGGGTAGCCGAGATAAAACAGGGGAGACCGATTGCCATACGACCGACATTAATTGGATGGAATCCGTCAACATCTTTCTTATAGTCTACGGCCATAATAATCTTCTGTTCATCAATGTGCTTCGGAAGTGGCAACTGAACAATGAAGCCATCAATATCTTCTTCCTCGTTCAGCTTGTAGACACAAGCCAACAGCTCTTCCTCCGTTACATTCTCTTCGAAACGAATAAGTGTGGATTTGAACCCGCATTGCTCGCAAGAGAGCACTTTATTTTTTACATAGGTTTCACTACCACCGTCGTGTCCAACAAGAACGGCAGCCAAATGTGGTTTCTTGCCTCCTGATGCAACGATTTTCTTAACCTCTTCCGCAATTTCTTTTTTAATGGCAGTTGCGGTTGCCTTACCATCTATTAAATTATATTCCATAACTTGTATGATTTGTTTTTCAAAGCTTTTACAACTTGGGCATTCCACCCATTCTACCCACCATACCCGACATTCTTGAACCGGTGACCATTTTCATCATCTTTCGGGTTTGATCAAATTGTTTTATTAGCCTATTCACTTCAAGAATATTCGTTCCTGAACCTTTAGCTATTCTTTGCCTACGCGAAGTATTCAGTAGTTCAGGGTTAGTACGTTCTTTCGGAGTCATACTCTGTATAATCGCCTCAACCGACTTAAAAGAATTGTCATCAATGTCTACGTCGCGAATAGCTTTACCAACTCCTGGGATCATAGAGGCTAGGTCCTTTAGATTACCCATCTTTTTGATCTGCTGAATCTGTTTGTAGAAGTCGTTGAAATCGAATTGATTCTTTTGAATCTTTTTTTGCAGTTTCTTCGCTTCTTCTTCATCGAACTGTTCTTGCGCTCTCTCAACAAGCGAAACTACATCACCCATGCCCAATATTCGGTCAGCCATTCTTGATGGATGGAACGTGTCTAGTGCCTCCATTTTTTCGCCGGTTCCAACAAACTTTATAGGTTTGGTCACAACAGTCCGGATTGAAAGGGCTGCACCGCCACGCGTGTCACCGTCTAGTTTCGTGAGAACTACACCGTCGAAATCCAACCGATCATTGAATTCTTTAGCCGTATTCACTGCATCCTGGCCAGTCATCGAATCAACCACGAAGAGTGTTTCATCAGGATGAATATGATTCTTCAAGCTCTCGATTTCATTCATCATTTCTTCGTCTACGGCCAATCGACCGGCGGTATCAATAATAACCAAATCGTTGCCTTTTACTTTAGCTTCCTTAATGGCGTTCTCAGCTATTTCATTCACCTTTTTATTTTCGGGCTCACTATAAACCGATACGTTCACTTGCTGTCCAACCACTTTGAGCTGTTCAATGGCGGCCGGACGATAAACATCGCATGCTACGAGCATTGGATTCTTATGTTCTTTCTTCTTCAGAAATTGTGCCAGCTTACCAGAAAAGGTTGTTTTACCCGACCCTTGCAGTCCGCTCATCAGAATTACTGCTGGTTTCCCGTCTAATTTAAGGCCAACGGCTTCACCTCCCATCAGCTCAGCCAATTCGTCGTGAACAATTTTCACCATTAGTTGTCCGGGCTTAACTGCCGTGAGAACGTCCATTCCAAGAGCTTTTTGCTTAACATTATCGGTAAAGGTTTTAGCCACCTTATAGTTTACGTCGGCATCAAGCAAAGCCCTACGCACATCCTTCAAAGTTTCAGCAACGTTTATCTCCGTTATTTTTCCTTCTCCTTTTAGAATCTTAAAGGAGCGTTCAAGACGATCGCTTAAATTCTCAAACATTGTTTTTATGTATTTCTAGATTTCAGACTATGCAAAGATAAATTAAAAGTCCGGATTTCCGAATACTGTACTCAAAAAAGCCCACCGATATTATATATCTGTTGAGGAGGAATGAATCAGAAACTTCATGCAAAGAGTAATTCCAAGTTAGATTGGAGTCTGAAACTTTCGCAGTTTATGTGTTGCAACTGTTCAAAACATTTCAAAATTATCCGGAAAGATTGACAACGATTATCGTGATTAGGTATCTTATGCTCGATTAACTCCTTACATTCAAGTGACGCAAGGAATTTTTAGGTGTTCGGGCGAGTCTGATTCAGCTCGCAGAGCAATCTGCTGACGAGCTGACGACTATCGTTATCTTTCGCTGCGGAAAACAGTATTAATTCATTTGTATTCAGATTGAACGATTCAATTATTTGATGCTAGAACGATACAATTGACATGTAGAATTCGAGGATTCTACAAATACTATCTTCATTTATATTGTTTGATTCCTTATTTCAGCAGATTTTGCTTTATAATTTCTTCAAACTGTGATTTTGTCATCACTCCTACTGATTGCTGAGGTTGTCCGGCCGTTGGAATGAACAAAAATGTAGGTATCGACTGTATGTTGAATGCCGACGACAGCTCAGCGTTCTTGTCAACATCAACTTTGTAGAACTCTATTTGTCCATCATATTCTCGTGCAAGCTCGTCAATTATAGGCGCAGTTATTCTGCAAGGCCCACACCATGTGGCATAGAAATCTATTACAACGGGACGATTTCCTTTGTAGTTCCAATTACCAGAGTTTTTAGTGTAGTCAGTTATTTTTTCTTTGAACATTGCGGCGTTCATTTCGACGACTTTCTGATCTGACTTTTGATCGATGTTGTTTTTAGATTTATGAGTTATTTTGTTATTTGCATGAGAGCAACTACCAACTGTCAGCGCCCAAATTATAAATCCGATTAAATAATATAGTTTCATTGCTTTTTATTTTTAATAATTGAATGATATTGTTCCATTTGGAAATGTATGCGAAGATATAAATGGATACTATTTCAAACAAATTTCCGATTGAAACATAATAAATATCTAACAAGCTTTAACCACGACACTAATCAACTTAACTTTTCACAACGTAAACAATACTACTTATACCTATCAAAATGTATTTTCGACTACTATATATACATAGAAATATTTCTTAAAACAGATGTTCATAACTAATTTTGTGCTCATTATGATTAAGGAATATCAAATCAGAGTCTCTCCGCATGTGGGACATAATTCAGAATCAATAAAGGAATATCTTTCTCGCGAAAAAGGATTATCAAGCAATGAAATCAACCATGTGCGAATATTGAAAAGATCTATTGATGCACGTCATAGGGACATTTTTCTGAACCTTTCTGTAAGCGTATATATAAATGAAATACCGGAAGATGATCAGTTTACTAAAACTTTTTATCCAGAGGTTAGTAAATGTACATCTGTTTTGGTTGTAGGCGCTGGTCCGGCAGGGCTTTTTGCGGCATTGCGACTAATTGAGCATGGTCTTCGACCGATAGTAATCGAGCAGGGGAAAGATGTTCGTGCCCGTAAGAAGGATATTTCGATGATTCCGAAAACCCAACAGGTTGATCCTGAATCGAACTACTGTTTCGGAGAGGGTGGAGCAGGCGCTTTCTCTGATGGAAAACTTTATACTAGGAGCAAAAAACGCGGTTCGGTTGACAGAATACTCAACATTTTCTGTCAGCATGGTGCATCGACATCAATTCTTGCCGATGCTCATCCTCATATAGGCACAGACAAGCTTCCCAAAGTCATTGAAAACATAAGAAAAACTATAATCGAATCTGGAGGTGAGGTACATTTTCAAACCAAAATGACTGCCTGCATAATAGAACAAAACAAAATAATTGGTATTGAGACCGAACAACCATCGGGCAAACATCAAAACTTCTATGGCCCAGTAATTTTAGCAACCGGACACTCTGCGCGCGACATTTATCGATACTTTTCAAATGCTAATCTTGCCATCGAAGCCAAAGGAATAGCTATCGGCGTTCGATTGGAACACCCATCGGAGCTAATCGATTGCATTCAATACCATAATGACAAAGGTAGAGGACAATATCTCCCACCAGCTGAATATTCTTTCGTAACCCAAGTTGAGAATCGCGGAGTATATTCGTTCTGCATGTGTCCAGGAGGATTTGTTATCCCGGCAGCAACCGACAGGCAGCAAATAGTGACGAATGGAATGAGTCCTGCCAATCGAGGCTCAAAATGGTCGAATTCAGGAATCGTAGTGCAAATTAGCCATGAAGATGTACCTGGCGAAGATACTCTACGTTTAATGAGGCTTCAGGAACAAATTGAAGCCGATGCTTGGCAACAGGGTAACAGAAAGCAAACAGCCCCTGCACAGCGTATGACAGACTTTATCGATAACCGGCTATCGTATTCTCTACCATCCACAAGCTATGCTCCAGGCTTAATTTCGAGTCCGCTACACTTCTGGATGCCAAAACACATTGTGACTCGACTTCAAAAAGCATTCATAACATTTGGTCGACAGGCTCATGGATTTCTGACAGCCGACGCAACCCTAATTGCAGCCGAAACTCGAACGAGTTCGCCGGTTCGCATTCCTCGTGACACATCAACTTTGATGCATCAAATATCCGGACTCTTTCCATGCGGAGAAGGAGCAGGTTATGCCGGCGGTATAATAAGCTCTGCAATTGATGGAGAACGTTGTGCCGATATGGTAAAAGAGTTTCTTGAATGATAGAAAAAGCTATCGACACCGATTAATCACATAAAAACCTCGACATCATGAGTTCCTTTTTCGAATCGAATGAGGTTCCCGACAATCGGCTTACCATCAACTTCGATTCGATTAATGCCTTTAGTACGTCCTGACTGGTTATGCAGATGAATAGTATATGTTGCGCCTCGGAATTTTCTCCGAATCGTGTATTCATGCATAGTTTTCGGTAGGCAGGGGTCTATACGAATACCATTAAAATCGGGTTTGATGCCCAAAATATGCTCTGTTGCTGCATGCCACATCAATGCAGCGGTTCCTGTTAGCCAGCTATTTTTGCCTTCTCCTGGTCGTGCGGAGTCTTTCCCGGCAAGCATTTGACAGCAAACATACGGTTCGATACGATGAAGATGCTGATTTTGCTCTTCAACATACGATGGGAGTATCTTCGTATAGTGCCGCCATGCATCATCGCCTCTGCCCAACATAGCTTCGCCTATAATTATCCATGGGTTATTATGACAGAAAATGCCGGCGTTCTCTTTGTAACCTTCCGGATAGGATGAAATTTCGCCATATTCAATATAATAATGTGTGAACGCTGGGTTTTGAAGTACAATTCCATGTTCGCATTCAAGCAACCTTGCCACGGAGTCGAGAGCTTTGTCGCAATAACCATTCGAGCTGCCTATTTGAGCCATGGTGCACCAGCCTTGACTCTCTATAAATATTTTTCCTTCGGCGTTTTCATGGCTTCCAACCTTTCGACCATTAAAATCGAATGCTCGCAGAAACCATTCTCCGTCCCATCCGTACTGCATAACAGCTTCCTTCATGTCAGAAACTGCTTGTGCAATCCGCTCGACTTCTTTCTTTAGGTTTATTTTACATTCATTTTGTAGTTCTAAGTGCCGTTCTGATAGTTCTTCGCATAGCGAAACATAGCTTTGAGCGGTAACTACAAATAAGCCTGCAATCATCAATGATTCAGCTTTCGAGCCAACAGAATTATTCTCAGTTGTTTGGAAGCTTTCATTCGGATCGTTACTAAAACAGTTCATATTCAAACAATCGTTCCAGTCGGCTCGCCCAATTAATGGAAGCCCGTGCGGTCCTAGGTTTGAAATTACATGATTCAGCGATACAGACATGTGTTCCAACAGCGTGCACTCTGTTCCTGGCTTGTTATCGAATGGAACCGATTCATGAAGTATGTCAAAATCTCCTGTCTCCTTTATGTATGCCACTGTTCCGAATATCAGCCAGCATGGGTCATCGTTAAATCCACCGCCAATGTCGTTGTTTCCACGCTTTGTTAGTGGTTGATACTGATGGTAGCAACCTCCGTCGGCAAATTGTGTAGATGCGATGTCTAGTATTCTTTGCCGTGCTCGCTGTGGAATTTGATGAACGAATCCTAACAAATCCTGATTTGAGTCTCGAAAACCCATTCCGCGTCCTATCCCGCTCTCAAAAAACGATGCCGAACGCGACATGCAGAATGTTATCATGCACTGATACTGATTCCAAATATTAATCATCCGGTCGAGTTTCTTGTTTCCGGAATCCAAAACGAATTTTCCAAGCAGTTCGTCCCAATATTCTTTCAGTTCAGCAAATGCGCGGTCAACCTTTTCAACATTATTGAATGATTCAATCATATCATTTGCCTTCTGTTTATTGATGCTTGAAGTGAGCGAATCGTTTGCTGAAAGGTTGCCGTCGGCATCGATAAACTTCTCATTTTGCTTGTTCTCTACATATCCAAGTATAAAAATAATATCGCGCGACTCGCCTGGATCTAAATCAAACTCGAGTTGATGACTTGCGATAGGACTCCAACCATGGGCAATACTGTTCTTCGACTGTCCATCGCGAACAGCGTTTGGTAAACTCTTCTCTGAATATAGTCCAACAAACTGTTCGCGGTCTGTATCGAAGCCTTTTATTAATTCGCAAACATGGTAGAAAGCATAATGATTGCGGCGTTCGCGATACTCTGTTTTGTGATAAATAGTACTACCACATACTTCTACCTCTCCAATCGATAAATTGCGTTGGAAATTCTCCATATCTGTCGCAGCATTCCATAAGCACCATTCATGGAATGAAAAGAGTTTCAGATGCTTTTTAGTATTTGAATGGTTTACGAGATGCATTTTTTGAATCTCGCAATTTGCATGAAGTGGAACAAAAAATAAAACTGACGCTTCAACACCATTTTTGAGTCCTGTTATGCACGTGTAGTTCATTCCATGCCGACACTCATAATCATCTAGTTTGGTGCGACATGGTTTCCATGATGGACTCCAAATCGTGTCATCATCTACGATATAGAATGCCCTACCATCATTGTCTATCGGCACATTATTATATCTGTATCGCGTTATCCTTCTGAACTTTGCATCCTTGTAAAAAGAATACCCTCCGGCAGTGTTTGATATTAAAGAGAAGAAGTTTTCATTACCCAAATAGTTAATCCAAGGCCAAGGAGTTTCAGGATTGGTGATTACATATTCTTTTTGGTCATCGTCGAAATGTCCGTAACGTATTCCATGCATGATTATAAATAGATTTGTTCTTGGCAAAGTTAGCCATTCACTCAATCTGAATTATAATGATATGTTAGCCGATAGTTCCTTTTTTATGTCTGAATGATATAATAGAAAATAAATATACTTATTCATGGCAAATAAATTATGTAAATACATACAAATGCCGGTGATTTAGATTAACTAAACCACCGGGCATAATACAAAAACTACTTAAATGGATTTCTGGAATCTGTTTTTCGCAGAAAACTATAATTAAATATTAACTACGATTCTAAACTTTATCCTCGCCAGGGTCTTCTTCTCTTCCGGGCTTTGGAGTTTTGTCTTTGTCGCCATCCTTAGGCTTCTTTTGATTACCGCCTCCACCTTTGTTTTTGTCTTCATCCTTCTTTTTATCTCTTGCATTCTTCCGTTGAATGGCTCCCTGCTTATGCGTGGTTGCCGTTTCATGAATCACTTGATTGATTTCATTGATTAGAGACGATATTTCTTTGCGATCTGCATCTGTAGCAACAATGTAAGCAGTCTCTATGTGTATCAAAATAGATGCGGTTATCTCATCTGCCTGCTTGCGAACCGTCTTGCTACTTGGCAAATTCTCTAAAATCATTGCGTGTGAACGTTCAACTCTTAACCTTTTGAACTCATCGTTTGCCTGCCTAAGCAAATTTATCTGTAGATTAACTCCTATGGTTACCGAATCATTCTGCGGTTCGTCCTTCGTGAGGTCTACAATCAGTCCATCGATGTGCGAAGTCTGCTCACTCATATTCTCGCGCTGTAAATTCCTGTAGGCTCTTACAATCGGATAGAGTCTTCGACCTGCTTCTGACTTGTTTGTAAGTGGCGAAAGCATTGCACTTCTAATCTCTGAAAACAAAGAAGTAATCAATTTGCCTCGTTCAACGTTTTTCTTCCTCAATCTGTCTGTCATTTCAGAGTCCGAAACGGCACGCGCAACGTCTTGTTCTAAGTCAATGATTTTCTTCCATTCAGAAATGTCTTCAGGTTTAAGAAGAATCTTCTCCGGAGAAACTTTCGTTACTAGCGCATATAAGCGCGATTGCATGTCAACATGTAGCCCGAGTGTTAGTCGATTGCTCCTTGTCTGCTCAATTCTTTTAATTGGGTTCATATTCAGTTATGTTTATAAATTGGTTATTATATCTATCTAAGTTGGGGCTCACTTAAACCTTACGATTACAAAAGTAGTATTAAAAATGATTCATAATTGGCCATCGAATCGATTTTCCAGCAAATCATCAAACTTATAACATTTTATAACACATAAATTCAACTAAGATATATATCAAAACACAGTTCTAATCATAAAACACATATATGTTTTCCACCCAAACAATAGTTATGATCTAAAAACACATATGATTTTTAACCCATGCAAACTGCTTAATCACTAAACACACCTATGTTTTATATTCAGCAAACTGCTTAATCATCAAATACACCTACGTTTTATACTCCGCAATATGATTAATCATTAAAAACATCTATGTTTTATGTTCCGCAGCCTGATTAACATTAAAACACACATATATTTTACATTCATTCAATATGCAGAAATAGAAAACACATGTATGTTTTCTATTTCTGCAATATGTTTAACTAAAAACTCACCTACATCTATCATTTACGCAGACTGCATAAATGATAGATGTAGGTGAGTTTTATATTTCCGCACTATGATTGAATATGAAACACACCTATATATACCATTTCTGCAATATGTTTAACTATAAAACATACATACATTTCATTTTCATAATGGTTATTCAACCGATAAACATATATACTTATTACGGTCAAGCAATAAGTCCGAACTCTATCTATAAGTCCTGACACCAATCATTTGATATATCTGATACATAAATATAGGTTCTATAAATAGTCGCAACATCTAAAAAAGTTATGGAATCCCGCAAGCAACCATTTCCTATTCACTACTTTTGCCAAACAAAAAGAGTGCAGCTGACCAATTGCGTTCTTGCCACCGTAGTTAGGCTCAATATGTTAGGAATTGAAGTTATAACTTATCCTAACCACCGGTTATCCAAGAGTGGCAATCATCCCTGCACTCGTTTGCAAAGGTATCTGACGGTTCAATTTCTCACAATACTTAAAGATTAGTATTCTCTCCAAATACCTAGTATTTATGATTGCGTGATTTAGCCAAAAGCCGTTATTTTGCACTGAAACATATATGATTCATTACCGTTAGCTGGATTATGAAAAGACAAAAGATGTACGAAGCCGATGATAAAATGATATTGCTCATCGGTGATAATTATGATCTCCTTCAAAGCCTCGGAAGCTTCGGAATAAACCTTGGGTTTGGAGATAAAACCGTTCGGGAGGTATGCGAAAGTCAAAACGTAGACACATATACATTCCTAGCAATCGTAAACTTCACCATAAATGGATATAAAGAATTCGACGATGCTGACCGCCTGTCAATTCCAACCCTGCTGCAATATCTTGAAGCAAGTCACAGCTACTATCTCGACTTCGAATTACCCTTCATCAGAAAAAAACTCGAAGAAGCGCTCGATGAGAAAGATAACTTGGCTAGACTCATCATGAAACTCTACGACGAATATGCTCATGATATAAGGAAACACATGCGATATGAAGAGAAAACCGTATTCCCTTATGTCAATACACTTCTAGAAGGAAAGGCTAACGACAATTACGATATCAACACATTCTCTAAACACCATTCTCAAACCGACCAACGACTAAAAGAACTCAAAAACATCATCATCAAATATCTTCCCTCTGACTCACAACACAACCGACAATTAACCGCAACACTCTACGACATATACAACTGCGAAAACTGGCTCGACCAGCATGCCAATGTCGAAGACGAAATTTTCATTCCTGCCATACGTCGCCTTGAAAAGAAAAGCAAACAAAACGACGTCAGCGTAAAAATCTCCAGCATGATTAGTAAAAACCAGGCCTCGAATGAAACTTTGAGTGACCGCGAGAAGGATGTTATTATCTGTGTCGTGCAAGGAATGACCAATAAAGAAATCGCTGGACATCTTTGTATATCCACCAATACCGTCATTACCCATCGCCGAAATATTGCTCGCAAGCTGCAAATCCACTCTCCGGCCGGCTTAACCATCTACGCCATCGTCAATAGTCTTGTTGACATCGGCAGCGTGAAATTGTGATTTGTTTTTAGATAGAATCGATATCTAGATTTAGGTCTGGAACATTTGTATTACCGTCAATCATATCCTTAATCACACCGTCTACTGACGAACCGACAAGACTGTTTACCATGTCAGTGAGCGGATTCATCATGTCTTCTTTTAGCATACGGTTCATTTTCTTTTTTATTTCATCTTTCACTTTTAATTCAGCTTTATCATAGTAGAGTTCAGATGCTTTGCGAAGGTCATCCTTGTTGATTGTGAAAACGTGTCCCAACAAACCAAGCGAAACGATATAGTCCTTTCTGTCGTAGTGCACCTTACCGACAGAACAAACTATATAGTTGTCGACGGTTATAAGATTATCTACCGCAGCCGCAATCATTTTACCGGCAAAAGCCTTGTTTATCGATTGGAAAGTATGCGACATCCAGTCGTTGCTTCGAGTTGAATCAGCATCATTCACAGCATCGTTAACGGTTGCAGTCACTACGTTAGCCAACGCTTCCTTATGGTCGGCTGTTGTAGGGCACGAGAAAATAAGTATTGCTGTTAGGGATATAAGAATTATTAGACTAACGATGAGGCAACCCGACCGACTATGTTTACGAGGTCGGTCAATAGGATGAACAAGCGACGAGTTTATTGGATGGGCTTCGACCAAAGGAATTTCCTGTGTCGGGTCTCCCATCACGATATTTTCAGCTGTCGGTTGTACAGATTCCTCGGTAGTTAGCAATTCGCGGAGTTCGTTTATTTTCCAGGCCGGTGTCCATTGCATCGTACCTTCGGGCATAACCAGAGTTGTGGCATCAATTCCGCGAGCATAAAGTTCGTTAATGTTGTAGGGGCCTTTTTTTCGATTATCAATTATGATGTAGTATTCCATTTTATTTGATCCAGAATTAGTGAGGACGCAGTTAGCCAATTTTGCAATGAAAAACGATAGTACCTTTTACCAAAAACGATAGTACTTTTTGAGTAAAACGATAGTACTTTTTGAGTAAAACGATAGTACTTTTTGCCAAAAACGATAGTACTTTTCAGCCAAAACGATAGTACCTTTTTCCAAAAACGATAGTACCTTTCTGTAAAGGCGATGGTACCTTTCTATTAAAAAGTGCATAAAGAAAGAGCCGTATTTTTGTTCCTTTCGGGTTATTCTCATACGGCTCTTTTCCCTGAATTAAATATTATATCAATAATCTTGCACCTCGCGTTCGCCTCGTAGTACTGCAAGAGCATTCTCGGTGAGTGCGAGCATCTCATCTTGTCCAGGATAGATTTTCACCGGTGCGATGAATCCAATTCTTTTGGCTATGCGACTAACGATGTATTCGCTACGTGCCAATCCACCAGTAAGAAGGATGGCATCAACTTTACCGTAGAGAACGGCTCCTTCTGCGGCTATATTTTTCGCAATATGCCAAATCATTGCCGATACGATTGCCTCGGCATGCTTGTCACCTTCAAGGATTCGGTTTTCGATTTCGCGCATGTCGTTTGTTCCAAGATGCGCACTGATTCCGGCGTGTCCACTTATTCTGTTGAGGAGTTCTTCTTCGGTGAACTTCCCACTATAGCACAGGTGAATTAAATCTGATGCAGGCAGCGAACCAGCTCTTTCGGGCGAGAATGGACCTTCACCATCAAGGGCATTATTGGCATCGATTGCGCGCCCCTTCTGATGAGCTGCAATAGAGATTCCGCCGCCAAGATGACAGATGATGAGATTCAACTGTTCGTATCTCTTACCGATATCACGGGCATATCGCCGCCCGATGGCCTTTTGGTTCAGTGCATGCCATATAGCAACGCGCGGCATCAGTGGTGAGCCCGATACGTGAGCCTCTGGAGCCATTTCATCGACAACACCCGGATCGGCTATGAAGCTCGGGCAACCACCCGGAATTTCTTCTGCAATTTCATAGGCTATCATACATCCCAGGTCGCAAGCGTGTTGGTGAATTGCATGGCGCTGGTCTTCCATCATTTGCGGAGTCACTTTAAAGACACCACTAGGCACAGGTTTTGCCAGTCCGCCACGCCCAATCACAGCATCAAACTCAAGCGGAATATTACGTTTTTTGAATTCGTCGATTACAAGTTGTTTACGAAAGTTATATTGGTCTGAAATTTTTTTGAACTGACTCAGTTCTTCTCTTGAATGCGGAATATCGGCAACGAAAACGGGTTGATCGTCATTGGCAAGCGATATTTTCGTAGATGTTGAACCGGGGTTTATAGCTAAAATCTTGTACATGTAGTGAAATATAAATTGTTTCTGGAAAATTGTCAGATAGCTTTCTAGATTACACCTCGACTATTTGATATGAGTGTAGCCAACGCAAGACTATAGAGTTTCGATTCAACCGTGTCACCACGACTGGGGAGCACTACCGGTACGCTTGGTCCCTGAAGCACAGCGGCTGTTTCGGCGTGTCCGAAAAGTGTTATGGCTTTATAGAATAGATTTCCGGCCTCGATGTCGGGCATAATCAGGCGTCGGCCTCTCCGTGGATGGGTGAATCGAGTTTTTTGGTATGTAAGGCTTCGGGCGAACACGATGTTTTGAGGTCGAGTGGCCCATCAATAACGCATTTACCAAATTTCCCGGACTTGGCCTGCTCTTTCAGCTGTAAATAGTGCTCGGTATAGGGGAAATGGCGTCCGTCGGGTTTTTCAGAGCAATGTATGAGTGATATTCTCGGGGTTTCAATACCAAACGTATGGCAGAAACTCACGATATATTCAACTTGTGCCTCTCGTTGCTCGTTAGTTGGGAACGGAATCACGGCTGCATCTGTGAAGAAAATCAGCTTCGGATAGTCGGGTAGCTTGGCCGATGCAATATGCGTCAGCACGTTTCCTTTCGGTAGGATTCCAGTTTCCTTATTGAGCACCGCACGAAGTAGTACATCAGTGTTCACGAATCCTTTCATGATAACGTCGGCTTTATGCTCACGAACATACGCTACAGCCTTTGCTGACGCGTCTTCCGGACAGTCAGCCAGTATCGTTTCAAACTGTCCGTCATAGTGTTTATACGTGTTTTCCGAGGCAAACAGTATCGGAACGATGAAGCCTTCCTCCGCAGCCTTTTCGAAGGCCTCTCGCGTGTGCTCGTCTTCGGGCCAAACAACTGCGACATATTTTTGGATTTTTCTCTCGACGAGGTGCGACAATAATTGGTCGAAACTCGCAATGGTTTCCCTGGTGTAGGTCATAAGTGTATGAATTTTTCTCTCAGTATATCAAAGTGGAAGCAAAGTTACAAAATTGTTTCTTTAAAAACATAAGCATCGTCCCACACAAGTTCTACTTAAGAGACGACATTGCATATTGTATAGAATACACCCTGTTAAAACCCAATAACATGCTACTACTGAGAGAAAGAGATAATAAAAAAGTATTTGTGAATACGGTGTATATAAATCAATGACTTTCGTTAATGTAAATGTTAAGTGCTAAAATAAACTTCAAAGGAAGATAACACTACCTATTAACTCCCGAGATAATCTGCTACAATAACAGTAGTTGATATATTTCTTTCTAAAAAGTACTATCGTTTTTGGTGAAAAGTACTATCGTTTTAGTTGAAAAGTACTATCGTTTTT
>NZ_BAKH01000052.1 GCF_000614105.1 Prevotella micans DSM 21469 = JCM 16134
ATACGCGCGCGCGAAGCGTGTCGTAAATCCAGTATACACGGGGATTCCGGAAGGATTCTTCGTGCCGTTTTTCGTACTCTTTCCGCAACCGATATAAGAGAAAATAAGGAAAGATTTTACCGGCAAAACCCGTACGATTTCCGTACGGCGAATACTCCCATTTCAGTAAACATAAACTCCCGCTCGGCCGACAGGCCGCATGTAGGGACAGACCCCGTGTCTGTCCGCCTCACTTCGGTTCTGCGAACCGAAGCAATATATTGGTCGAAAGGTCCGAGCGATGGATATTTATCCCGTCCTTATCGGACGGGTGCGGACAGACACGGGGTCTGTCCCTACATGCGGCCGATAGGCCGAATTGGCGCAAGTTGGTTTATGGATATTATATCATTCTTTTCGATTATCACCCCTTGCTACAAATGTGTAATCACGAAATAAAATCATTATCAGTATGAAGAAAAAAGAATTCCAAAAAGGCGCGTATGTCCCGCCTTTCATCGAGACAATCTCATTGCAACACGAATTCCATCTGCTTGTTCCGAGCGAAATCAAACCCAAGCCGGGAACACCCGAGATTGAAGACAACGAAGATGAGAATGAAGAAATTGAATTTGAATAACCCAAAAAGAAGTAGCAACATGATTAAGAACAAACTTTCTCTCGCCCTGCTTTGCACGGCCGTACTATTCATAGGCTCGTGTGCAGATGAAAACATAACAGACAACAACCATGGCAACAAAGGCGGCATGAGCTTCGAAGTGTCCGACGTTCAGGATGCGCCCGAAGATAATCCTCAATCGCGCAGTCTTGCCGCCGCCGAACCCATCGGCAGTATTCCGTTTAACGAGTCCATTGCTGCCGATGCCTGCCTTCAGGAAACAACCATCGACGGCGTTAACCCGGTTAAACGCACGCCTGAAACCCGCGCATTCCTGAAAAGCACCATTGATGCCGACTTCGGCGTTTCGGCAAGTAAAAACGGCAGCAACCAAGCCGACTATTTCTACAATGAACGCGTTAGCAATACCGGCGTAATGGTAAACCCCAAGATCTGTCTACCGACGCCTCCAGTCTTAAATTCTACGCTATTTACCCTTATATGGACGGCTCGAACCCGAACCAAAAGTTAGTCCAGGCATCAGCAAACGCATTGCCCACAGTCGACTTCATAGCCTCCACGGATATTGCCAACCAAACCGACCTTATGTCGGCCGTTACTAATGAAATTTCCTACACCCCATCCTCCGGCGGAGCCGCCCATGTAGTGCCTCTAAAGTTCCGCCACGCCCTTACCGCCATCCGTTTCGGCGTAGGTTCCAATCTTTCGTGGGGCAAAACAATTAAGAGCGTAGAGTTCCAAAACATTCATAACAAAGGCAACTACAATCCCGCCACTCACACCTGGACAACCGGTAGCACTACGGCAAACTTTAAGCTCGACAACATCAACGTTCTCACCAACGGTACACTTAACAACGTGATTCTTAAAGATGGTAACACATTCCTTATGGTTCCTCAAACCCTTCCCAGCGGCGCAAAAATCGTTATCACCTTCAACGACGGCACTAGTATCACCGCTAAAATCGAAGGTGGAAAATGGAAGCCTGGCACTACGAAGACATATATGATGACCGAGAAAAACAGTAATTGGGAGTATATAATTCAAGCCACATCTCCCTCTGCCGTTGGATACAACATTTCTCAAACCGGTGCCTATGGCATCATAAGCTATCGTAAAGTTGGAACAACATTTCAACCCGTTAAATGGCGAGTTGTGAAATATCAAGAAAGCACAGACGGTGGATTAACCTGGGGACCGGAAAGCGATACAAAGCCTACATGGCTCACAGCATTAAGCAAAGAAAATGGCGATGGTGGAACAATAGCCGAAACGGGTACAGCAAGTATAAAAACAAGCATAGTAGACTTATTGGATGAACGTAATGCTAAATTAAAGATTAACCCTAAAGGCAGTATTGGTGAGTATTACGACCTCTCTACACACGATATAAAAGGTAATCCCACTTCTCGCAACACAGCTAACTGTTATGTCATATCTCATCCGGGATACTACAAACTCCCTCTGGTATATGGCAATGCTATAAAGGATGGGAATAAGAACGAAAGTTCCTATAAGACCACTAATACTGGCACATTTATCTTACAGAATTTCAAAGACCATATGGAGCAAAACATAACTGACCCTTGGATAGAGAAAACCAACGGTGGTGCAAATAATGGAATAGATAACGCTAAGGTGGTCTGGGCAGACGAATCAAACTTAGTGAGCAATCTGGCTATAGAACACGATGTGTTGGGTGACGGTTATTTACAATTTGAAGTAAAGGCAGAGAATATAAGAGGTGGAAATGTTGTAGTTGCGGCCATGAGAGGTAGTACTATTGTATGGTCATGGCATCTTTGGTTTGCTCCTGATAATGTATTGGATAAGATAGAAGTAACCAACTTTCAAGGTGTCAAATACTACTTTGCTTCTGAAACTATAGGTTGGCGATACACCTCTTGGAAAGAAACCAACTATAAACAACCACGTAAAGTAAAGGTTCAAATAGAGCAACTTACAAGAAATTCAGGTACTGTTCAAAAAGCTGAATTTACTATTACACAAAATCCAGCTACAATAGTAAAGAATGGTAATTCTACGCTTTATCAATGGGGACGTAAGGATGCACTCCCAGGTGTTACTTCCGTATCAGAAGGCTCGTTTAATGAGAATGCCGGGGGTAATATGTCTATACAGAATGGGATTCAACATCCAGAAAATTTCTACACTTATTCTCCGTCTTGGTACAACACACCACCATTAGGTTATTCATATATTAATCTTTGGTCGATGAGAAATATAACTATCAGTTTAAATGATAACCCAGTTATCAAAACCATTTATGATCCCTCTCCAGCAGGTTTTAATGTACCAGCTTCTAACGCTTTTACAGCTTTTACTACTACAGGAGAAGATCGTGGCCCAATAAATACTATTGGTTGGAATGGAGGCTGGGTCTTGAATAATAAAATCACAAATCCTAATGCTACAATTTATATACCTCCTACAGGATTTCGTAGTAACACTAATGGGGGGTTGCATAATGTGATGCTTAGTTGTAATTGTTGGACGGCGATTCCGAGTAGTTTGCATCACGCTTACAATATGGTATATGGTCCGTCCTATTTAGAACCAAAGAACCGAGAAATACGAGCATACGGGCGAGCTGTACATCCGGTAGCAGAACAAAGTAATCCTTGATATTCTAGTATAGAAACCATGCAAACCAAGGGTCTTTATATAATCTACGACGTAGAAAGTAAGGGTATCTACAGTGGTGCCCACTTCTACGCTGTAGAAAGTAGGGCAACCAACGGTGAAACTCATTCCTACGGCATCGATAGGAGCTTTACCGAGTGTGATGGTCATTCTGACGCCGTAGAAAGCTGGGGAATCGAGTGTGAGGCTCATTCCGACGCCGTAGAAATCGGGAGAACCGAGTGTGAGGCTCATTCTGACGCTGTAGAAATCGGGAGAACCGAGTGTGAGGCTCATTCTGACGCCGTAGAAATCGGGAGAACCGAGAGTGATGCTCATTCTGACGTCGTAGAAATCGGGAGAACCGAGAGTGATGGTCATTCCGACGCCGTAGAAAGCTGGGGAACCGAGAGTGATGCTCATTCTGACGTCGTAGAAAGCTGGGGAATCGAGTGTGATGCTCATTCTGACATCGCAGTAGGCATGGCGACAACTGATTTGCAGATAATTTATCCTATCATATTTCATTAATCAAAAACAACTCAAAGAAAATGGCAACAACAACAAGTCCAATCAAATTGGAAAGCAACCGCGGAGCACGTTTCCATAACGTTATGCATGCGAAGTTTCATCAAACACAGTACGACCTTATCGCGAAGACCGACCTCGCGAAAATAAATGTAACGCCCGACATGCTCAAGGAGTGGAAAGACGCCATAGAAGTAGAGGTTGAAATTAACAAACAGGCCCAGGCGTCGGTTACAACAAACGAAATGCTCGCAAAAGACCGCGAGCGCGACGAGGCCCTCATTAATCTCTTCGGAATAATTCGCGCCCAGCTCTATTCGCATGTAGAAGTGGTTAGAAAAGCGGCCGCAAAACTGGCAGTTGAACTTAAACCTTATTTCGGAATAAGAAAGGAGATTAACGAGAATGAAACGGGACTGATTCGCGGTTTGGAGAAAGATGCTACCCGTCTCACGTCCGAGCTTGCCGTCTTAGGACTAAACGATGTAATGCAACATCTTCATATCGTTAACGAGGAATACGAGCAAATGGTTGTATCGCGCCGTAGTGCTGGCGATGCACTGAAATTGCCCGATTCTCGGGTAGCTCGTCAGAACAGCGAGCGAATATTCGAAGCCATTTGTCAGTGCATTCAGGCCAGTTATTTGATTTCGCCTGTTGATGCCGACCGGAAGCTGATTGCCGACCTGGTAACGTCACTGAACCATGTTTCGGCTGATTTCCGTTACACTCACGCTCAAAGTCAGGCGCAGAAGTCAGCGGCCAAAAAGAGGAAGGATAACGGGGATGATAATCCCAAGAAACCCTCCGACCCGAAAAAGCCCGGCGATGATGGTAAAAAACCGGATGATGGTAAGAAACCTGGCGAGGGCAAAAAGCCCGAAGACCCCAAGAAGCCCGGTGGCGACACCCCGAAACCCGGACGAGAGGAAGACCCGGGCGAAGACCAAGTATAAGGGTTCGGTTTAAGAGAGATTATCCCCTCCTTGTCGGGCAAGCGTCGGATAGACACTCCCACTCGGGCGGGACGCCCGCATGTAGGGACAGACCCCGAGGGGTGATTTGCTGTCCGATACCCATAGGAAACAAATAAAATATCGTTTATATAATCATTAAGACCTGCATCCGTCATGACGACGCGTGCAGGTCGACCGTTTTTATAGGTTTCGGGATAAAAACAAGGTGTCCGTATGTAGTTTTTTACGAGCTATTCGGAACGAACAAAGAACATGAGATGTTTGGTTGCTATAGACACTTTGGCTATTTTCGCGCCGTAATAATTGACACATAAGAAAGGATATACTATCAATGGCTAAAGATGAAAAAGGACTGACTCCGATGATGAAACAGTTCTTCTCTATGAAAGCAAAACACCCAGATGCTTTGCTGCTCTTCCGCTGCGGCGATTTCTATGAAACCTACTGCGACGATGCCATAGAGACGTCGAAAATCCTGGGAATCACGCTCACGAAAAGAAATAACGGAGCTGCAAGCGGCGACGAAATGGCCGGTTTCCCTCATCATGCGCTCGATACCTATCTGCCTAAACTCGTGAGAGCGGGCAAGCGGGTGGCAATATGCGACCAGCTGGAAGACCCGAAAAAAAAACGCGAGGAAATTAAAGGCAAACGCGGACTAACAGCCATGGACAAAATGGTGAAACGAGGTATAACCGAACTCGTGACACCCGGAGTGGCCATGGGCGACAATGTGCTCAACTATAAGGAAAATAATTTCCTGGCGGCGGTTCATTTCGGTAAAGGAGCCTGCGGGGTGAGCTTTCTGGATATCTCGACCGGTGAATTCCTTACGGGCGAGGGGTCGTTTGATTATGTTGAAAAACTCATCGGGAACTTCGCACCGAAAGAAGTGCTCTATAATCGAGAAAGGAAGCAGGATTTCTTGAAATATTTCGGTTCGCGAATATGCACTTTCGAGTTGGACGAGTGGGTGTTCACCGAACAAACAGCACGGCAGAAACTACTGAAACATTTCAAAACAAAGAATCTCAAAGGATTCGGTACCGACCATCTGCATAACGGAATCGTGGCGGCCGGAGCCATAATGCAATATCTTGAAATCACACAGCACACGAATATCAGTCATATAACCTCGCTTGCACGAATTGAAGAGGAGAAATATGTGCGGCTCGACCGATTCACAATTCGCTCGCTGGAACTTGTTGCACCTATGCACGATGAGGGAACGTCGCTTCTGAACGTGCTCGACCGGACAGTTACACCGATGGGTGGTAGAATGTTGAGGCGATGGATGGTGTTCCCGCTCAAGGATGTGAAGACCATAAACGAGCGTCTGGATGTGGTGGATTATTTTTTCCGCGAGCCCGACTTCCGCATATGTGTCGATGAACAGTTTCATCGTGTGGGCGACCTGGAACGAATCATATCGCGCGTGGCTGCCGGGAGGGTTTCACCACGCGAGGTGGTTCAACTCAAAAATGCTCTAATGGCTCTGCAACCGGTGAAGTCGGCTTGCTCGTCCACCAACAATGAAGTACTCAAACGCATAGGCGAACAGATTAATCTTTGCGAATCGTTACGCGAAAGAATCGAAAACGAAATCCATCCCGACCCACCACAGCTCGTAGCTAAAGGCGATGTGATTGCCGATGGATTCAATAGCGAACTTGACGAATTGCGCGCCATCAGAACCGGCGGGAAACAATATCTTATCGAAATTCAGCAAAAAGAAATCGAACAAACCGGTATAACATCGCTCAAAGTGGGCTTCAACAACGTGTTCGGATATTATCTGGAGGTGAGGAATACGTTCCGCAATAAAGTGCCCGCAGATTGGATTCGAAAGCAAACTCTCGCACAGGCCGAACGCTACATAACACCAGAGCTGAAAGAATATGAAGCAAAGATTCTTGGCGCCGATGAGAAAATTCTGGCGCTCGAAGCTAAACTCTTTGCCGAACTAGTGCAGGATATGCAGACCTTCATCCCGCAAATTCAGATAAACGCTAATCTTATCGCACATGTAGATGCCTACTGTCGTTCGCAAAGACAGCCGAGGCACAGAGATATGTTAGGCCTGTAATCGACGAGGAAAACGTGATAGACATCCGGCAAGGACGGCATCCTGTGATTGAAACTCAGCTCCCGATAGGCGAACAATATGTCCCGAACGATGTGCTACTCGACTCGGAACATCAGCAAATAATGATTATAACCGGCCCTAACATGGCCGGTAAGTCGGCTCTTCTCCGGCAAACAGCTCTCATCGTTCTGCTGGCACAAGCAGGTAGTTTCGTTCCGGCCGAAAGTGCACGAATAGGATTGGTCGATAAGATTTTTACTCGTGTCGGCGCATCGGATAATATCTCGCTCGGCGAATCGACCTTCATGGTAGAGATGACCGAAGCAGCCAATATTCTCAACAATGTCACACCCCGCTCGCTGGTTCTTTTCGACGAACTCGGACGCGGCACCAGTACCTACGACGGAATAAGCATAGCATGGGCTATCGTTGAACATCTACACGAACAGCCACGCGCACGAGCTCGAACACTTTTCGCAACACACTATCACGAGCTCAACGAAATGGAAAAGATTTTCAAACGCATCCGCAACTACAATGTTGCAGTGCAGGAGCAAAACGGACGAGTAATTTTCATTCGCAAACTACAACGAGGCGGCAGCGAACACTCTTTCGGTATTCATGTGGCCGAGATAGCTGGTATGCCACCCTCAATTGTAAAACGCGCAGGAGTAGTACTGCGCGAACTAGAGGCCGACAACTCGCAAGTTGGCACAAATACTCGACCATCAGCAAAGAAATTGGAGCAAAGTCGGGAAGGAGTACAGTTGTCGTTTTATCAGCTCAACGATCCTGTGCTTCAACAAATACGCGACGAAATTCTCGGACTCGACATAAACAATCTCACACCCATGGACGCCCTCAATCGTCTCAACGACATCAAGCGAATTGTCTCTCCAAACGGCGCATAATAATAACAAGTCCATTCCGAGACTATCCTCGAACAGAAATAGAGAGCTGAAAAAATCCACTGCCATCCAGTTTTATAAACTGCGATGGCGGTGGATTTCTCTGTTAATGATATAATCGTGTAGCTCTGTTTTCTAGAGTTTTTCTCCGTAGCAAAGGTCGCCCGCGTCACCGAATCCAGGAACAATATATTTGTGCTCGTTAAGCCCCTCATCTATGGCTGCACACCATATTGTTGTGGTTTCTTCGGGGAATGTATTCTTGATGTGCGCTATTCCTTCCGGCGAAGCAATTATGCAGGCAATGTGTACGTGTTTAGGAGTTCCCTTTGTAAGAATGGCTTTATAACCTAACTCCATCGAACCGCCAGTGGCCAGCATCGGGTCGGCTATGATGAGCGTCTTACCATTAATATCCGGAGTTGCAAGATATTCAACATGAATGTCAACCGTATGATGAGCTGCGTCCTTATATTCTCTATAGGCACTCACGAAAGCATTACCGGCATGGTCGAAAATATTCAGGAATCCATTGTGAAAAGGCAGTCCGGCACGGAAGATAGTTGCCAAAACAATTTTATCTGTTGGCACGCTCACTCGTGCAATTCCCAGCGGCGTGGTGACTTCCTGCTCTTTATAATTCAAAGTTTTTGAGATTTCGAAAGCCTCGAACTCACCTATACGCATCACATTATTGCGAAAAAGCAATCTATTCTTTTGATAATCCTTGTCGCGAATCTCAGCCATGTACTGGTTGATGATTGAATGTTGTTCCGAAAAATTGATTATTTCCATTTGTGTCTGTAAACGAAGAATAGTTATTCTTATTCGTGCAGCCTGCTGCTTAGCACCTTTATGTTCAAATTTGCGCAAAATTAAGAATTTCCTATTTCATTGCAAAGTGAGAATTACAAAGAAGAATGTGCCCCTTTTCGTTTTCAATACTTTAACCGAAAGCAAACCCACACTACCGTATTTTCCACAAGTCACGTTTGGCGAGCTTTAGATTTTATTTATCTTTGCCGCTGCTTTTTACAGTCTTTCTAAAAGACTAAGCGCTAACATTTTTCAACTAAATTCATTTTATAAAATGGCAAAGTTTGACAAGTCAATTTTAGCTAGCTATGGGATTACAACCGGCACAGCAGAGGTTTTGTATAACCCATCGTATGAAGTTCTTTTTAACGAAGAAACAAAAGAAAACCTCGAAGGTTTCGAGATTGGTCAGGAAACAGAATTAGGTGCAATCAACGTTATGACCGGAATATACACCGGCCGCTCTCCTAAGGATAAATTCATCGTCGATGATGAAACATCCCACGACACCGTTTGGTGGGACAGCGAGGAATATCACAACGACAACCATCGCGCCTCAAAAGAAGCATGGCACGCCGTAAAGGAAATCGCCCAGAAGGAATTATCCAACAAGCGCCTTTTCGTTGTCGACGGGTTCTGCGGAACACACAAAGACACCCGAATGAAAGTTCGCTTCATAGTTGAAGTTGCATGGCAGGCACATTTCGTTACGAACATGTTTATTCGCCCGAAAACAGAAGCCGATTTCGAGCAAGAGCCCGATTTCATCGTCTACAACGCATCAAAAGCAAAAGTCGAGAACTGGAAAGAACTCGGCCTACACTCCGAGACAGCCGTAGTATTCAACGTAACCAGTAAAGAGCAAGTTATCATCAACACATGGTACGGTGGCGAAATGAAGAAAGGAATGTTCTCAATGATGAACTACTTCCTACCCCTCAAAGGCATCGCCTCAATGCACTGCTCAGCCAATACCGACATGAACGGCGAAAACACTGCAATCTTCTTCGGTCTGTCAGGAACAGGAAAAACAACCCTCTCAACCGACCCAAAACGCCTACTCATCGGCGACGACGAGCACGGATGGGACGACAAGGGCGTATTCAACTTCGAAGGCGGATGCTACGCTAAGGTCATCAACCTCGACAAAGAAGCTGAACCAGATATCTACGGAGCTATCACACGCGATGCACTACTCGAGAACGTAACCGTTGACAAAAACGGAAAAATTGATTTCGTAGACAAGAGCGTAACCGAAAATACACGCGTTTCCTACCCGATATATCATATCAAGAATATACAGCGCCCCGAATCTCACGGTCCAGCTGCAAAGCAAGTGATATTCCTCTCGGCCGACGCATTCGGAGTTCTGCCACCGGTTTCAATCCTAAACGCCGAGCAAACGAAGTACTACTTCCTCTCCGGATTCACCGCCAAACTTGCCGGAACCGAACGCGGAATCACAGAGCCAACCCCAACCTTCTCAGCATGCTTCGGACAGGCATTCCTGGAACTCCATCCAACAAAATATGCCGAGGAACTTGTTAAGCACATGGAGAAGAGCGGCGCCAAAGCCTACCTCGTGAACACCGGCTGGAACGGAACAGGAAAGCGCATCTCCATAAAGGACACACGCGGAATCATCGACGCCATACTCGACCACTCAATCGACAAGGCACCGACAAAGACTATTCCCTACTTCGACTTCGTTGTTCCAACAGAACTCAAGGGCGTAGACACTAACATCCTCGACCCGCGCAACACCTACAAAAACGCATCCGAATGGGAAGAAAAAGCAAAAGATTTGGCAGCCCGCTTCATCAAGAACTTCAAGAAATATGAAGCAACGAAGCCGGTAAAGCACTCGTAACCGCCGGTCCGAAGCTCTAAGAAAAGAATAATTTAGTTTTTCCATAACTTATCCAAGCCTCGTCAGTATTTATTTTACTGGCGAGGCTTTTTTACATCCATATATAAATAATAGAGAATGCGTATTACTCTAAAGCTAGACACTAGACCGCTGCAAAGACAGAAACCGACCTTTTTCAACACAAATCACAATCGCCCCGACTCCAGAATCAGTATAAATTACACTAAACACGCGCGTAAGAGTCTAACTTTGCAGCATCCCATCAAACAACAGATAATGATGAAGAAGATATTACTCGCAATACTGATATTGTTCCTGACCCAAGCGGAGACAACGGCGCAAACATTGCCGAAAATGTGGCGTAAGGCAAAGAATCAAGAGGTACTCCAACCAAAAGATGCACTCCGCACCATCGATACCATTATATATATGGCCAGAAAGAGAAAGGAATATGGCGATTTGCTTCGGGCCGAACTGCGACGAAGGCAAATTATACTGAAACTTTCACAAGACAGCACCATCTTGGCCATAGATTCGCTCAAGAAAGAAGAGCGCGAAGCAAGAGGGAAAGATGCGGTTATACAGGCGATATATTCCACTATTTTGGCCACCTTTTCGGTTAACGACACGACGCCCTACACCCGCATGGCGCTCGAAAGACCCGAATTGTTACAACGGATACGCGTAAAGCCCAAAACTTATCGCGCAATAACAAATGAGGAGTTCTCTGGAAAATACTTCAACTACGACCTGTTGAGCATCGTGGGACTAATCTTGGGAAACTATGATTTGCTGGCCGAAAGATATACACAGGCCGGAAATCGTGAGGCGATGTTCCTCATTGCATTCGAGAAGATTAGACAACAACTGCCAGAGAAAAGTCAGGAAGCCGACGTTTGGAGATTCATCGCTAAGCTCGATTCGCTCGGTCGCGCATATTCCGACATCGAACTTAGCGCCGAAACCGAAATACTCGCTTTACAACTGGCAAGCAGTACCGAACTTCTTGCCGATTCCTTGCTTCTGGAGCGTTGCGAAAAGGCAATTGCGAAGTGGAAGAAGTATCCGCGAATAGGAATCTTAAAGAAGATGGTAGATGAAAAGACTCGCTCGAATCTCTGGCTAGAACAATGGGGAGTGTTTCCTGTTTCGAAGAAGAATAAATTCCTAGTGAGGCATAGAAACGTGTCGCGGTTGAAGATGCTGATAAGGAAAGTTAACGATAAGAATATTGTTTGGGACGAGTTCGACACTAATGACGACGACGACCTCAAGGAACTAAGCAAATGTACTTCAAGAAAGCTCACGAAGACAATTGAACTGCCGAATCAAAATAAATCGAAGAAATACTATAGTCTCGTCGACCTACCCACTCTTCCTGCCGGATGCTATTTAATGGAACTATCGACAAAGCCCGAGACCGAAGTTGCACGGGCGATGTTTTTTGTAAGTAATTCAAGACCGATTGTTATGCCACTGCCGGGCGACAGCTTGCGAATTGCGATAGTCGATGCCATAACGAGTCGGCCCGAACATCAGGCTGGTTTGTCGTTCTTTGGGCATCGGGATATGGAACTCGACCGCAACGCCGAGGTTCGTATAGGAATCAACGACACGACACTAGACGTTCTGCAACTTCGTTCGGCTGAAGGCATCATTATTCCCATAGATCTAACCAAGGTGCGCGAGTTCGATAAGACAAGGTCAGGTCTTAAACAGGTAACGAATGTGTTTCTCGACCGGAAAGTCTATCAACCCGGAGAAACCGTACATGCGGTTATTGTTCGGCATCGAAACGAAGGACTAAAGATGCTTGCCGATACCGGGTGCGAACTGCAGGTGAAAATATTAGGTCCGACTTGGCAACAAGTTGATTCAGCGGTTTTAAAAACCGACAGCTACGGAACGGCAAGTGCGGAATTCGTGCTACCGAAAAACATGCTGAGTGGAATCTATCACATCTTGGTAGACGGCAATCTGGAATCATTCTCGGTCGAGAACTACAAACGCTCAACTTTCAGTGTATATGTGCAGAAGCCAACCATACGATATGTACTAGGCGATAGCGTGGTTGTTAGCGGATGGGCCAGAACGCTAATGGACGAACCGGTGAGAAATGCGGTAGTAACCTACACGTTAGACGGCATGCCCGGCGACAGTCTGCTAACCGATTCGGAGGGCAAGTTTGCAATTAAGATATTCTTGCCGAAAACACCGGGACACAAGTACTACAACTATTTTTATCTGAGATGTACCGTGACCGATAATACCGGTGAACAAGAAGAATTCTATACACAGTTGGGCGTAACCAACAAGCGAGTATGCCTCGATGCAACGATATGGGACGAATTGAAAGAACGCAGTGAACTCACCGATATGCGCTTCATCCTCACCAATGCTTCTGCGAAACTCATCAATGGAGAGGTGGAATATTGGTTCGAGGGCTATGAGCATTTGCGTCATAAAGTTCCATGCAACGTCGACATACCGTTTGTCGTGCCCTCCGAGATTCCTGACGGACTATGGAAACTCGTTGCCGTATGCGAAGACGACACGCTGCGACGTTCGTTCATAGTTTTCAGCAACAACATCGTGCGCCCATGCATCGATACGCCCAGTTGGTTCTATCAAACCTCGCGCAACTTCGGCCCGAACGATTCGCTACCTGTGACATTGCAAATCGGCACCAGTCGGCGCAACGTGCACGTGGTCTATTACGTTTGCAACAGCGAGCGGATACTCGAGGAAGGCTCGTTCGAAATGAGCGACACTATTCTGTACCGCGAACTGAAGTATAAACCTGAATACGCCGATGGAATCAGTCTTTATTATGCCTGGTTTGTTGACGGCGAATTCTACGACTATGAATTCAATATAAACCGACTTCTCCCCGAAACAAAGCTCAACCTTACATGGGAAACATTCCGCAACAAACTCGTTCCGGGCGGCGAGGAAACGTGGCGACTGAAAATAACCGATCCAGCCGGGCGCCCGATTACGGCGCAACTCATGGCAACGCTCTACGACGCCGCACTCGACAAGCTGCAAGCTAACAAATGGCAGCTCGAAACCGGACTACGGCTATGTGTTCCAAACGTCGAACAAGCATCGCCCGAAAAATTTCTCGGCTCCGACATGTACTTTTCCTCTACTGCCAGTCAGCGAAAGTACAGCTATCCTCATCTTTCGCTAGGCACAATGAGAAAGCTAATGGAGCTAGGCACAATGAGAAAGCTAATGGAGCAAGGCACAATGAAAGATGGAAATAGTAAACCGATTACAAAACGCTTGTTCACCGGGAGCTCGACCGCTGTGCATGTACGTGGACTGACGAGTTTGTATGGAGCACGGGCACAGGTTAAAGAAACGTTTATGGATATTTCAGGGGTTAGAATAGATCCGAATGAATTTCAACCGGTGGCTAGCGAGGCAAAGCGCAGGGAGAATCTTCCCGTCCGCACTAATCTCAAGCCTTTAGCCTTTTTCGTTCCCAGGCTAGAGTCGAACAATAAGGGCGAGGCTGTACTGAAATTCATGCTACCCGAAAGCGTCACCGCATGGCGATTCATCGGTTTGGCTCACACTCGCGACATGTTAAGCGGTACAATCAGCTCGACCGCCGTTGCAAAGAAATCGATAATGGTTCAGCCCAACATGCCGCGCTTTCTGCGTAAGGGCGACACTGCCACGATAAGCTGCCGAGTATTCAACACCTCCGAAAAGAATCTTGAAGGCCGAGTTTATTTGTGTCTTGTCGACCCGACAAGAGAACGGGTTGTTCATAATGACCAAAAATATTTTTCCTTGCGACCCGACAGCACCGGAACTATAAGTTTCGACTACCGTCCGTACCCCGACGACCCACCCGTGTTGATATGCGAAATCATGGCGTCGGCCGACGATACAAACGATGGCGAGCAGCACTATTTGCCCGTCATTGACAACAAAGAACCGATTACACAAACAATACCTTTCGAAATCGACGGCGTCGGTACTAAGCGCATCTCGATTGACGAATTAATTTCTAAGCTAGGCGACGATATCGAGGGATTTCCGCAGTTTACTATCGAATGCGCCAACAATCCCACGGCTCTTGTTCTGGGAGCGCTCCACGAATATGCCCATCCGGTTGACGGCTGCGCGATATGCCAGGCCATTGCATATTATTCGCTCCGTCTGGGCAGACATATCGTCGGAACGTCGGCCGAACTATGCGACATCATCCGTCGCCTTGACTCGCTGCCCGATTCGTCGGTCGACAAGCAAAGTGCTCTTCTGCGTAACGAGGAACTCAAAAACGTTTGCCCGCCGAATCGCCATGGCTGGCGAAAGCAAAAGCCGAGACGAATGCATTGCGCGAACTGACTGTGTTCCTACCGGGCCAACCTCTCGACGGCAAAGAAGCGCTCCTCGTTCGTAAGCTCGCCGAGCTACAACAAGCCGACGGCTCGTGGGCGTGGATGAGCGGAATGCCGGGAAATCGGAACGTAACCAAATCGATTATGCTCATGCTTCTGCGCCTCAACAAACTCATAGGCGAGCAGCCCGATACGCGCTCAATGCTCAACGCCGCTTTCGCATATCTTGCTAAAGAGCCGACGCTCGACGAGCTCTACCTCATGTCGCTCGACAACCGAACCGACAGGAAGCAAACGGCCAAACTGCTCAACGAACTGCGCTCCCAACTATCCGAACTCGACATTTTATCGCTTGCACGGGCGGCCGTTCTATTCCATCATTCGGGCGACACGCGAACCGCCCGCGAAATCGTCAGCTCGCTGAAACAGCACACCGTGACCACCCCCGACGGTTGCCGATTCTATGACACCCGGCGGGCCAATTACTCTTGGTTCGACTACCAGATTCCATCGCAAGTGGCAGCCATTGAAGCCATCTCGCTCGTCACGCCGGCCGACAGTTCAACCATCCGCGAAATGTTGAAATGGCTATTCCGCGAAAAGCAAACGCAATATTGGAGCACAGCCATTCAGAGCGCCGATGCAATCTACGCGCTCCTCGGTTCGGCTACGGTTCGAAAACATCCGTCGGCCCCACCGATTATCAAATTCGACGGCCAAGCCATTGTTCCATCGGCCGAAACGACATCCTCCGTTCTGGGCTACAGGAAAGAAACGGTGAACATGACTCGCCAGCACGAACTTCAAATACAGTCAACCTCCGACGGTATTGTTTGGGGTGCGCTCTATTCGCATCTCGTCCAGAAGGGAGAGAATATCAAGCCGTCGGGCAGCGAGCTGAAAATAGTTCGCGATATAATTCCGCTTCAATCGGGCCCGCTACACGTTGGAAGCCGAGTGAAAGTAAGGATAACCGTAACCAGCACGCGCAACCTCGATTTTGTTCAGGTGGTCGACAAACGCGCCGCCTGTCTCGAATCGGTCACGAAGCATAGCGGCTATCGCTACGGTTCGGATGTGGGATATTACCTCGACCGTAAAGCCGACCGCACCGTGTATTTCATCGACAAACTCGCGCGCGGAACCCACATCATCGAAGAGGTTTATTACCTCGACCGCGCCGGAACCTACACAACCGGCTCCCTCACCGCCCAATGCGCCTATGCTCCCGCCTTTGCCGCCCTCGCACCGCCAACGGCATTGACAGTTAAACCGTAATGAGGGGCGGCGGGCGGGACGCCCGAGTGAACCTTGCACCGCCCACGGCATTGATAGTTGAACCATAATGAAAGGCGGACGACAGGACGCCTTGTAGGGACAGACCCCGTGTCTGTCCGAAAACACATGCGGACGGATGCGTGCGGGCGGATACGGGGGGTGTTTTTATATTCGCGCGGGACGCCCGAGTGAATCTCGCACCTGTTTTTCATAGTTCCTCCAGATATCCGGCGGATTTTTAAACCAAACTCGAGTTAAACGGGTGAGACCACTTGAAAAAACCATTCGGCAGAGATTCTGTTACACAAACAACTTCAGGAAACTGTGTGGAATGCGACATGTCACACAGGCAATTTCAATAGATTGTGTGGAATGCGACATGTCACACAAACAACTTCAAGAAACTGTGTGGCAGAGGCTCGGTTACACAGGCAATTTCAAGAGACTGTGTGGCAGGCGACATTTTACACAGTCAGTTTCAGAAGACTGTGTGGAATGCGGCATGTCACACAAACAATTTCTGTAGACTGTGTGAAATGTGGCATGTCACACAAACAACTTCAAGAAACTGTGTGGCAGGCGACATTCCACACAAGCAATTTCAGGAGACTGTGCAGCAGAGGCTCGGTTACACAGGCAGTTTCAGAAGACTGTGTATTTTTCGGATAAATTCCGGGAAATATCACTTGCAACCAGGCATACTATCTGTAATTTTGGACCGTCGACAGGGAATATCTCCCGGCAACAATAACATTACCTATAAATACGTATCGATTATGGCTAAAAACAATTCAAACACACCAAAACAACCCGATAGAGGACCGCAATACTCCTTGGACGACCTCTATTTCACAGTGTTCAACGAGCGGCGCAAATACGATGAGGACGGATATCCATATTATATCCCCATCGAAAAAAATACTCGCCCGACGGGCGTGAGAGTAATGGACAATTTCATGAATTATCTTAACGAAGGCTACAGCAGCATAAGCTCATTCTGCAAAACCGAAGGAGTGAATGAGACGGATTTCAGCCGCATGTGCAAGGTTCTCACGGGTATGAAAGCGCTGGAATTCAAAATAAGGTGGACCGAGCGAACCGTGGTCGATTTATTGCGCTACACCAACCTCTCGCCGGCCGAAGTGGCCGACCGTAGCGGCGTAGGTTCGCACAACAACATGTGTATTGCCTGCAAACGCGTCACCGGCCGCTCGAGCCGGGACTTCAGAAACTATGAGCGCGAAGAACGCGACGTTGGACTCTACAGAATATAAAATACAAACCGCCTACGTTAGCAGATGCCACATATAAACGGCAAATCCAACAACGAGCACGGCGCCCTCCCAACGCTGAAAAGTGTATTTAGTGAACGAAAAGAACCATACGGCTATCATCGAAACAACCATAACGGAAAGGTCGGCCATCGTAATGCCATGCAGCTCCATCGGACAGATGAGCCCCGTAGCACCGAGGATTCCGAGGATGTTGAACACGTTCGAACCAAGAACATTGCCGATGGCGATTCCGCTGTTTCCCTTGCGGGCCGACACAACACTCGTAGCCAGTTCGGGAAGCGAGGTTCCGCCGGCAACGATGGTTAAACCGATAACAGCTTCCGACACCCCGAGCTGAGTGGCAACGGCGGTTGCACCGTCGACAAAAAGATTGCTGCCGCCGATGAGACATGCCAGTCCGACAACAATCCACACAACCGATAACCACAACGCTCGTTTCTTCGGTTGCGGCTCCTCGGCAGTTTCAGGGCTTCGAGCCTGTTTAAGCGTGAAATACATGAACGCAATAAAGAGCGCAAAAAGTATGGCAGCATCCAACCTGCCGATGTTTCCGTCGAGGCACATCATCAAAAGAACCGTCGAGGCCACAAGAGCAAAAGGAATATCCTTCCTCACGGTAGATTTCAAAATAGTCATCGGCATCACCATCGCCGCCGCCCCCACAATGAGCAGCGAATTGAAAATGTTTGAACCAACAATATTTCCAACCGCCAAATCGGGCGTCCCTTTGAGTGCCGAAATAAGACTCACACAAAATTCGGGCATGCTTGTTCCGAGAGCCACAACGGTTAATCCGATTACGATTTGTGGCACGTTCATTCGTTCGGCCACAGCCACTGCGCCCTCTGTCAGCCGGTCGGCTCCCCAAAGAACGAGTATTATTCCGCCGACGATGAAAGAAATCTCAAGTATCATAGTTTCTGTTTTTAACGCCTGCGAAGTTAGTTAGAAGGGAGTAATTTTGCATCTGCTAGATTTAAGTGACAACAATAAATTGAGTTCTTTTTATGCATAATTTTCTGCCTCGAGGGCTTTATTATCTTCTGAATAGCGGCAAGAATTCAAAACTGGCCTATTACGCCGGAGCATTTGTCGACGTGAACTTGCCACACAGATTGCTTGCATGGCGACTTCAACACGAACTTCGGAAACTAAAAGGACGCAAGGATAAGGATTACATATCGCAACGGGTGAATTATTATAATCGCCTGACCGACGACACACCCTTTGATGCCGAGAAGTTCTTGAAAGAATGCGTTGAATTGCAACATCAGAAAATAACAGGACAAAAGGTCTATTATCTCGATTCGTTTCGATACGCAAAGAGCTTTCCTCTCAACAAACAGTGGGTGCTTCTGCCGGGCGATGTAGTTCATGTGCGATG
>NZ_BAKH01000051.1 GCF_000614105.1 Prevotella micans DSM 21469 = JCM 16134
ATCGAGCCCCTATTCGCCGAACTGGAAAAAGAACGCGGCCTCTCGAGCGGTGCCCTCTCATTCGCCCGCGAGTTCCGCGGAACCGGCAAGAAGCGCGCGTATCTATTGAACGTCGCCGGCAAGAGCCCCATCTGGGTCGTAATCTCTAAAGGCAAACTCGTCGTCGTTCCCGAACCGAGCGGAAAATCCACCGGCTCCGGCTCTAAACATGGCGGCGGGAATGGTTCAGGCTCTGGATCTGGTGGAAATGGCTCCGGCGGTAATGGTGGAAATAAACCCGGTGGAGGAACCGGCGGCGGAACCCCCAAACCCGGACGCGAAGAAGACCCCGGAGAAGATAAGGTATAAGGGAGGGCGATTCTCCTTTTTCTTATCGCTAGAGAAATCTTCCCCTTCTCTATTCCCGTGTCAGGGAGCTTCTCACCCCTGTATTTAGGAAACAAAGAAAATATCGTTTATATAATCATTAAGACCTGCATCCGTCGTGACGACGCGTGCAGGTCGACCGTTTTATATATACATGTGTTCGGTTTAAGAGAAATTATCCTGCCCTTGTCGGGTGGGGTGGACAGACGTATCAGCATGGGTATCGGACAGACACGGGGTCTGTCCCTACCATGCGGGCTGGTGCCCGAGTCCCATAACATTTCTCCTACCTGTTCCGTCTGGGCTTTTATGCCAATTCGGGCGGAACGCCCGCAGGTGTAGGGACAGACCCCGTGTCTGTCCGATACCCATGCCAATTCGGTCTACCGACCGCATAACAATATTTCGCGCCTTCTTTGTGGTTTGGTATTTATTATGCCGTCCTTGTCGGACGGGGTATCGGACAGCAAATCACCCCTCGGGGTCTGTCCCTACATGCGGGCTGGTGCCCGAATTGGCATCTATTCCATTCTATTTATATACGTATCCTCTTCTATTTACATTAGGGAGTTGTATCATAGACATACTGGAGAAATTGAATTGTCATCGTGATGATGATTCAATTTCTCGGTTTAGAAAACAATGAGAGTACGTATGTAGATACACGTGGACTCGTATGTAATCGCTCGGGGATAGGAGAGTGTATAATGAATTTATACGTATGTGAGAAAATTTTCGCGCGCACGTGTGCTATTTCCAGAGTGTTCTATCTAGGCTATTATTTGCTACTTTTGCCGACTACCGAATTAAGGTTAAAAGATTATTTATGAAGGATTTCAACACTTATATTTTCGACCTCGACGGAACGCTGCTCAACACGCTGAACGATTTGGCAGCGAGTACGAATCATGCACTTCGTATGTCTGGAATGCCAGAAAGAACGGTGGAGCAGGTTCGAATGTTCGTCGGAAATGGGGTACATAAACTCATCGAACGGGCAGTGCCCGAGGGAACTAATCGCGAACAAATAGAGGCGGTTTACGACGAGTTCAGAAAATATTATATGCTTCACGGATTGGACTCAACGAACCCCTACGACGGAGTTCCCGAAATGCTTGCCGAACTCAAACAGAGAGGAAAGAAAATGGCCATCGTGAGCAACAAATTCTATGCGGCCACGCAGGAACTTGCACATCATTTCTTCGGCGGAATCATAGACGTTGCCATCGGCGAGCGCGACACAATCAGAAAGAAACCAGCACCCGATACCGTATTCGAGGCTCTGCGCATGCTCGAGGTCGAGCACGAAGGAGCTGTTTATGTGGGCGATAGCGACGTGGATATTCTCACGGCCCTAAACGCCGGCTTGCCGTGTATTAGCGTACTTTGGGGATTTCGCGACCGCGATTTTCTGCTGGCCAACGGGGCAACGACATTGGTAGAAACCCCATTGGATATAATAACTCAATAGACTTATGAAACAGTTCATCATCATTCTTCTTTCGGTATTGGCCACGGTTGCCAATGCTCAGCGCGAAACGATTCTTTTGAATGCCGGATGGCGATTTGCCTTGGGCAATGCGGCTCGATACAAAAGGATTTCGGGCATGGAACCGAATATTTCACCTATCTCTCGAAGGCTGCGTCGGCAAATCAGAACACCGGTCCGGCGTTTGAAAAGTTCAACGACGACGGTTGGCAGATGGTTGATTTACCGCACGACTGGGTTGTTGATTTGGGATATTCGTCCTCGGCCAGTCATTCGCACGGCTACAAGAAGGTTGGCTGGCGCTATCCGGAGTATTCTGTCGGTTGGTACAGGCGACATTTCTTTGTTCCGAAAGCTGATGAGGGGCGCGATATCCGTGTGCGATTCGACGGGATATTCCGCAACGCACAGGTGTTCTGCAACGGATTTTTTCTCGGCACAGAGCCGTCGGGTTATGAGCCGCAGACCTATGAAATTGGGCCTTATCTGAACTACGGCGCCGATAATGTGCTCACCGTGCGTGCCGATGCTTCAACCGAAGAGGGATGGTATTACGAGGGCGCGGGAATCTATCGCAATGTGTGGCTCGTGAAAACCGGGCAGGTTCGATTTACCGACAATTCGCTCGTTGTGAATCAGCGATTCGCCGACGGGAAAGTTATTCTTAGCGCAAGAATAGCCGATAATTCCGATAATCTAACTCATCGTCACACGCTCCTTGATGCCGCAGGTCAGATAGTCGGAACGTTTACCGACACGAGTGAATTCACCGTTAATAATCCCAGACTTTGGTCGGCTGGCGAACCATATCTCTACACGCTGAAATCAGAACTCATCGCCCACGACGGTCGGACGCTCGACCGACTGGAAACGCGTGTCGGATTGCGACAGATTGAATTTAATCCCATTAAAGGATTCCTCGTCAACGGCCGGGCCGACAAGCTGCGCGGGGTGAATCTGCACCTCGACCATGCCGGTACTGGCACGGGCGTTCCTAACGAGCTTTGGGTTTATAGGCTGCAAAAGCTCAAGGAAATCGGTGTCAACGCCATTCGCTGTTCGCACAATCCTGCTACGCCTGCTATGCTCGATGTCTGTGACTCGATGGGCTTTTATGTTATCGACGAAAACCGACTCATGGGTACGAACGATTATCATCTCAACCTACTGAGAAGCATGATAGAGCGCGACCGTAACCATCCGTCGGTTATTCTTTGGAGTATCGGAAACGAGGAGTGGCAAATAGAAAGTGGCGAGCGAGGCGAGAAAATTGCCCGTCGGATGGTTGATTTCGCACGCTCCATAGACTCAACCCGTCTGACAACCTACGGAAACTCGGGCGGCTACGGTATCGTGAAGCAAACTCCAATTCACGGCTACAATTACATTGTGCAGAACGACGTGGAAAACCGTCGTCGCAGTCATCCTGACTGGTTCGTCATCGGCACGGAAGAAACCAGCGGGGCAGGAACTCGAAACGTATATGAAACCGACAGCGCCCGAGGCCACATGGCCGCTATAAATTATATCGGAGAAGAACGTTCAGCCGGCGAGAAGAACGTCATTGAACGCGGATGGAAATTCTATCGCGACAACTCATTCGCGGGCGGATTATTCTATTGGACAGGCTTCGATTATCGCGGCGAACCTAATCCGATGGTGTGGCCATCAACCGGCTCCGAGTTCGGGTTGCTCGACTATTGCGGATTCCCAAAGGACGAGGCTTTCTACCTTAAGGCCGCATGGACAGCCGAGCCCGTGCTGCACATCTTTCCGCATTGGAATATGCCCGAACGCACGGGACAGCCGATAGAGGTGTGGGCCTATTCGAACATGGACGAGGTGGAACTTTTTCAAGACGGCAAATCGCTCGGCCGAAAAGCCATGCCGAAAGACGGACATCTTGTTTGGCAAACCGTTTATCGGCCCGGTCGTTTACGTGCGGTGGGATATAAAAATAAACGCAAAACCATCGTTGAACGAGTCGAAACAACCGGCCCAGCCGAACACATCGCAATACAAGAAACACGCATCGGCAATCTAACTGTCTACAACCTTTCGATGCGCGACAAGCAAAATCGCGAGGTGCCCACCGATTGTAGCCCCATCTCCATCTCGCTCACCGACAACGCAACCATTCTCGGCTGGGGCAATGGCGACCCGGCTTTCAAACTGTCCGAACGTCCCGCCTCGCAAACCAAACGAACCATGATAATCCAAAGTTTTATGGGTAAAGCCCAAGTTCTCGTATTGGGTAACGGCAGTTTGAAAGCTGAAATAAACCGTAATTAAGTTGGCATCAACTTAAATCCAACCACCGTCCTCCTTATTTTTATAACGGGCGCCACCTGTCTTGGCAATTCCCACAATAAATTAATTTAGGAACGGTCGGGCAAATGGTAACCCCGGAATAAATTATTTTGGGACAAAACCATCCGCGTGGCCCCAAAATAAATTATGACGGCACTTGTATAAGATTAGCATTCTTAAATTAATCTATTCCCACGCCCTGACTTCCCGGTCGCTATATTTTTAATGTTAAAATAAATCCTAACCAGTCATAGCCTTATTGTAATATATCTAGATAGCATGAAGTAATCTTTATGCGCCGTTTTCCTATTATTTTTCTAGCTATAGCAAATATTTTGTTGACGTGAGTTTCATTATTAGGGGGAATTTATTTTCAAAATAATTTAAGCAATCATTAGGAAATATGAAAAACATCGCCTATATTAGCGAACGTTATCTTATAACAGTGAGTATTATTCCTTTTATTGTCTTATAAAAAATAGAAATATGAAAAAATAAAAATATGATTTTAGGGGAGCCGCGGTCGCGATAGCAACTACTTCCTAAACGGGAAATCCGGTAATAGAAACTTAGAACTCTATAATCCTTTGGAATAAGATTTATAAGTTTAGAATTTATGATGAGATACTCCCTTTATTTTTCAAGCAGATCATTTGAAATGATATTCCCTTGAAAATATCTTTATTAACGATATAATATCGTATAAATAAAAAATATCACTCCAGAACAACTTATTTAAATAACAAGTATGAAAAAATTAGTTTTAGTAGCATTAGCTACATTGTTAGTATTTGTACTCTCTTCTTGTAATAATGATAGAGAAGAAGTAAAACAAGTAAACCCGGTTTCTGTTGATAGATTTAGTATTTTACAACAACAAGAAGACTCTCTTGTAGCAGCCTATTTTGGAAATACGGTAGTGACAAGGAAGGGTGATAACCCCGGGAAAAATCCTCTAAAATTATCTTTTTTTGAATGGTGTAAAGTTGTAGTTGCCGATGTCGCAGGAGGAGTAAAGGGTTCAAACACTACAGGTGAAACAATATTAGGCAGTGCTATCGTAGCCTCTATACAAAAGTATGTGGAAATTGTAGAGCAACATATCGCTACTGCAAATTTAAATGAGATCGGTACACGTGATATAAAGAAGATAAAGGCTTATAATGATACCTATCTAATAAATTCATCAAAAGATGGTCAAGATTTAGTGCGAAGCATGAGTATAAAATACTTTGATGATAAGGACTCAGTAGGACTCTATCATAATATGTCTATAATTGATATATTCACTTTAGAGTCAAAGGTTGCTTTCTGGAGAAATTATAATGATCGTTATGTTTGTAATCTGGCAAGAAATGAGGTGTTTTATCATACTGGATTAAATATTCCTCAACAACTTCAGTCAACAAAAGAGTTATATGCCTTCTGTAATTATCAATATGATAGTAAAACAAAAACTTTAGTACATGTTGGCAATAGAGCTACAATTAGTAATATAGCCAATAAAGATCTTATATTGAAGTATTTAGAAGGTATATGGGAAGCTGGAAATGATAATAGTGTAAAATCAGTTTTTACAGAAAAATTTGTAAAAATAATCAATGACTATCCTATTCCAGAGAATAAGAAAATAGAAATAAAACAAGATCTAAGTATAGCTTTTGCCAGTGCTACATTGTGGAATCCTGATTTCTTCAAAGGTAACTATGTCATAAAATAGATGGAGGAAGTATCAACAAATGAGTCAATCCATTGAACTATGTATCATAATTGTCAAGTAGGATGATTCTTGTAATCTTTCTTAGAGAACCTTTAGTTATATATAAGGGATAAGAAATGATTGTTGTCTAATTTAGCCGCAATCCTAAATGGATTGCGGCTTTTTCTTTATATCGGGTTAACCGACAACGGTTCTCTCATAGTTGGAAAGCCCTATATTCTGCCATATCACAATAGCTTTAAGAATGCTGGCTTAGAAGGTAACAAGTCTAAATGTTAAAGCCGAAGTGATAGTACAAGGCGATCTTGATGTCGACAATAACATGGCCAATGCAACCATCGCCCTTGAAAAGGCAAATGTTGCATATCATTATGCAATATGGTATTATGTATTGAAATATGATGGTATAAATTGAGCCTTGTGTGCCGTTAATTAGTTGTTTTCACAGTGGTATTGTATGTTTGGTAGACATAAATCTAGTATTCTAGAAAAAAATATTCTCAAGATCCCTTAAGCAATCATTAGGAGATATGAAAAATATCGCCTATATTAGCGAACGTTATCTTATAACAGTGAGTATTATTCCTTTTATTGTTAAATCAACCTTTTCAAAGTATGAAAACAAAGGCTTACTTATTGGGAAGCATCGTTGCGATAGCAACAGCTTTACCAGCATCGGCGCAAATCAGGCCGATGACTCCGATTCCTTTTATGGCGGAAAAACTTCTGCCAGGTCAGAAAAGCTCAACTCCAAAAATTGATGTTGAGAAAGAATACCCGCTACTGAAAGGGAAATTCTGCGATCAGACTATCAGCCCATTCTCCGAGCAACCTGTAACTGTGATGAGAGTAAATCGCAAGACTACCCCGCTGATGATTAATCAGAACTTAACGATTTTGGGAAATGTTATTTCGAAAAACTTGACAGGAATATATGCTTTTAATCCGACGCCAACCATTAATCTTACAGAACTTGTATCCTATAATAAGGGATTTTTCAATGGTGGATGTGGTATAGTTGGCGACGAATTGCATGGTATCTATTATGACGCTAGCTTAGCCGGCTGGGGACTTATTTGGGTTTATCATTATGCATTCGACATTTATACATGGGATTTAACTGTCGAACAGAAGTTACTACAGAACTCAAATTCTTTAGTTGCCTTAGAAACTGCCTGCGACCCAACAACGGGTAAAATTTTCGGTGAGTTTTTCACGGCAGATTTTCAAGGCATGGAATGGGGTGAAATCGACTATGCTACGCTTACCCGTACCACAATAGCACCTGCCCAGCATACTTATGTTGCGCTAGGTATAACCAGTGACGGACGCGCCTTCGGGGTTGCAGACGATGGGAATCTCTATCAGATTGACCGCACCACAGGCACTGAAACTCTGAAAGGTTCAACCAAATTGCAAATCAAAAATGATAAGGGAAGCTATTATTTCCAGAGCGGAGAAATTGATCCGAAAACCGATGAATTCTATTGGGCAACTACGGATGTCGACGGAATTTCAGCTCTCTACACGATTGATCTTAACGATGCTCATCTCACGGAAGTTAGTTCATTCGAAAATTTGACGAATATTGTCGGAATGACTATTCCTAAGGATAAGGCTGTGGATAATGCCCCCGATGTTGCGAATAATATTAATCTGACGTTCGTAAATGAACAAAAAACTGGTACGGTTTCTTTCCAGGCCCCGAGTAAAACCTTTGGTGGTGCACCTCTGACCGGTGATCTCAAATACAGCATAACAGCAAATGGTAAAGAGATTGCTAAATACCAGCATACGTTACCGGGCGCTATAGTCAATGCCCCTGCAACAGTGGATGAAGATGGAATGTATGTGTTCACAATAATAATAACAAACGATGCAGGCGATGGTCCGAAGGTTAAGGTGAAGAAATACATCGGCTACGACACACCAAAACCGGTCACCGACATAACCTTGGATATCGATAAAGCAACAAGAGAGACTAAACTCACATGGACAGCTCCAACAGAAGGTATTCATGCTGGCTATATCGGAAATCTTACATATGACGTCTATCGAATAAAGAACTCCGACACAACGCTGGTTGCAAATAACATTACACAAACCAACTTCAGCGAAACTCTTTCGCAAGCAAAATTGGCCAGCTACACTTATGCCGTTTGTGCAGTGAATACAACGAAGAAGAGTAAGTGGGCATCAAGCGATAATAAGCTCTTCGGTGACATCCTAGAACCTCCATACTTCGATAACTTCGAGGATAAAGGCACTTCATTAATTTATAAAATCATTGACAATAACGGCGATAAGTCAACATGGAAATGGGTCGACAACGAAAATAAGAGTAGGGCATTCGCCTATAGATTCAACGGGAAAAACACTGCTGACGATTGGCTAATCACTCCGGCATTCAAACTCAAAGGCGGTAAAACCTATAACATCGAATTCAAGGCAAGTAGCACTAGCTCTTACTATGCAGAGCGTCTCGAAGTGAAATATGGAAAAAGTGCAACCGTTGAAGGCATGTCTGAAGAAGTGATGCATGAAACCGAAATCTCCGAAGGAAAATATCAAGAATTCGAAAGACAAATCACTCCAGTAACCGACGGTGAATATTACATCGGCTTCCATGCTGTTTCAGATCCGAACAAATTTTATCTATATCTTGACGACATAAGTATTGAGTTGGCAGCTGATCCCGCAGCTCCGGCAGCCGTAACCGACCTAAAAGCTACGCCAGATCCAACCGGCGCTTTAAAATCGACCATCACATTTAAAGCTCCCGACAAGACTAGTAACGGCAGTGCATTAGCAAACATAAGCAAGATTGAAGTCAAGTCGGGTAACCGTCTCGTTAAGGATATAACAGCCCCCGCACTGGGTTCGATCCAAACTGTTACTGATGATAATGCCTTAGCTGGTTATAATGTCTATTCTGTCATAGCCTATAACGATAAGGGCAATGGCTTGAAGGAAAAAACAAAGGTTTATGTTGGTGTGGATATTCCAAATACTCCTGAAACGAAAACAATAGACAATACTACATCAGCAAAAATAACTTGGAACAATGTGACGGGACAGCATGACGGAGTTCTACTTCTAGGCCAACTTACATACAATATATACCAAGTGACTTCTGATAATAAACTAGGGGAGAAACTGGGCTCTGTTTCTGGTAATACAACCGAATATACTGTCACAGGATTAAATAATAATGACGGTAAACAAGGCTATGCGAAATGGGCTGTGAATGCTGAAAACTCTGCCGGAGCCAGCCAATTTGCAGTAGCTTCCCTAATAGTTGGAAAGCCCTATGTTCTGCCATATCACAACAGCTTCAAGGATGCCGGCGTAGAGGGTAAATTTGTTGCTTTGGAAGCCTCGAGTCAGAGTACTGTGTGGGGTATCAGCAAACAAGTATCTGTTGACGATGATGGTGGTTCGCTTATCTTCCACCCCAAAGAAGAAGGCCATTCAAGCATTATCCCTGGAAAGCTAAGCTTTAAAGGTGCGATAAGTCCAAAGCTAATTTTTGATTATCAAGGCGAGGCTGCAGCTCCTGGTAAACTCGAAATACTAATTCGTCATAAAGACGGAACATTTGATCCAGCTGTTTGGACACACGATTTCACCAACGAGCCGAATCCCGGAGAGTGGAATAATGTGGTTGTGAATCTTCCTGCATCGCTTGCAAACGAAGACTATGTATTCTTGTATATCAAAGCAATATCAAGCGGCGACATGAGCAGCGCTCCAATTTATGTGGATAACATCAACATCGCTGATCCGTTGCAGAAAGATGCCGACATAGAACTAACAGCGCCGGATAATTTGAAGAAAGGCAGATGGCTAACCTCAAACTCAAAGTGACCGGTCGCGGACTCGATAAGGTGGAGAACGCAAAGGTTAAGGTTAGCGTGAACAATAAGATTGTACACGAATCTGCCATCAGCCAGGAAATTGGTTATGCCAAGAGTATTGAGATTCCTGTAACCTATAGAACTACCACTCTCGATCAGGCAACAAGTCTCAATGTCAAGGCTGAAGTAATAATGCAAGGTGATCTTGACCCTGACAACAATGTAGCCAATGCAACCATCGCCCTTGAAAAGGCAAATGTTGCAGCTCCGACTGATTTGAAGAATACTGGAAACCATAAACCTAACGTTGAACTAACGTGGAAAGCTCCTGCTTCGACACAGGAGACTGTAAATGACGACTTTGAAGAATATGAAGCATGGGGACTCGACTTTGGTAGATGGACAACCGTAGATGCCGACCAAGGAAAGGCAGGCAGCATAACGCAACAAGGTAGCTATCAGCATCAGGGTGAAGAGTTCGCATTCATTAACTGGAAACCATCAGATATGTTCCAAGCTGGTCAAGGTCTAGACCCACACTCTGGCGACAAAGCTGCAGTAGCAATCTATCAGGTTGAAGGTCAGAGTTTCGTCGATGCCGATAACTGGCTCATCAGTCCGGAGCTCTCAGGTAAGGAGCAAACTGTGAGATTCTGGGTGAACAATGTTAAGGGTAAAGATTTTGGAACAGAATCATTTGAAGTAATGACTTCGTCGACCGGTAACGCCACGAGCGACTTCCAGAAGATTGGCGATACTTACACTCAGAGCACTGGCACATGGACCGAAATCAGCGTTAAGGTTCCACAAGGCACCCGCTATTTTGCCATTCACCATATCACTTTAGGTGCTCAAGCATTCATCTTCATGATAGATGATGCAACTTTCGAGGCAAGTTCTGGAGCTAGTAGTTTCAACATCTATCGCGACAATGAATTCAAGATTAACACCACCGAGCTCACGTTTATTGATAACTCGGCCGACGCCGGAACAAGTAATCACACTTACAGCGTCACGGCAGTTTATTTTGACGGTTCAGAATCAGATCCTATTACGATTAGCGTAGCCAGTCTGATAGACGCTTTGCAGGCCGACGGTCAGTCATCCTTCACGGTTTACACTCTAGATGGCAAGCTCGTTCTGGATAAAGCCCGCAGTCTGAAGTCACTCCAGAAGGGCGTCTACATCATCAACGGCAAGAAGACGACAATAATAAAGTAGCCCCTTTGTTTTCATTTCGCCTCCAATAATTGGGACGCGAAGAATCCTAACTCTCTGTACAGCCGCAACCCACCTATGGGTTGCGGCTTTTTGAATTGCATTCGAGTGCGAGAAATACAATAGTATTTTTCGTCACAGATTCGCCAGCAACCGATAGCACAATGCCAATTCGGCCGATAGGCGGCATGTAGTGACAGACCCCGTGTCTGTCCGATAAATGCTGACGTTCTTGCCCTGGAAATCGAGTTTCGGCATGAAATACTACCTTTGTTGCATGAAAATCAAAATAAGCTGGAAAGAATTTTTATTGTTTTTCGTTGTGATTTCACTTCTCTACTACATCACAAGCTCGTTTTGGATAACAGCTGGAATATTGGTAGTGTTATTACTCATAGACGGACTTCTGCGAGAATACGAAAGACGAAAAAGAGGCGAGAAACAATCCGAAGAAATCATTAAACGACTAAAAGACGACGATAATGAAGAAACTACTTGAGTTATACAGCTCATGGCGAGGCAAGTCGCCTTTAAACATTGAAAGATTGGAAGGTGCGGGAAGCAATCGTGCTTATTATCGTATAGTAGACAAGGATGGGCAGTCGGTCATCGGAGTTGTTGGGACAAGTCGCGACGAGAACCACGCCTTTGTCTATCTGGCCAACCATTTTGCCCAACGCCAACTGCCTGTGCCCAGAGTCTTAGCCGTGTCTGCCGATGAAACGTGCTATCTGCAAACCGACCTCGGAAATACGTCGCTCTTCGACGCCATAAGAGGCGGGCGTGAAGCCGGTGGAAGATATAACCTCAAAGAACAGCAATTGCTTCGGAGGACAATACGCGAATTGCCCAACATACAACTCAGAGGGGCACGCGGACTGGATTTCTCAAATTGCTACCCGCAACCCGAGTTCGACACTGAAAGTGTGCTATACGATCTAAACTACTTCAAATATTGTTTCCTCAAAGCAACTGAAATCGATTTTCACGAGCCTAAACTCGAAGCCAATTTCCGATTATTCGCAAAAGATCTCACGGCCGAACGGATGGATTCGTTCCTATACCGCGATTTCCAGGCCCGAAACATAATGCTCGACTCAAACGGCTCGCCGCACTTTATCGATTTTCAGGGCGGACGGCGCGGCCCGTTCTACTACGATTTAGCGTCGTTCCTCTGGCAAGCCAGCGCAAAATATTCTTTCAAACTAAGGCGCGAACTGGTGTTCGAATACTATAACAGTTTGAAAAACTACACCGAAGTACCGTCTAAGCATCACTTCGTTGAACGTCTGTCGCTCTTCGTACTGTTTCGCACGCTGCAAGTGCTCGGAGCCTATGGATTCAGGGGTTACTTCGAGCGTAAACGGTACTTCATCGATTCAATTCCGCCGGCAATTCAGAATCTGCGCGACCTCTTGGAGTTGCCAGCCGAAACGTTCCCTTATCCGTATCTCACCGACCTTCTACACCAGATTACTCTCCTGCCGCAATTCGCACAGATAGAAGAACCGGCCGCCAACAGAACCGACGGATTCCGAACTACACAGCACGACATATACACAGCTCATCCGCTCGACGGCCCGGCAACATTCTCGAAATACGATGGGCGTGGTCCGCTACGAGTGCGAGTATTCAGTTTCTCCTATCGCAAAGGATTGCCCGAAGATACATCGGGCAACGGAGGAGGTTATGTGTTCGACTGCCGAAGCACACACAATCCCGGGCGATACGAGCCATATAAAAAGATTACCGGATTAGACGAAGCCGTAATAAGGTTCCTCGAAGACGACGGCGAGATTCTTGAATTTCTCAAACCCGTTTATCAGCTTGCCAATCATCATGTGGAGCGTTATCTTCAGCGCGGGTTCACCGACCTGATGTTCTCTTTCGGATGCACCGGCGGTCAGCATCGGTCGGTCTACAGCGCACAGCATCTCGCCGAGCATCTCAACCGGAAATACGGTGTTGAAGTCATTATAAATCATCGCGAGCAAGGAATAACTCAAACCTTGCCTGCAACCCGATAATCAACAACATGGATAACGACGAAAACCTAATTGTCGACGACGGGCACCCTTGGCTCGCCATAAGCCTCTACACAAAAAAACAACTCGAAATAGAGGCTTATTTCAAAAACTATGGGCTTGAAACGTTTATTCCTCGGCAATATCAACACGTCGAAGGGGCCGACGGCAGGCCGCAGCGTGTGCTCCGTCCGGTGGTTCACAATCTGCTGTTCGTAAAGCAAACCCTGGCTGAAACTGAGATGAAAAACATCGTCAAATCATCCGACCACAAGATGCGAGTGCTCACGCAAGCCTCGTTGCCGAATAAATACTATCTCATTCCGCACAACCAAATGTATGAGTTTCGCCTCATGTGCAATCCTGAAATAACCATGCGAAAATTTCTCTCTACGGAAGAGGCTCGTTTGAAAGTCGGCGACGAAGTTTACGTGAAATTCGGTCCGCTCAAAGGTCTCACCGGTAGACTAGTGCGTTCGAGCAAGAAATATTATCTGCTAAAAGAAATCCCGGGAATAAGTGTTATGCTAAAAGTGTCGCGTTGGTGTTGTGTTCCGCAGTCTTGATTAGTAGAAATAACACCTGCGTCAATAAGCGAGCTTCACTCCCACGAAGAACGAGCGTGGTTGCGATGGGCCGTAGATGTAAGCCGAGTCGCGATTCCATCCGCGGTCGATGTCTTTTTGGTAAGCGTCGGTTATGTTTTGAATACCGCCGTTTATCTGCATTCTGATTTGGCGATAGGGTTTGAAGTCGTAGGATAATTTGAGATTAACCGTGAGAAAATCGGGTACATTGACAGCCACGGGCGAGGTTATGCCTGAGCCGGCCGCATGGCCAACGAGCATCCTACCGGTATAATTACCCGACACCGAGGCGGCGAAATTGCGGAAAGGCGTGAGCGTGGCAGTGAAATAGCCGTAGACGTCGGGGGTGCGTAGGAATCGGCGTTCGGCCGGTGCGTTCTCGTCCCATTCCACAGGGTCGGCGTATCGGCTTTTCTGCATGGTGAGTCCGGCCTGAATTTGCATGAGTTCGGCAAACACAGCCTTGCCCTCGATGTTAGCCCCATAGACCAGAGCGCGATAGGCGTTGTAGCGTTCCATTATTCCTATTCCGTTCGGGTCGGGCTGGTCGAGTTTGCGCGTTGCGAACACGTTGTCGAGCCGAGTAAAGAATCCTTCAACTAGAATATTCAATTGAGTTCGTCCGATGGTTCGGTAAGCGTCGGCCGACAGGCTCACACTATTCGAGCGTTCTTCGCGCAGGTTAGGTGCGAGTCGTGTACGAATACGTTCGCCTCCGGCCAGGGTAGTGTGCAGGTCTTCGTCGAAGGTTTGCGGCGCCCGGAATCCGCCGGCATAGGTTAGTCGAAGGTTTATATCGGGCGTGGGATTGTATCGCAGGTTTGCGCGCGGACTGAATATTAGCCTTTTTATGAGATTGTGCTTGTCGAATCGTCCGCCCAGGAGCAAGCTCCATTTCTCGTTTTTCCATTCATTTTGAAAGAACACGCTTCCGATGCGCACCTTTTGGTTAGTTTCGAGATTGTAGCCCAGCGAGTGGTCGTCGAGCGCATCGTGCGAGTATTCGGCTCCCAGGGTGAGGTCGGCCGGCATAAAGAGCAGTCGACCGAATGTGTGAACAAGCTGTGCTCCGCCTATTACATTGAGGTCGTGCGTTGTGCTATAAGCCTTCATTGCGTCGGCCACGCTGGCCGGTGAGCCGTCGGCCGTTCCGCCGTAGTAGCTTTTACGGTCAACATTTTCGAACGAGGCATATGCCGACAGGTGCGTGCGTCCCTCGGATGCGAAGAGGTCGTAGGCTATGTTACCGCCGTTTATATCGTGGTCGAGCTGTTCGGCAATGTTCGCCTCGTGTGCCGGCAAGTCGAGCCGATTGCCTCCGCGCCTGAATTCGCTTTGGGTGTGATAATGCAGGGTTAGCTTTGAGTAGGTAGACAGGCGCAGAAAAGCACTCAGTCCGATTGTTTTGTTGATGAGTTTCGGCAGGTCGGTGAAGCTATCGCCATCGCGGTCGTATCCGTCGCGATGCCTGCTGTGACCGTAGACCGAGAATCCGGCCTTATTGCCTGGCGACACAACCGATGCATTCACGGTTGTGTTGTTATCCTGGGCATTTTTCCCGAGGGTATTTAGCGAGTGCGAGGCGTCTATCGAGTTGCCTGCCGGTTCTTTGGTTATGATGTTTATGGTGCCGCCGATTGCCGACGAGCCGAAAAGTGCCGAGCCGTCGCCGCGCACCACCTCGACGCGTTCAATCATGTTTGCGGGAATCTGCTCGAGCCCGTAAACTCCCTGAAGAGCCGAGAAAACGGGGCGTGAGTCGATTAGAATTTGTGAATAATGCCCGTCGAGCCCGTTTATTCGAACCTGCGAGAATCCGCAGTTCTGACAGTTATCTTCCGTACGAACACCGGGTTGGAAATTGAGTCCTTGCGCGAGGCACATGGAGTGCGTGAGGTTGAACAACCGCGTGTCGACAACGCTAACCAGCGTAGGTGCATTGCGACGTAGCGAAAGATTCCGGTTAGACGAAACCACAACCTCGTCGAGTGCAATTTCGTCGCGTTCGAGCGCAAAGTCGGCAGTCAGTATTTCGCCGGCCGAAGAGCTTATTTGTCGCCTTTCGGTTCTATATCCTGTTGCTCTCACCACGAGGGTCAGTTCGCCTGTAGGCAGATTTTCTATTTTATATTTTCCTGCGGCGTCGGTTTCGCACATCAGCATTGTGCCCGCAACGGCCACGTTGATGTGTGCGAGCGCCTCGCCGTTGCGGCTGTCGATAATTGTTCCCGACACCACCGTCCCGGTAGGCGTGTCGGCCATGAGGGATGTGGCAACGCAGAGCATCAAAATCGTAAACAAGGTTTTGAGGGGTGTTTTTCGTAAGATTTTTTTCATCGATTTGTTGTGTTATGTTTTGTGGGACAAAGATATTCTGTCGCCTGTCGGACTACAATACTTATTTCATGTGATTTTCCTTATCCCCATATTTCGGGATAAGAAAAACCTGCACGCATCATCTCGACGCATGCAGGTCTATTTCTCATGATTGATATATATAAACGGAATAATAAGTTCTATACTTTATCTTCTCCGGGGTCTTCTTCTCGTCCGGGTTTGGGGGAGCCGCCGCCGGGTTTATTTCCGCCGGAGCCATTTCCACCGGAGCCGGAGCTTGAACCATTCCCGCCGCCATGTTTTGCTCCGCTGCCGGTTGATTTTCCGCTCGGTTCGGGAACGACGACGAGTTTGCCTTTAGAGATTACGACCCAGATGGGGCTCTTGCCGGCGACATTCAGTAGATACGCGCGCTTACGGCCTGTTCCGCGGAACTCGCGGGCGAACGAGAGGGCACCGCTCGAGAGGCCGCGTTCTCGCTCCAGTTCGGCGAAGAGGGGCTCGAGCTGGGCGGCGTATTTGTCCATGTTGCGCTCGTGGGCCGATTTGTTAGACGATTTGCGATCGGCCAGAACGTTTTGGCGATACTCAACGAGGAAGTTGTACTGCTTAACCAATTTTTCGATCGGCGGGGTCGGGTCGAGGTCAATTAGTGCGGTTATTCGCGTAAGAACGGCGTCGAGGGCCTTGTCTACAGCGTAGCGCAGTGCGCGAACATCGAATTTTCCCGATGCTTCGCTCACCTGAACGCGGTTGTGGAACACGGCGTCGAAAGCCTTGTTGGCGTTGTCGAGGCGCGTAACGGCCGGCATGGCGTTCAAACGGGCCAGCATGGCGGGCATATCGTCCTCTTTGGTGTCGGCAATGAGATTTTTAATCATGCCGGTTTCCGTGTCGTAGTCGGCCTTTGCGGTGTTCGGGTAGCGCGACATGACTTCGCGGAGCCTTTTGGCGGCTTTGACGGTTTCCTCGTCGTCGGAGTTGAGATGCATTCCAACGAGCATTTTCAGGGCGTAATAGGCTTTGTCTCGTGCGTCGTCGAGCTTCACGAGGTCTTCGGTTCCGAACAGAACTTTCGACTGGTTGAGTGCCTCGTCTTCGGCTGCGATTGCGTCACTAAGCGGTTTAAGCACCGCGGTTAATTTCTCGACGTTCGCCTCTTTGCAGAGCTGCAACACTCTTTCGGCGAATTGAAAGTGCTCCACGTGGCGGAGCTGATGGAAATAGAATTTCTTAAGTGTCATGATTTAAATAATTAGTTAAAAATAATTTGGGAGGGGCTCTCTTATTTTTGTTTGTGTGTTCCCAATTTTGGGACGGGGTGATTTTTTCTTCGGCAACGCTTCCCAATTTTGGGAAAAGGTCTTTTTATCTCTGGCGAGGTTTCCCAAAATTGGGAAGCGTCTATTTTTTCTCGTTTGCGTCTTCCCAAAATTGGGACGACTCTTTTTTTTCTATTTTGAGGCTTCCCAAAGTTGGGACGAGATGATTTTTTCTCCAGCGCCATTTCCCAAAGTTGGGAAGCCTTCTTTTTATTCTATTTTGAGATTATTGGTGTTGAGGATATTATTGTACAATCCACCATGGCATCAGCATTTGATAAATATTGTTGCCTACACCTACTGATGTTGCGCTAAATGCCCAAACATATGCTGTATTACCTCCTCTGTTGGTACTTGTCCAATAGCGTCCGGCACCTCCTATTCCTCCTCCAACATAACCATAGCCTAAAGCAGGCATAAAGAAGAATCTATTCGTGAGTGCCAAATTCGGGTGTCCGTTAGTAGAATAAGGAGCAATCTCATACTGTGGATTGTTAAGAGCAGTCCTATCGACTCCCCCATAATGGCTTGCATTAAAGCCTGAGATTTGGCTTCTCTTTAAGAACCACATTCCACCGGTATATAGATGTCCGTTGGCTTCCCAGAGCGTTTTGCTATCCCAGGTGGGGTATCCTTGCAGAAAATACCAGTAGCATTCGTTTACATTGGGGCAACCATTTGCAGGAGAACTCCATTCACGGAAGGTATTAGTATTATATGCACCATAGTTTTTTACCTGTAAATCAGCAGAAACTTTTTTATTCTTTCCTGCTGCGAGGTTAACTCCAGTGTATCGCTTAAAGATGATACCTGTCATATTGGTAGCGTTACTGTGGATATGATATTCAACGTCAATCCTGCTATAGTTTCCCGGTGGCAATACAATGATGCTTGCGTTCTTTGTAGGGTCGGGACTTGTGGGAATTTCAAAATTATTGAGTTTGAGATAAATGCTCATAGTGGAGGAGTTGGCTACAGGACGAGAACTAAGTACGACGCCGTTGTCGTTAAAGTTGAACTGACCGGCGATAGCTTGGTCGGCGGTAATCTGTATTGCGGTAAGCACTCCCTCGCGTACAGATTCTTGCGTAGAATAAGGAATAAAGGTGAGATAAGAGGCCTTATGATTGAGCGTAAAATGATAACGCCCCTCTACCCTTTGGGCAAGGCCAGTACCACAGTCGCCACTTGCATGAAGATGGGATGCATCATTGGGGATAGGCTGGTTTTGCACTGCAGAAAAGTTTACTTTATCTCCGGTACCGAGTAATCCGGTATAGTGCACATAATAGCTGTTAGCGGCATACGTTCCGTCGAAATAAAACTTAGCCGTAGCAGCTCTTTTAACACCGGTCGGAATATTAGGGTTGGGGACAAGCAAGTCGGCGATATTATTCTTTACATCTTTCCTCAAAGTACCATTGTTTACCCAAAGATGGTCGTCAGCTGTCCAATAGAAGTTGATGCCCGAACCGTCATATTCACCCGTAGTACGGGTTTGTGGCTTATTATCCTCGACTACAAAGGCTGTTAGACCATCTGTATCGGGATTTTTGGGTTTCGTTATTCTGTCTGTTGTTTCGTCGCTCGTACATCCTGTAAATAAGAGCAGAGCGGCAATAGAAATCAGAGATAATGCATTTGTTTTCATCTTAATCTTCTTTTCAGTTATAAACTCTTTGTCATTAAAGTTCCCATGTGTGTGAGGTTTTATCTTCTTCTTCGTCGTATTCGAAAAGATCTTGTTTGGCGTTAAGATCTCCATCGTCACCGGCTTTATTATGGCCTCCGTCATTGGGGAATGAGGTCTGCATTAATTGACCTTCGAGGTTTGTATGGAAAACCTTGATAGAAGGGCATACATACGTTTGTTTTCTGAATCCTTTTCTATTCATATTTATATCATTTTTGAGTAAAAAATCTCCGTTAAATCCATCTTGTGCGGCTACTGAAAGGGCACGAAAAAAGGCACGGAGAAACCTCTCGGAATCCCCGTGTATGCTGGGTTTACGACACGCCTCGCGCGCGCGTATGAAAAAGCTAATTAATAGGTCTGGCCTGTGTGTGTGTGTGTGTGTGTGTGTGTGTGTGTGTGTG
>NZ_BAKH01000050.1 GCF_000614105.1 Prevotella micans DSM 21469 = JCM 16134
CGGGTAATGGGGATTTAATGAATTTATTTCTTCGATCGAGGTCTTGTTTCGAGGGCGAAAGATCTTGACCCGTCTGTGTAAACAGGATCTGTTTGAGGCGAAAGGTCATGATCCGCTGATGTAAACAGGGTCTGTTTGAGGCAAAGTCTGACCCGCTGATGTAAAACAGGGTCTGTTTGAGGCAAAGTCTGACCCGCTGGTTCAAAACAGGGTCTGTTTGGGGTAAAGTCTGACCCGCTGATATAAAACAGGGTCTGTTTGGGGTAAAGTCTGACCCGCTGGTGTAAAACAGGGTCTGTTTGAGGCAAAGTCTGCCCCGCTGGTTCAAAACAGGGTCTGTTTGAGAATAATCTCCGCCCGATTTCCCGTCCGTATGCCAACTCGGGCGTTCCGCCCGCATGTAGGGACAGACCCCGTGTCTGTCCGTCCCATCTGTCCGGGCGTCTTTCTGTTCGTTCTGTGTCTGTACTTACATATTCAGCCCACCCGGGTCAATCCGGCCCGGGTGTTGGGCTGATATAAATAAGATATTTAGTGTGCGCAGCGTTTACAGCTTAGTCATCGTGCCGGTATAGCTAAATACGAGGGAGTGCTCCTTACCGTCGGTACCCTTTACGAGCCCGTTTTTCAACTTGATGTCGACGCCTAGTTTGAACGAGCCCTTAAAGGTGAAAGTGCCGGTGGTAAAGACGGGGATATCACTGTTTAGATCGGAGTAAGTATTAATCAAACAGTTGCCGTAGGGGTTATAGTAATTTATCAACCAATAATACTCTCCTTTGCTGTGCTTCTCTTCTCTTTTGTTCAGTTCGATGGCACTCTCGGTCATGTGTAGGTCTTTGTTCAGGTTGAGCAGCACCTTTTCCGTACCGTCGTTCGAGAGGTTGAGATAGAAAGTGTAGTTGCCTTTGCCTTCGTCTTTGTATTCAGCTTTAATAATGGGCTTCTCTTCTTCGTCTAAGGTTACGTACAAATTCCTGGGCTCGGGCATGAATTTCTTCGGTTTACCGTTGTAGTTCAAGATGAAAGAGTGTTCTTTATTGTCGCCAGATGTATTCTTTTCGGCAGATATATATCCGTCTGTGATTTCCACGCTACACTGGCCGGTTTCGGGGTTGATGGAGTATTTGATAGTTCCTCGGTCGCCCTTGTTATTCATTTCTGTAGAGGCTATGAAGAACGTTTTATATTGAATTGCCCAATCACCATCTGTGCTATTTAAACTCATAGCTTTACCATTCATTTCAGGATACATATGGATATGCATATATTCACCATTATCCAAATAGAGAGATAAAGAGAATTCTTGAGACTTAAGCTTCTTAATTTCGGCGCTCTTAATGTTATACACTTTGCCATCAATCTTCGCCTGGTTGTTGAGTCCGGTTGGATTATCGGGCTCGTTCTTATCGCTGCAAGCCGAGAATGTTAGCGATAGAGTCAATACTGTAGCAAGAGCGAAAGCTGCTTTCGTCAGACTTGCTGATAAAAAATTCTTTTTCATTGTTGTTGTTGTTTATTTGTTAATAAAAAGGTTTGTTGGTAGGATTCTCCCTTTCGGGATTCACCTGAAAAGGTGGGGGTGATGGGGTGATGGAATGGATGAGACATTTTAACTCATGCCTGCCCCGCGGAAGTAGGCGTTAATTAGATGTTTATTGCAATTCGGAGTTGTCTACTTGAGCTTGATCAGCCCATTTTGTAGCGAAGGTGTATTCTTGCTTGTCGCCATCCGTATTGGATTTGGCTGGGATATGTCCGTCTTTGATTTCTACGCTGCACAGACCGGTTTCTTGGTTGACGCTGAATTTGATAATTCCTCGGTCACACTTGTCGTTACCTGGGTCTTCGGCTACAAAGAATTTAATTTTATTATCATTTGAGTAATATAAAACGCTCCACTTATAGTCTTGGCTGTCCATATACATAGGTGTGTCATTATGTTTGGGGTAGGCATGGATAACCATATATTCGCCGTTCTCAAAATAGAGAAAAAGGTTGGAGAGATCTTTGTTTTTATTAACCAGCTTGGCGCTCTTAATTTTATACACTTTGCCATTAATCATCGCCTGGTCCTTGAGTTCGGTTGGATTCTCTTGATTTGGCTCGTCCTTGTCACTGCAAGCGTAGAATGCCAATGAGATAGTAAATACTGTTGCAATGACGAAAGCTGCTTTCGTCAGGTTTGCTGATAGAAAATTCTTTTTCATTGTTGTTGTTCTTTTTATTAATAAAACTATTTGTTGATAGGCGCACATTTTGTGCCGCCTGAGGGGGTGAAGGGGTGATGGAATGGATGAGACATTTTAACTCATGCCTGCCCCGCGGTAGTAGGCGTTAATTAAATGTTGTTTGTCAATAAAAGTGTGTTTAAGGAGCGATTCAAAGTGTAGCATTACTGGGGGGAGAAGGGAACTTCTTCTTCCCCCAGCGTCGTTCGCTTAGTTTATACGTTCTATGAAGACAACCTCTTTGAGCGGGTTACCGTCTTTATCCATAATTGTTTGATAGTTCTCGTTGTTTTTTCCGATTTTGTAGTCCTCCACATTTATTATAAGGTAGGAGCTCTTATCGAACTCGATTCCGTTATATGCTTGAATGGCTCCATCGGTTCGTGAGGTTTTAAAACTGCATTTGGTTGCGATTGAAATCTTGCCTTTTTCAGAACGAACTGCACTTTCTGATTTGATATTAGTCTTGTCGCCTTTGAGTGTGATGTCTTTAGATGCAATGATTGCGAATTTGATATTGAGAGCCTCTAGTTCAAGGGAAGCGTTTTTTTCTCCGATTATGGTTAATGCATTGTCGTTTTTGGCCGCTATGGCTATGTCTCTTTTACTTTCGATGGAGGTTTTGCCAATAAACTTGATGGTGAAATGAACACCGCTCTTGCTGAAATTGATTACAGGATGATTGGTTTCGCCCTCAATGTCGGCATTGTTGAGTGTAAGAGTGTTGGTTGAAGCATCGAAACTAATGGTTCCCTTCTTTAGGCTGGCAGACTCGCAATGTTGTTCGATGTTACGTTCTGGCCGTCGATAGAGAAGCCGTATTGGACATCGCTACCTATTTTGTCCGATTTGAATGTTCCGGCATATTTTCCGATAACCTTCTTGCCTCCGCTGATTACGTTAAGCTCAATAGTAAATTTCATTGTACCAATCTCGCGGGTAACTTTCATATAGCTCCCCTTGTCGGCCAACTTACCGCCACTGTTGCATTCCAATCCTGGTGCCACGAATCTCCATTCGTTATTGCTATTGTCCATGGCAATTTGCTTTCCGTTATCGATAGCGTTGATTTCAAGCACTATTTCTTGCTGAGCGGATGCCTGAGGATTATTAGACTGTGGCACGATTTTTTTTATTTTGAAGTCGCCGAGGCGAAGTTCATATTTCCCCTTTCCGTATTTGTCGCTGTTGTACTGTGCACTCGAGATTCTGAATGGCGAACCATCGATGTTCAACTCGTTGATTGTGCCTCCACCGTGATCTGGGTCTGGCTCGGGATTTGGACTATCCGAACATGAAATTAATGAACTGCTGCTGATTAATGTTATTGCAAGTGCGAAAACTACTCTCGCGAAGCTTGCTAAGAAATTTGTTATTTTCATTCTTGAAAAAATTAAAGTTTCACTTTTTAAATTCTATTCATTTACTCTCTTTTTGTTGCTTCTCGTCCTTACGGGCGGTCGGCTATTTATTTTAAATGTTGTTGTTTACCGTTTTATCAATGCGACGGCCGACGTCCTTGCTCGTGAGTGTATGCTTATAAAAAAGAAATATTACATGTTGCATCGGCGTCGGCCTATTCGCATATCATCATATATTATTGAGGCATTTATATGAGTTTCTATTTTTCCTATCCACCTTTTATATATATGGGCCCATCTATATCATAATTAACAAGCAATTAAAGATGGATTGCAGCACCTTTCGTAATCTCATGCGGAAGGTGCTAGGTTGGCTTAATTTTTCAGGAGGCGGTGTTTCGGGAGTAGCGTTCTTGATAGTTCCCACCTTCTTTATATAATGTATGCTTTTGCTCACTTCGTTCTTAACCATTTCTTTGATAGTGTCTAGAAGTTCCATTCGGTCGTCGCAGAACTCCAGATTTTTATTTTCCCTTTTCGGATTGTTTTGGTCATGTCTCATTGTGCTAAATCTTTTTTGCAAAGTTAGAAGCGGCTCCAAGGAAGTGGCATTGCGAAATCTTGCAAATATCATTGCAAAATCTTGCAATCTTCATTTTCGCCATCTTGCAAAATCTTGCACTATATCTATCTGAAACCCTTTGAAACATGGTGTTGAGCAGTGACAGGTTTACAGGAATTAACAAACCTACTCTTTGTTGCGTCTTGCAGAATCTTCTCTCCATTCTCGACTTTTTTGAACGTGGCAGGGAATGGTCGATTGTTGTGGTTTCTTATCTGAAATACTTACTTTTGCCCGAAATTTTTTTTAAGTGTTTCGCCCGATATGAAGAGCGCCCTCCATTCTTTACTTAACAAGCAAATCTGTATCGCTAAGACAATGGTAGCACGTTATGTGCCGTTACGATATTGATATTCCTCATTTCATCATGCTGCAACAAGAGCACCTGTTACCCATCCGAGCAGCGCCAAAAGGTCGACAGCATAGTCAAGACAGCACATTCCATTAAAGAACTAGATAAACTTTATAAACATTTCGAAGCACAAGGCGACTATCTGGGGAGCATTGTAGCCTTGCGCGAAATCGGCAAATTTTATCGTAATGAAAGTAAGTTCGATGAGGCTCTACGCATACATAGCGAATGCCTCAAGTTAGCCGAAGCCGAACACGATACAATCGAATGGGTGCAGGCACTCAACAACATCGGCACCAACTACCGCCGACTGGGAGTGTTCGACGCCGCACAAGAATATCACTATCGCGCCTGGCGAATAAGCGAAGAAAGCACCGACACCTCGTCCATGGCGCAAAAAAACAGAGTGATGTCGCTCAACGGACTGGGTAATATCTACATGACCATTGGAAACTACGACCGGGCCGACAGTGCAATACGCTTAGCGCTCATCGGCGAAAAAGCCATCGGCAGCTACACCGGTCAGGCAATAAACAACGCCAACATCGGCTCCATATTCGAACACAAAAAACTCTACGACTCCGCTTGGATCTACTTCCGTCGCTCGATGGAACTCAACAAGAAAGCCAATAACAAACTCGGCATATCACTTTGCCACACATACTTCGGCTTGCTTTACGAGAAAGCTCATCAGTACGACGAGGCCTACAAAGAATATGAAATATCATACAACATGATGCGTGCCTGGAAAGACGAATGGCACGCCCTAATCTCGCTCATAGCTCTGGCCAACCTCGACTACATCATGAAAAACGAAGAGCGAGCTCTGCAACTCCTTCAAAAGTCGGAAGCCATAGCTAAGAAAATCAAATCGAAAGAACACCTCGCCGACATCCATAACATATACTACAAAATATACGAACAGAAGGGCGACTATCGTAACGCCCTCAAACATCATGTCCGGTCGGCGGCCCTGCAAGACAGTGTAGTCGACATGGAAAAAATGAACCACATCCAAAACATAAGTCTACGCATTGAGCGCAACCGACAAATGGAACAAGTGAACCGCGCAAAGAAAGAACTAGCCTCCGAACGCACCATCAAAAACATCAGCTACGGAGTGTTCGCCCTCGTGGTACTATTCCTTTTGGCTGTGCTTTCGCTGATGTACTACATTCAGCGCATTCGTTCACGCAACCACCAAGCCCTCAAGCAAGCCAGCAGCCTGCGCGAAAACTTCTTCACAAACATCACCCACGAATTCCGAACCCCGCTGAGCGTAATCCTAGGTCTAAGCCGAAACATCGTCGACGACAAGAAAACCGACAACGATACACGCGAAAAACTCCTCATCATCCAGCGACAAGGAAACAACCTCCTCACGCTCATTAATCAACTTCTCGACATCTCCAAGGTAAAATCGGCTGTGGGCGAACCCGATTGGCGAAGTGGAAACATCGCTACACACATCTCAATGATTGTTGAAAGCTATCGCGACTATGCACGAACACGCAAAGTCAACCTCCAATACACAGTCAAGGGCGACATTCTAACCGACTTCGTACCCGACTATATCAACAAAATCATGAACAATCTTCTATCCAACGCCTTCAAATTCACCCCCGAATACGGTAAGATAACCGTTTTCCTATGGAAAGAAGACAACCGCCTTAAGCTCGACATCGCCGACACCGGAAGCGGAATATCAGAAGAAGACATCGCCTACATTTTCGAACCATTCTATCAAGCACCAAATGAAAACTCGACCATCGGAACCGGCGTAGGCCTAGCCCTTGTCAAGCAAATCGTCGACTCCATCGACGGAACCATCACAGCCGAAAGTACACTCGGCAAAGGCACCACATTCCACCTCGCAATCCCCATCCTCCACGGCAAGAAACGCTACATGCCCGTAGAACCCGAAAAGACATCCAACACCCCGCTACTACCACAGGAAAGCCAAAAAACTAACGACAGCGAGACAACCGATAACGACAACCTGCGCCTGCTCATCATCGAAGACAACAGCGACGTTGCAGCCTACATCGGCTCGCAACTTGTCGACAAATACGCAACCTTCTACGCAACCAACGGCGCCGAAGGACTCGAAAAAGCACAAGAAATAGTGCCCGACCTCATCATAACCGACCTCATGATGCCAGGAATGAGCGGACTCGAAGTGTGCCGCAAAATACGGGCAAACGAAATCATAAATCACATCCCAATCATCATCATCACAGCAAAAATAACCGAAGCCGACCGCGTGGCCGGACTCGAAGCCGGAGCCGACGCCTACCTGGCCAAACCATTCAACAGCGCCGAACTCCGCACCAGAGTCGAAAAACTCGTCGAACAACGAAACATGCTTCGCGAAAAATACTCCCAAATCGAAGAGGTAACCGAACAACCCGACAACACCCCCATCGATCGCAACATCGAATCCGACCGCCGATTCCTAACTAAACTAACCGACCGCGTATACATCATGATGAACAACGAAAAAGAAATCGACGTTAAACAGCTCGCCTCGCAAATGTGCATGAGCTACACCCAATTCTATCGCAAGCTCTCCGCCCTTACCGGTCACACCCCCACGAGCTATTTACAGCGCATCCGAATTCGCCGCGCAAAACAACTCCTCGACCGCAACCCCGAGATAAACTTCCGCGACGTAGCCCAGCAATGCGGCTTCACCGATTATTCCAACTTTGTTCGCGCTTTCAAAAACGTCTGCGGCATAACCCCAACCCAATATCAACGAGGCTACGAAGAAGACTAACTCGTACGACCCATCTGTTAATCAGCCCCCAAACCATTCTAAACAAACATTCCCTCGCGAAACCGAGCCCTGCTCTGCAGCACCTCAAATAATCCCTTAGTTTAATCTCCCGCTACTGTTTTTGCATCATCGTAGTGCTACGATGATGCAAAATGATTTTTAATGCACCAAAATAGCACTACGATGCTGCAATAGAGTTTTTTTTGCACCAAAATAGCACTACGATGCTGCAACAGAATTTTTTTTGCATCAAAATAGTGCTACGATGCTGCAACAGAATTTTTTTGCACCAAAATAGCACTACGATGCTGCAACAGAGTTTTTTTTGCATCAAAATATTGCTACGATGCTGCATCAGAATTTTTTTTGCACCAAAATAGCACTACGATGCTGCAACAGAATTATAATTGCATCAAAATAGCACTACGATGCTGCAATAGAGTTTTTTTTGCACCAAAATAGCACTACGATGCTGCAACAAAATTGTAATTGCACCAAAATAGCACTATGATGCCGTAATATTTTTATTATTACATCATCATAGTAGTATGATAGATTAAATAATTTGTTTTTACACCAAAATATAAATACGATGGAGCAATAAAAACGGTGGCAGAATTTCAACCGAGTGCGTATAGGTTGTCCCAGATTTCGGTTCGCATTCATACCTGTCGGATTGAGTGAAAGAAAACCTCGGCTCGCTTTCGGCAAAGGTTTTTGAGGTAAATCGGGTAGAGGGTTGAGAAAATGTATATTATCCTAATTTCAGTAACTTTGCGCGCAATAGAATGTTGAAGTGAAAAAGCGAGAAAATGGAACCGTTAGCTGAAAGAATGCGACCTCACACGCTCGAAGATTACATCGGACAGCAGCATCTAGTGGGAGAAGGAGCCGTTCTGCGGAAAATGATTGAAGCCGGGCGAGTTTCTTCGTTCATTCTTTGGGGGCCTCCGGGAGTGGGCAAGACAACTCTGGCGCAAATCATTGCGAAGAGGCTCGAAACACCGTTCTACACCCTGTCGGCCGTGACAAGCGGAGTTAAGGATGTTCGGGAAGTCATCGAAAAGGCTCGTAACGGTCGGTTCTTCAACTCGGCCTCACCCATCCTTTTCATCGACGAGATTCATCGTTTCTCGAAATCGCAACAGGATTCGTTGCTCGGGGCGGTCGAAAAAGGGATTGTAACACTCATCGGAGCCACGACGGAGAATCCATCTTTCGAGGTTATCAGGCCACTATTGTCGCGCTGCCAGGTTTATGTGTTGAAGAGCCTGGATAAGGACGACTTGTTGGCACTTCTGCACAATGCTATTACGCGCGACGTGGAACTGCAGAAAAAGCATATCAACCTGAAGCAAACCGGAGCTATACTGCGTTATAGCGGGGGAGATGCCAGGAAACTACTGAACATTCTCGAGCTGCTTGTGGATGACGCCGAGACAGTCGAAATAACCGACGAGATGGTTGAGGAGCGTTTGCAGCAGAATCCGCTGGCTTATGACAAGGATGGCGAAATGCACTACGACATCATCTCGGCCTTCATAAAGTCGATTCGCGGGAGCGACCCCGACGCAGCCCTCTACTGGATGGCTCGGATGATTGAGGGAGGCGAAGACCCGCAGTTCATCGCCCGGCGTGTGATTATCAGCGCGGCCGAAGATATAGGACTGGCTAATCCGAACGCCCTGCTACTGGCCAATGCCGCTTTCGATGCCGTTATGAAAATAGGCTGGCCCGAAGGACGTATTCCTCTGGCCGAAGCAGTTGTCTATCTGGCAACGTCGCCTAAAAGTAATTCGGCCTATATGGGCATAGATGCAGCACTGTCTGAGGTTAAAGCAAGCGGCAATCAGCCCGTTCCGCTGCATCTTCGCAATGCCCCAACGAAACTGATGAACGAACTGGGATATGGCGATGGATATAAATATTCGCACGACTATCCGTCACACTTCGTAGAACAGCAATATCTGCCCGATTCACTCACGAACAAACGCTTCTGGCACGCTCAACATTCGCCCGCCGAAGAGAAACAATATCAATGGATGCTCCAATGTTGGGGCAAACGATTTAAAGAATAGATATACGTATGAAATTTGTAGACTTAGACGGATATGCCGCCAACCCTGGCGATATATCATGGGAACCGCTCAGAGAATTGGTCGACCTGGTTGTTTACGACAACTCGACACCCGAAGAAATCATCGACCGTGCCAAAGATGCCGACGCAATCTTGGTTAACAAAATCAATATCACACGAGAAGTGATTGCCCAACTGCCGAAACTGAAATACATCGGCGAACTGGCAACAGGATATAACAATATCGACATACGAGCCGCTCGCGAACGTGGAATCATTGTGACGAATATCCCGGCTTATAGCACCAACAGTGTGGCACAATTCGTGTTCGCCCACCTACTGAACGTAGCTACCCAGGTTGACCACTACGCCCGAGCATCGCGCGAAAAGGTGTGGTGTCGAAAGGATATGTTCTGCTATTGGGACGAACCGTTGATGGAACTGTCGGGCAAAACGCTCGGAATCGTAGGACTCGGGAATATCGGTTATAAGGTCGCGCAGATTGCACATACACTGGGTATGGATGTGTCGGCTTTCACAAGTAAAAACAGTAACGACCTGCCGGAATGGATTCGTAAGACAACACTCGATGGGCTTTATAACACGTCGCATGTGATTAGCCTGCACTGTCCGCTAACCCCCGAGAATACTCGGATGATAAACAAAGAAGCCATCGAAAAGATGCACCCGGATACAATCCTCATCAACACTGGCCGCGGAGCCCTCGTCGACGAACACGACATGGCAGAAGCACTCGCCGAAAATAAAATAAAGGCCTACTGCGCCGATGTTCTCACCGACGAGCCACCGCACGAGGATAATCCGCTGTTCACCCTCCCGAACGCATTCATAACCCCGCACATTGCCTGGGCAACCGTCGAAGCACGACAGCGTCTCATGGGAATATGCGTTGAGAACGTCAGGAGTTTCCTCGAGGGCACTCCGCAAAATGTTGTAAACCCATAAACAAAACAATGAGGGTGTGCCGCTTTTGACACACCCTTATTCAAATCAACTCAGAGCTATGCTGCACACAGACCCACAAGTAATCCGTACTCTGCAACAAGTCATCGAAATTCTCGGAATCTTTGCCTGCGCAATCTCGGGAATACGACATGCGGCTGCCAAACATTTCGATTGGTTCGGCGGATATGTCTGCGGAATAGCAGTGGCTATCGGCGGCGGAACAATCAGAGATGTCATGTTGGGCGTTCCACCCTTCTGGACAACCGATGTGAAGTATCTTTCCTGCACTTTCTACGCCCTCGTACTCGTGATAATCTCCCGCCGCCTGATGCGTAAGCTCGACAACGCATGGTTCGTGTTCGACACGCTCGGACTGGCCTTCTTCACAATAGCCGGTCTGCAGAAAACCCTCGCACAGGGTCATCCCTTTTGGCTAGCCATTATCATGGGCTGTATCACAGGAGTTGCCGGTGGCGTCATTCGCGACGTCCTCCTAAACAACGTGCCTGTAATCTTCCACAAAGAAATCTACGCTATGGCCAGTCTTGCCGGTGGTCTCCTCTACTGGGGCCTCTACGAACTCGATGTGAGCATACCGCTCAATGTCATAGCAACGTTCTCACTCGTCTGCATAATCCGTTTCATCGCAGTCCGTTATCACATAACTCTCCCGAGGTTACACGAATTCCCAGAGACTAATTCTTAAAAAACGAAAGTAAAATCTTGTCAGAACAAGGCAAAAACCATACCTTTGCCAACGCATTTAGGAAGTAACACACGGAATCTTTCAATGTAACCATTCAAATGGTTCCGTAGCTCAACTGAATAGAGCACTTGACTACGGATCAAGAGGTTGTGGGTTTGAATCCCGCCGGAATCACGAAGTGTTAAATAGATTATTTAGAGAAATCCCTGATGGCATAAGCTGTCAGGGATTTTCTTTGTTTATTATTCCGGTTGATAATGGAGTTTCATCTATTAATCTCGGTTTTTATAAAGTTATGCGAGTGTAGTTGTTTAGTGGAAATATATGGATAAAAAAAATTCCCCCGCAGCCCCGGAGGGCTACGAGGGATCACCCCTGTGGGCGTTGACGGATTCGAACCGCCGACCCTCTGCTTGTAAGGCAGATGCTCTAAACCAGCTGAGCTAAACGCCCGTCCTTTGTTTGGAACGATGCAAAGGTATGTAGTTTTTATTTACCTCACAAGTTTTCTTTGTTTTTTTCGGGTAATAGAGGGCGGAAACAGGGGGATAAGGAGATATTTCTTAGGTGATTGAGAGAGGGCGGAAAAGAGACGAAGGAAAAGCGGATAAATTTGGTTACCGGATGAGGATGGAGGGAGAAGAAAAGATTGGAAACAGAGAGGTATTTGTTTCGTGGCGTAGGAAGAAGAGGGAAAATGGAAGGTTTACTTACAGGAGCGGGAATGGATGAGAGTTAGGTAGGATGTAGGGGGAGGAGGATGTGGACCTGGCGGGAGTCGAACCCGCGTCCGCACAAGGAAACCATATGTTTTCTACATGCTTATCTCGGCCTTTGGTTTTGGTGCAACAGCAAGACCCGAGCCACCGACTGTTGCCTTAGCCTCTTTGGTTTTCACATGAGTAGCGAGGCCTACTCATGCTATTTCCGATTTATTCTGCATCGCTTGTTCTTTGGATTCGGAAAGAGATCCTCGGAGCGATGTCTCGTCCCTTCACCTTGTGATGGGATAAAGCCGATAGTCTACTGTGCTTCGACTAGGCAGCGAGAGCGTAATTATTTTCGCCAATTAAATTTTTGTTCGCTTTGTTTTAGGAGCTAGCTAACGAGGCTCCGCATGCTTGCATACCATTTCGTCTTGCCGTCAATTCCAATCAGGCCCTGGAAGGTTTGCGTGGCAAAGGTAATATTCTTTGGTGTTATTCTTGCCATTCGATTCGGGTAGCCTTGAATCCCATTGAATTCAGGAGGCTTGTGAATTGGAGTTCGGCGTTTTCTTTTGCTGTGGCTATGTTTTGTTGGGTTAGGCAACGTTTGAGCATTGTTTTGTGGGCTTTTTGGTAGAGTCTTTCGAGGTCGGATGGGTTCCAGCTTCCTGATTGGATGAATGATTTGGTTTGTGCTTCATCTATGAAGTTGTAGTCGAGCAGTTGAATTGGCGGCAGGGTTGCGACCAGGAGTGTATCGGCTTCGACGCAGAGCCAATGCGGGGTTGTTTTTTGGAGGTCGATGCCGAGTCGGAGGGTTCCGTAGTATATGCGAACTAATTGGGCGTCGGAGAAGAATCCTCGTCGGGTAGTGTCGATCATTTCTTCGTCTGATATGGAGAGGAATTCCCATTGTCCGATGTTTTCGATTTGTCTTATTTGGGTTGGGGTTATGTTTATTCGTTCGTCGACGGATGTTTCTATTTTATTGTCGTGATTGAGCCAGAAGATTACGGCGCTTGCGACTATTAGCATAAGGATTGCGGAGGCGATGAGTGCCCATTTGATGATTCGCCGGTTTTCGATTAGGCTCAGTATTATTTTTTCTCTTTTTTTCATTGTTTTTCCTCTGTTGTTGTGTTTTCGATGAGTGATTGAAGTTGGTTCAGACTGAATTTTTGTTTGAAACGTATGGTTATGTCCTTTTCTGCGTAGCCGATGGCGGTGAATATTGGAATTATTTGTCTTGCGGCGCTCAATCGTGCGTTTTCTACGATTCCCATTTGCGGAATCAGGTTGATGATTTGCTGTCGGCCTTGTTGTTCGTAGTTCGACAGTTCATCGTCGGAGAAGTTTCTTCGCAGTATGGGTATGAACTGTTTCATTTCCTGATGATTTATCTTCGTGCTTACGATGGCTATTCGGGGGTCGGGCAGGGTGATGGTGATTTTCCGTCCGTTGCGTTTTATATTTTCTTCCGAGAAGTTTCGCATGTCGACGTATGTTTTGATGACGGCGTCCATTGGGATTGCAACTTTTCGTTCGCCTAGTGGCAGGTCGATGTCGAACCGGTGTTTCATTATTGTTCCTTTGAGTTGCACTTGATCGTTGTGGGTTATGATTTTGTGGATGCGATATTCAGAGGTGTATAATCTGGAGCATTTCTGGACGTTCATAACCAGTGTTTGCATTGTGTCAACGGTTGTATCAGAGGGCGGTTGCTGTTTTTCTCTATCCGAGCACGATATGAATACAACGGTTAGTGCGATACATAAGTGTTTGATGTTCATCATTTCTTTTCTTCTTCTTTATCCTTGTTGCGAACCGAATCGCGTTTTTCTTGTTGTGTTTTGAGATATGCATCTATGATTGGATCGTTTGTCGGGTTATCCATTTTCCTGAAAATCTTTCTTGTTTGTTCAACATGTTCCTTATCGCGTCTGAATCGTTTATCGAGCATGAGTGCCAGGTCGAATTCGCCCATGGCATGCGGCGGTGCTTTATCCAGTATGTCGCGTTTAGGCATTTTTTCGAGCAATTCTTTCCCGTTTACCATGCGTTTTGCGGTTACTACTACCTCGTTTAGATAGTGTTCTCCGGGGTATAGGAATATGGTGTCGCTCATCACTTCTTGTCGCGATAGTTTTTCGGGTACGAATCCTTTTCGTTTGAATGTTGCGGTTACGAAATCGGCTGGCATACTGATGAGTCCGAGATAGTTGGTGCTTCCCACCGGGTGCCCATCGGTGGTTACCAGAACGTCGCGCAGCGGGAATTTGGTTGCTCCGTCGCAAACGAGAACTTGTTGTGCGTCGACCGGAAGAGCCGTTGTAAGAATCGCGATTAGAAGAAAGATTTTCTTTTCCATAAAAAAGAACTTGATTCTTTGAATGACCCTGCAAAGATAATCGCTGTTTGTAACATTAAGCTATGCAGGTTCGATGTAAGACATCCCCGGCAGAACCTCTGCCGGGGATGTCTGAGTATAAACCGCCCGGATAATAGCATTGTATAAAACGGTACGCCAGCCCATCACAACGAAAAAAGATTATCTTTGCAAGGGTTGCAAATAAAATAGCAATCAGCACAATCAATGAACATCCAATATCTCCATATTATATTCCTTTTCCTCTTGTTCGCCGGCCCGATTCGGGCCCAGAAAATCGAAATCGGAACATGCAACGTGAAAAACGATGGCGTTTATCACGGCGAAATGTTCCGCGGAAAGCCGTATGGCAAGGGAAAAGTAACCTACAAGAACGGCGACATCTACATCGGACAATACGAAAACGGCATCCGCCAAGGTAAAGGCGAACTGCTCAAGGCAAACGGCGAGAAATATTCCGGCGAATGGTTCCAGGAACTCAAACACGGTCGGGGAACATACGTCTACAAGAATGGAAACCGATACGAAGGCCTGTGGTATAAAGGATTCAAACACGGCGAAGGACGGATGACCTATCACAACGGCGATATCTACACCGGAGGATGGATGATTGACAAACGAAACGGAAAAGGACGATACACTTTCAAATCAGGCGCCTACTACGACGGACAGTGGCACGACGATAAAAAGAATGGACACGGAAAATTCGTATGGCCCGACGGCTCGAACTTCGACGGCAACTGGGTTAACAACCTTAAAGAAGGACGAGGAAGATACGTCTACGCCAACGGCGACGAATACAACGGTGAGTGGAAAAACGATTTGCCCGGTGGCAGAGGAGTACACAAGTTCGCCAACGGAGACATATACGAAGGCGATTATCTCAACGGCGAACGAACCGGACGAGGAATACTCACCTACAGAAACGGCTCGCGATACACCGGCAGCTTCCTGAACGGACAACGCAGCGGATTCGGAACCATGGCCTGGAATAACGGCGACATATACACCGGCAGCTGGGAACAAGACGTGCAGAACGGGCAAGGAAAACTCACAAAACGAGAAAAAAACACCTTCGAAGGACAATTCAAAAACGGAATGCTCGAAGGCGAAATAATAATACACTCATCCGACGGCTCACGCTTCCGAGGAGTCATTCACGACGGAAAACTCAACGGGGCAGCCATCGAAGAATCGGCCGACGGAGTACGCTTCGAAGGCTCATACCGAAACGACCGGCGGCACGGACCATTCGTAGAACGCGACCAAAACGGAAACATAACCGCCCGAGGAGTCTACGAAGACGGAGTCAGGCACGTCGAAAATTAAGTAACTCAGATAAATATCATCATTATGGCAAAAAAGAAAACAACAGCACAGAACATCATGGGACTCGTGAAAAACGACCCCTATCTCGAACCCTATAACGACGCAATACGAGGACGGCACGAACACGCACTCTGGAAAATCAAACAACTCACCGATGACGGAAAACAAACACTGGCCGAATTTGCAAGCGGGCACGAATATTACGGTCTGCACCGCACCGGAAATGGCTGGACCTTCCGCGAATGGGCACCATCGGCAACCAACATATATCTGGTAGGCGACTTCAACAACTGGTCTATCGACGAACAATACAAACTTCACCGAATCGAAGGCTCCGGTAACTGGGAACTGAACCTCGAACCCCAAATGATGCACCACGGCGACCTCTACAAAATGCGCGTTTTCTGGAACGGCGGCGAGGGCGAACGCATTCCGGCATGGGCACAGCGCGTGGTGCAAGACGAGAATACGAAAATATTCTCGGCACAGGTGTGGAATCCCGAAAAAACCTACCGATGGAGACGCAAAACATTCCGCCCTTCGGTAACTCCGCTGCTAATCTACGAATGCCATATCGGGATGGGACAAGATTTCGAAGGAGTTGGAACATACACCGAGTTCCGCGAAAAAATCCTGCCCAGAATCGTAGCCGACGGATATAACGCCATCCAGATTATGGCCATCCAGGAACATCCTTACTACGGCAGCTTCGGCTATCACGTAAGCTCGTTTTTTGCACCCAGTTCTCGATTCGGGACCCCTGAAGAACTCAAAGCTCTCATCGACGAAGCCCACCGAAATGGAGTGGCTGTGATAATGGACATTGTGCACTCGCACGCCGTGAAGAATGAAGTCGAAGGACTCGGCAATCTCGCCGGCGACCCGAATCAATATTTCTATCCCGGCGATCGACGCGAACATCCGGCATGGGATTCTCTATGCTTCGACTACGGACGAGACGAAGTGCTTCACTTCCTCCTCTCGAACTGCAAATACTGGCTCGAGGAATTCCATTTCGACGGGTTTCGTTTCGACGGCGTCACATCGATGCTCTACTACAGTCATGGCCTCGGAGAAGCTTTTGGCGGATATGGCGATTATTTCAACGGACATCAAGACGACAACGCCATATGCTATCTCACCCTCGCCAACGAACTCATCCACCAAGTAAACAAGCACGCCATCACCATAGCCGAAGAAGTATCGGGCATGCCCGGACTGGCAGCCAAATTCAAAGATGGCGGCTACGGATTCGACTATCGCATGGCGATGAACATACCCGACTTCTGGATAAAAACAATCAAAGAACTGCCCGACGAGGCTTGGAGACCCTCGTCTATCTTCTGGGAGGTAAGGAATCGACGGGCCGACGAGAAAACAATATCCTACTGCGAATCGCACGACCAAGCACTCGTGGGCGACAAGACAATTATCTTCCGACTCATTGACGCCGACATGTACTGGCATTTCAAAAAAGGCGACGAAAACGAAACCGTGCACCGCGGAATAGCTTTACACAAAATGATTCGCCTTGTAACCGCCGCAGCCATCAATGGTGGCTACCTCAACTTCATGGGCAACGAATTCGGCCACCCGGAATGGATTGATTTCCCGCGCGACGGAAACGGATGGAGCTATAAATACGCCCGCCGGCAGTGGAATCTCGTAGATAATCCGGAGTTGTGCTATCACTATCTGGGTGACTTCGACCGGGAAATGCTCGCCGTTATCAAAAGCGAGAAAAACTTCAATCGTACACCCGTACAGGAGATTTGGCATAATGACGTAGACAGGTATTAGCTTTCAGCCGAGGCGAACTCATTTTCGTATTTAATTTCTCGCCTGTACGTTCGTTCACCGATTACGGATTCCTCGTGCCCGAAGGCTCCTACAATGTTGTGCTTAACACCGACTCAACCAGGTTCGGCGGCAACGGATTCGCTGACGACTCTGTTGAACACTTCACCAATCCCGACCCGCTCTTCCAGCCACAACAGAAAGGCTGGCTCAAAATCTACATTCCAGCACGGAGTGCCGTTGTGCTCCGGAAGAAATAAATAACAATTATCAGTATGAAGAAACTAGCATTATCGCTGCTCGCCGTGCTCATTGCAGGCAACAGCATGGCTCAGAAAACAAATCTGGACCTCAAGACGGAGAGAATCCAAAAACGATTCAGAACAGAAAGTTCAACTTTGGCCGCCTCGCTGCCGGCAGGAATGAAACCGGCAAAGGGTACAACCAACGAAAAGCCGCTCACCGAAACGCCCGCCGGACGATTGGTTGACAACATGTATGTAACATCCAACGCCTATGGACTGGGCATCGGACAAGCTTATCAGCAAAACGTCGACGGCGCCCTCGGAGCCGTGGTCGAAGGTTCCGACGGATTCGTTTACATTCAGCAACCTCTCTCGCAGGCCTATGTTCTGGCCCTCGGTAAACCATGGATGAAGGCACAGCGCCTCGCCGGCGATACCATCCTCATTCAAACTCCGCAACTCTACACCATCGATGCCGGCGACCCGTACTACCTTTATCGTATGAAACCCAACGGTACCAAATTCGTCAAAGACACCGAAAACACGACCGTCAAATTTATATGGCGAAACGACACTCTCAAACAAATTGACGACTGTCTACTCGGTCTGGGCGACGCCGACGGAAAGTGGTTCTACATAGGCGACTACAACATCTGTTATACCGTGAACAACGACCGGCCGGTAAAGATTCCTGCAGACGACGATATAGATTATTTTAAAATGACCCACCTGGCCAACCCCAACGACCTAAGTAAGCGCAAAACCAAATGGCTTAGCGGAATAGGTGATGAAAGCTCGTATCCTCCTGAACTCTATGTCACTAACATCAACAACGAAATACCCAAAGCAGGAATAAAGGCAGAGTTCGGAATAGGTTCCGGCGGTGCCCCCGCACTTATAATAAAAACCGACCAATATCTGGGCGTCGACGAACTCTACAACTGTCACGCCTATATTCTTGCTGCCGAAGCCAGAGTAGACGAACAGGCCGGGAAGAAATACTTCAACTTCACCGAAAAGAGCGAAATAGAACTCATACCACATACTACCGGTGATGACCTCGACTCAATCTCTGCCGACTTCCCCGTCGCCTTGGTGAGCAACGTCGGCAAGAACGTCTTCTATACCATCGACGATTTTATTGCTCCAAACATCCTCGAATTCGACGACGACCCCGCAGTTCCCGCCACACCCGTAATGGAACTCAAAGACTTCAGAGCCGATAAGAATGGTAAGTGGCAAAGAGTAAAAATTACCATACCTCCAACCAACGATAGCGGCGACCCATTAAATGAACTCCTGCTCTACTACAGGCTCTACATCGACGACCAGCCCTATACTTTCTCGCCCGAAACCTACTGGAACATCGCCAACGCCGACACACAGGAAGTGCCCTATCTATATCAAGACATTCGCGGCGCCAACATAACCTAAACGGCAAAACGCGCACTGTTTACATCTACGGTCATCCAAACTACAGTAAACTTGGCGTACGCTCGGTTTATAAAGGTGGCGACGGTACGAGCTACTCGCAGATGGTAAGTATCGATGTAGCCGAAAAGCTCGGTATCGACCGCGCCGCCAGCTCCTCGCCCGTAGTCTCCACCCGCTACTACGACCCCTCCGGACGTGAAATAGCCCGTCCGATTCGCGGTCTCACAATCATTCGCGAGCAGCATGCCGACGGCACAATCAACATTCGAAAGATAAGTACCGAATGACCCTTCTCCCTCGGTCGATAGGCCGAGGGGAATCCGTATGGGGGAATGGGGTCGGGATTTATTCTCAAACAGACCCTGTTTTTCGCCAGCGGGCTGGAGTTCGTCTCAAACAGACCCTGTTTTACATCAGCGGGCTGGAGTTCGCCCCAAACAGACCCTGTTTTGCACCAGCGGGCTGGAGTTCATCTC
>NZ_BAKH01000049.1 GCF_000614105.1 Prevotella micans DSM 21469 = JCM 16134
ACCAAATAATCGGGCACAAAAATAACAGAAAAGTTCTCGCCTTTCTGCCTCGGCATTGCGCCATGTCTATTGCTCATTGCACCTTGTCTATTGTTCATTGTGCCCTGTCTATTGTTCGTTGCACCCTGTCTATTATTCATTGTGATTGCACCTTGTCTTTTGTTCATTGTGCCTCGTATCATCTTGCTATTGATAACACTCTTACGTTTCACGGCGGCAAAGATAACACAATCTTTCCGAACTGCCAAATAATAGGAAAGGAAATGTTTGGAAGATCTCGTAAAAGACTACAGTAGGCGAACACCGACATCAACAAGAGCAAGGAGGTGACGGATAAGGTTACGGGAGAAACCAAGAACATTAAAGTAAGGGACGGACATGCCATACAGATGGCGAATGCCAAGATAGAGGAAATCAGACAGGGCTTTGTCGATTGGCTCGGACGCACACCTGACACGTTCAAGCAACAGCTCTCCGACCGTTACAATCGTCTTTTCAACTGTTTTGTGCGGCCCAACTTTGACGGTACGCACCAGACATTCCCCGACCTTGACCTCAGACGGTTGGGCATTGCCGATACCTTTAGGAAAGCTTATCCCAATGCTAAGGTACTCTATCCCGGCAAGAATGATTTCAACAAGCAGAACAGACAACGTATCTTCAACGACATCAAGAACAACGACTGGGACTGTATTATCTTGACGCACGAGCAGTTCGGAATGATACCGCAAGCATTGGAGATACAGGAGGCTATTTTGCAAAAGGAGATGGACTCCGTGGAGGAAAACCTCGAAGTCTTGCGCATGCAGGGGGCGGAGATTTCCCGTGGTATGCTCAAAGGCTCGGAGAATCGCAAGCAGACACTGGAAGCCAAATTGCAGGGGATTCAAGACAGCATTGCAGAGCGTAAGGACGATGCCGTAGATTTTAAGATGATGGGTATTGACCACCTCTTTGTCGATGAAAGCCACCAATTCAAGAACCTAATGTTCAACACACGCCACGACCGTGTGTCGGGCTTGGGCAATCCTGATGGTTCACAGCGTGCCTTAAACATGCTCTTTGCCATTCGTACCATACAAGAACGGTCCGGAAAGGACTTAGGAGCGACTTTCCTTTCGGGAACGACCATCAGCAACTCACTGACAGAATTGTACCTGCTTTTCAAATACCTGCGCCCACAGGCATTGGAGCGGCAGGGTATCAACAGCTTTGATGCATGGGCGGCGGTCTTTGCCAAGAAATCGACAGACTATGAGTTCTCCATCACAAACGACATCATTCAGAAAGAGCGGTTTAGGACATTCATTAAGGTGCCTGAGCTGGCTGCGTTCTATGCGGAGATATGCGATTTTCGCACTGCCAAAGACATCGGTATTGACCGTCCTGAGAAGAATGAGATTCTGCACAACATACGGCCTACGCCCGAGCAGGAGGTCTTTATCGGCAAACTGATGGAGTTTGCCAAGAGTGGCGATGCCACTCTCTTGGGACGAGCACCACTGAGTGAGAGTGAGGAAAGAGCAAAGATGCTCATCGCAACGGATTACGCACGCAAGATGAGCCTTGATTTACGCATGATTGATGAAAATGCGTACTCAGATCATATTGACAACAAGGCAAGTCATTGTGCGAAACTCTTGAATGACTATTATCAGAAGTACGATGCACAGAAAGGAACGCAGTTTGTTTTCTCTGATTTGGGGACTTACAAGCCCGGTGGAGACTTCAACATCTATTCGGAAATCAAAAGAAAGTTGGTGGAAGACTACCATATCCCAGCATACGAGATACGCTTCATTCAGGAATGCAAGAATGAGAAGGCAAAGAAAGCAATGGTGGATGCCATGAATCGGGGCGACATCCGCATCATTTTCGGCTCAACTTCTATGTTGGGAACAGGCGTGAATGCCCAACAGCGGGCGGTAGCAGTCCATCAACTCGATACACCGTGGCGACCGTCAGACCTTGAGCAACGCAATGGGCGTGCTATCCGAAAAGGAAATCTTGTCGCCAAGGAGTTTGCCGACAACAAGGTAGATGTCATCATCTATGCCGTAGAGCGTTCCTTGGACAGCTACAAGTTCAACCTGCTGCACAATAAACAGCTCTTCATCAATCAGTTAAAGACAAACACGCTGGGTAGTCGTACCATTGACGAGGGTTCAATTGACGAGGACAGTGGAATGAACTTTTCCGAGTATGTGGCTGTACTTTCAGGCAACACCGACCTTTTAGAGAAAGCAAGATTGGATAAGAAGATTACCACCTTGGAATCAGAACGTAAGAACTTCCTTAGGGAACGTGATGCTGCAACGGGGAAGTTGGCTGAGATTGAGAGTTCCGTGTCCTTCCATACGGATAAAATCAAGGAGGCACAGTCTGACTTAGCTCTCTTTGAGAAGCGTGTGGAGCGTGATGATGAAGGTACACCTATAAATAAACTGACAATCAAAGGTGTGGAAGACAGCACCGATATCAAGGCCATTGCTGCACGTTTACAAGAAATAGACGAAAAAGCTCGCACCAAAGGAGAGTACAACAAAATCGGTGAAGTGTATGGTTTCTCCATTATGGTCAAGACAGAGAGTACTTCCAAGGACTTGTTCGACTGTTCAGTGAATCGCTTCTTTGTGAAAGGGCAGGAGAGTATCTACTATACCTATAATAACGGTAAGTTGGCAACTGACCCGAAACTTGCGTGTCAGAACTTCATTAATGCCTTGGAACGTATTCCAAAGGTAATAGAGTCGCATGAGAAGGAAATGGCAAAGGTTGTTGCAAATAAAGAAGTTTATACTAATATTGCTAACTGTTCTTGGAAAAAAGAGGACGAGCTTCGCTCACTTAAAAGTGAAGCTGCGGAGCTGGACAGAAAGATTGCACTTACACTTGCACCACCGGAGGAAGAGAAAGAAGATGAGCAAAAAGTTGGTATAGAAGAAGATTTACGGCCATCTATAACTGCTTATGAAAGACGGACGGAACTGTCATCATCAGCTTCAACCTCAACTGTCCCTGACAATCCTCTGTCTGCCCAAAATGAAAATCAGCAAAATATCACGGACAAAAAGGACGTGATGAGTAATACCGTTGTGGCCAAACCCAAATGGAAAATGTAATGTTGTGTATGTCAAGTCTGCAAATGAGGAAATATATGCCCTGATTTGCAGACTTGAATATGTGTTATTGAGCGCTTATTTTTTCAATATGTACCTTCTCCAAGGACTTCAGTATTACAGTAAATGATGACTTTATTACTTCCGGAGATGGTATCGGTCGATAAGCAATCAAAGACAAATTCTTTTCGTATATGGGAGACAAAGACGTCCATAGCGCATCAAAGTCTGTCATCAACGGAGATGCGCTTAAACTTTCCAATTCACCCCATCCTTTCGGCTCGTCAAAAGCCTGACGGTCATGTCTTATAAGGCTTTCCACATCACTTGCAAACGCTTTGTCAAGAACATAGTCCCGAAGTTGCCCAATCGACAATAACGCATCCAAATCATAGAAATGGCGTATTTTGGACGATAAGGCGGCCAATGGGCTATTGCTCATTGAAAAGCGGATGAGAGAAACGGTTTTCTCACACAATGTTTGTTTAAGCGACAATACGTTCAATTCAAATGGCTCAAGGTGGTATTGGGTGATAAAATCATCCATACCCTGATTCTTCAGAAATGTAGTTACAAAGGGTTCTATCACCCGTTTTTCATTTGGAAACGGATTGGCAAACGCACTAATCTCCACAATTATACGGGCAGGAATTGGATTTGTACTTGCATCCAGTTCTATTTTGGCATCATAGAGAAATGCCTGTTTCCTGTATTTCGAACCTTTGGATATATCAGAAAATTCTTTGTCTTCCCTCAAACCTGCTGTTACTTCTTTCATGAGATGCGACAGGAGCGTTTTGACTTGGTTGCCGCTCATTTGCTCACTGATGACAGCGAAATCGACATCCTCTGAAAATCGGTTGATGAGTTGATATGCCTTGGACAATGAAGTTCCACCCTTAAACACTATTTGCGAGGCATAGGCACTCTTGGATAATAATCGGAGTACCGCTGATATGTAATAGTCTTTCTCTATCAGTTGGACAGGGATGGCCAAAGCATCTGAAGTTGCATGAACAAGGTCCACAAACAGTTCCGGCTCTAAATGTAATTCTTTCATTCTATGTTCCATTGATTGGAAATTGATTTTGATGAGAGTCCAATCCTAAATCGCGTCAGTGGACTTAATGTACGATGCAGTTCTGCAGCCAAAGGCTCCTCGTCGAGCATAGAGCCTAATAAGGCTCGCGTAAGCGGAGAATATCTCATAGCAAGCTCCACCAAGAGTTTTTTCCTCTTCTGGCTATACCCATTCACTTTGGTTTTAAGGAGTGAATACGATTTGTCAATAGCCGTATCGGGTATTTTTTTTATCCACTTTAAGCAATCCAACAATCGTAATAGCTCAATATTTTCCCGGGTAATCATATTTTTCTGCAAAACGAATCGTATGGCATATATCCCTCGTCTTCGGTTTCGGCTGAGGAAGTTCGTTCCAATTTCAATCATCGTTGACTGTTGTGTTGTCAATCCCAATAAGTTAAAGGCATAGAGACCTGTCAAATAACCAATCGGAATGTTGTTCTTGTAAAGTAAATCCTTGAACCGTTCTTCCAGCGCCGGACCAACAATTCCAAACTTCGTTTGCTTGGGCTTGTAATAAACACCCGGATTCAACCGCTCTATCGTTCCTTCTTGAACAAGCCGTCCCAAGGCAACTACGGCTGCATTCTGTTCTGCACGCGAAAGTTTCAAATCTTCCATACGAAAGACCTTACCTTCCTCAAAGCCCAAAACCTTTTGCCTTATTGTCTTACTTGTCATACTTGCCCGTTTTTGGTGCAAAGGTACTCTTTTTGTTGTGTAAATGCAAGTATTTACACAACAAAAAGAGGAGCAGTATATCCAAAACACCTACCATTCCTCCCGTTTTCGTACCATTTCATCTATCTCCTCGCGTAAAAACAACAAACGTCCATTGGCCTTAAGATAGGGGATTTTTCCTGCCCAAACCCAGTTGTAAACAGTTTTTTGTTCCACCTTCAAGATTTTGGAAACATCGATGATGTCCAAGTATTCCGGTTTCAATGGAGGGTGAACGGTTGTATCTATTTCCTGTTCCCGCAGGACGAGCAAACGGTCGAGCTTATCTTCCACATTCTTCAGTTTATCAAACAGGCGTTTCTGCCATGTATCTTCAGGCTGATGGTCTAAGTATGGCATAGTTCTCCTTTTTGATAGTTTCCATTTACATCTTGTGTCAAGATACGTTGCTCTTTCATATAGGCAATATATTTCTTCGCAGTTCTGTCCTTGATTTCCATTTCACGTATCAGAACCTCACACAGTTCTTGGTATGAGAGTTTGAGAGAACTTCGGAAAGCCTCTTTAATAACGGCAATAAGCTCATCGGTCTTTCGTTTCTCCTTATCCTCTTTCGATTTTTCTCCACGATAGACGTGCATATCCCCACCTTGTCCCACCCGAAGAGTATCATCGGAACGTCCAGCGGACTTCCGTCACGGACTTTCAGTGCCTTTACCACCGAGTATTCCGGATTGTCATCTTTCTCTATAGAGAGGATACCTGCTGCCTTGCGTTGCAGCTCGGAACCGATGTGACCACGGAGCTTAATGCCATTCGGCACAAAGTGCAGCACGCAGATGATGCAAGTATTATATATGCCAGCTAAACGGTATAACTCATCTACAATGGCAATACTTTCCGTTTCATCGTTGGCGGAGCGTATCAAGTCGGCTATACCATCAATCACCACAAGATGGATGCCTCCATGCTTGTGGTGAAACAAATCCATGCTCTCACGGATAAGTTTCAATCTGTCCTTACGGGAGAGCGAGGCAAGGTACAGGGAGTGGTAAAACTCTGGTACAGTTTTCAATGAAGCACGTTGTAAGGTCTTACCCAAATTTTTGTGCAGTTGTGCCTCGGACTGTTCCGTGTCGTAGTGTAATACCGCCAAGCCGTTAGGGTTGGGCGTAATTTCCAATCCCAATGTCCTCTCGGAAGGTAACCGTTCTGTTCCTAATGTCCCAGCAAGAATGGCAGCCACATAATTGCTTTTGCCCGTACCTTCGCCGCCCGTAATACAAAACAGATTGTCTTGTGTCCCCAACGGTACGCCATTCACTGTCACAACGGACTTTGAAGCATCGGGGGGATTGTCATAGTCTATTTCACATGAACGTAGCATCATGATGGTCTGTGTATAAATTTGGGAGAGCATGGTTGACAGCAACCCTCTCAATTCTTTTTCATTATGTCCTAAGGCAAAGTAATCGGATATGTCTTTCTCACTTTTGATGCCTTGAAGGGGGAGCGTCAGGGTAAGGACCTTATAAGCGGACAGAACTTCCGCTTGCCGTTCAGCCTCCCTGAGTCCGGTCTCGTCCGTATCGTATAAGAGAATGATGTGGCGAAAACGAAGCAGCAGGCTCTCGATTATGCTTTCAGGGATTTGTGCAGTCTCACTGTTGAAACAGATGGCATTGAAATGATGGGCGGAGAGGGAAAGCACATCCTTCTCTCCACCCGTGATGAAGAGTATGTCGCCCTTGTTGGGCAGCTGTTCAAAGCCGAACACATAATCTTCCACTTTTTCTCCTCCATACAAAAACCGCATTTTACTGAATGGACGGTACACTTTAACAAAGTTCCTCATAGCATAGCAGAACATCGGTTCTTCCGAAGAAGAATAAATGGTATATGCCTTTCCTTGGTTTGAAACCGACTCAAAACGGGCTATGGACTTGACCTGAAAGCGCTGCAGGGTTTTCGTCCCGATACCGTATCGTTTCCAAAATTCAAGTTCGTTATCCTTGTAAGATTGTTCTGCGATCCTGAACCATTTCTTGGAGCCTACCTGCTTATTGGCATCCACGGATGTGGGAGGTTTGGGAAGAATATTGGCATTCGACTTGCTTTTCTCGCCCCAATCATTGTACGGCAATGAAATGTTCAGTTGCAGGTCATTGATAATCATCTTCAGCACTTTCATAAAATCCCTCCGTATATCCAAGCCTTGTATTGCGGCTGCAAACCAAAAACAGTCACCGGAATACATTTCGTTACCGAAGTCTTTCATGCGATAGCACTTCGACCTCGTGTCAAAATAGATATTGCAGGAAGCCCGTTTGTCCTCATATAGCGGATTCCGAAAATTCCGTTTGGGAACAAAATCAATCGGTATATAGAAACTGAAGACTTCCAGTCCTCTGTTTGTGTGTTCCAAGATTTCTTCCTTAATGTTCATAGTTCCTCAAACAAAATTTGTGAATCTCCCATATATCCTTTCTGGATACCGTCCTTGTAGGCATTGAGCCTTTGAAGTGCTTCCACTCTACGAAAGCCTTTGAAGGAAGCACGCCCCGTCTTGATTGCAATGTACAGTCCTTTGAAGGGATAAACCACATGATTGCAGGAAACATAGCGATAAGGGACAACCTTGCTGTCTCTCCATCGCGCCAGTGAAGCTCTGGATATGCCTAGAAGCCGCAGGACATCGGAAGAGTTCAGTTCAATCTTTTCTTCTAACACGGCATAGTCCTGTTTCAGTTCAAGAATGAAGCTTGCAATTCGATCCATGCTCTCTTTCAAGGAATGTATTTCCTCCAAAAGGGTAGCAGGAAGCATGTTATTCTCTGTCATCACGCATCAGTTTTTGAATAAGTTCCTCGATTGCTTCTATCAAATCATGAAATGTATATATGCAGTCTTGCTTTTTTACTATACGGTTGGCAAGAAATATGATATGCTGAATCATTCTTTTGTGATCTACCTGACAGAGCCTGTTCAACAAAAAGATGAGATCTTCTTTTTCAATTGTAAAGAAACGATGGTCTTTGTCTTCGGTGGTATGCACCAAAGATTCTATCATTCCTTTGGGAAGATGCAAAAGAAGCACATCCATATCGAATGCCGAGGCACATTTGGTATAGGTGTCAATTCTCAAATCTGTCTGCATTTTGCAATGCTTCCTAAAATTGGAATACTCCATACCAGCAACTTGGGCTCTCATCTTGCTGTTATCGCAAGAAGACAGCATGATTTCAAGAGTGGGAAGCACGATAAACAAGCGTCCCTCTCTCTCTTGAGGTATCATCTTCTTATCCATTTTGTGTATTAAATTGATTTTCAAATGCAAAGTTCTAAAGAAATAAACCTTTTTTTAGAATATTAAATTGCCAATGTTGGCAATATGAAACCATTTGCAATTTTTGTTGCTTTTCACACGGCATAGACCGTCAGTGCACGGTGCAAGTCCCTTTTATATATAAGGGCTTGCACCGTGCACTGAAATTGTAGCCGGAATCTTTCTAAAAGATTTTCAATCAAATATTTGGCGGCAGTTCATTTTTTATGTACCTTTGTACCCGAAATGACATAGGTGATGTCAGTAGAGCTAATTATTTAAGTACTCTCAAAATACTCTATAGTGGCTACAATTTGGTTACATAGATGAATGAGACCGATAAAAATAGTTGTGATACAAGGTGTTACAGAATCAAGTTCAAGTCTCGTACGACCGCAAAAGGAATGCTTCGTTTAAGAGGTATTCCTTTTTTATTTATATACTACTCAATGAAAGTCAACTATAAACTACTGCAATGAAAATCAACGACAGATACTACAACAAATCATGGATACCAGACCCAAGCCAAATAGAAGCAATTGAAGCGCAAGATAGTTATCATTTTGTGATGTCGCCTCCGGGATGTGGTAAAACTCAGATTCTTACAGAGCGGATACGCTACGCACATGATAAAGGAATAAAGTACACCGACATGTTCTGCGTAACATTCACTAACCGGGCAGCACGAGTGATTCGCGAACGCATTCGGTCAATCCTCGGTGATAAAGGAGCAGAAGAGGTTTATGTTGGAAATGTACATCGCTATTGCTCCAGGTTTCTTTATAAACATGCAGTCGTACCAGCAGGAAGCTCGATGCTTGACGATAACGATGCGATCGGAGTCATTACTCAATACACTAACGAGGACGAACATGCTATTATCGCGAATCCGGGGCGGCGCAGAATGTATGCCGAAATTATTCAACTAGCGGGATTAATGCATCAAATAATCCACAAACATCCTCGTCATTTGCGTATACATCCCGAATGTGTTAAGCCAAACGATATCCTAGCCATGCGAAGTATATGCAAGGCGCACCGCATGACGTTCGACGCAAAAGCTATGATAGACATCTTCGAGAATACCGATTTCTATCTGGATGCAGCTAAAGAGGGAGTTTACGATTTCAAGACACGACAGATAATAGAGCTTTTCCTGCGTAAGATGTCACTTGCCTATCGCTATAAAAGCGATAAACGAGCAAACAACCTGCTCGATTTCGAAGACCTGCTTCTTCTCACCTACGATGCTATGCGATCGGACTCTATCGGGAAATATAAGCGTTATCCCTGGGTACAGGTGGATGAGGTGCAAGACTTGAATCCCTTACAACTCGCAATCATCGATGCTATCACCGCTCCCGAAGGTGCAACGACTGTTTATTTAGGCGACGAGCAGCAAGCCATCTACTCTTTCATGGGTGCCAAAACCGAAACGCTCAATGACTTAAAAGAACGTTGTGCCGGCCACGTGCACTACCTCAATGTGAATCACCGCTCCCCAGCCTATCTCCTCGAAGTATTTAATCACTACGCTGAAAAAGTACTGAATATCGACAGGAATCTGCTACCCACGACTACCTATGCGCCAAAAAAATCAGGCGACGAGCTACGATTGATTGAATGCGACACCATAGAAACTGAAATGCAAGAAGTAGCTAATCTGGCCAGTAGATTCTCCCAAAACGATAAAGAAACCACTGCCATAATTGTAACTTCAAATCGCGAAGCTGACGCCATGAGTAAAGTACTTGACAGTCATAACCTACCACATTTCAAAGTATCGGGTACCGACCTCTTCTCGTCCGACGAAGTAAAGCTTCTCTTAGCCCACCTCAACGTGCTCGCTAACGAAGATAACCTTATTGCGTGGGTCAGGCTATTCAAGGGGCTAAAAGTGTTCGAAACTACCACCGCATCACGCAACTTCATCCGTGCACTAAGCGATCGCGCCATACTGCCAACCGACTTCCTGATCTACGATAACAGTACCTATGTTCAAGATTTCTACGAAGAATATGAGAATAGAGAAATTGTTATATTCGACACCGAAACAACCGGCCTAAACATCTTCGAGGATGATATTCTACAAATCGCCGCCGTAACCTTACGTCATGGCCAAATAGTCGAAGGCTCCGAATTCAATATATTCATTGCCACCCAACGTAAAATACCACGAAAGCTAGGCGATATCGAAAATCCTATCATCGAGGAAATGAAACACAACACCCTACACGACCATGCCGATGCCCTACAACAATTCATTAACTACGTTGGTCGCCGACCCTTGATCGGACACAACGCCGACTACGACTACAACATACTCATCCACAACCTAGAGCGCTATCTTCCACACATTGACCTACGCCAGCAATGCCCCAAATATTTCGATTCCCTCAAGCTCATCCGCCTTCTCGAACCTCACTTACACGAATATAAACTCAAAACTCTACTAACTATACTAAACCTAGAAGGTGAGAACTCACATCTTGCCGATGCCGACGTACATGCAACTTGTAGTCTTGTTGTATATTGCCATCGCAAAGCAGCCAAAATTATCGACAGTCAACAACAATTCATTAGTCACAAACGCGTTCAGGAACACATCTCAATCTTACGAAAAAGATATGCTAACCGCTATCTCCAAACCCGTCGGAATCTCTATCTGCGTAATGCCGAATCATCACTAACAAACCAACTCAACGAGTTCTACGAATACCTACTCGCAGAAAAATACATCGAAAAATTCGACAATCTGCCACGAATCATCAACTACCTCAACCACGACATGATAGACCCCTGCACTACCCCCTCGCTATATGAGCAATTCACCGCCCATATAATCGACATCAACAGCCTTAGAGAATCCGACATCTGCGGTAGTTCATCAATGACCGACCGCCTTTTCATAGTTACCCTCCACAAGGCCAAGGGTATGGAGTTCCACAACGTCATCGTCGTCAATGCTGTTGATGGTTGCTACCCTACCCGTTCCCACATTGCTACCCCTATGGCCATAATAGAAGACAGTCGCAAATTCTATGTAGGTCTATCCCGCGCCCGCAAACGTCTCTACATAACCTATTCCTCAATCAGTATTGAAGGCAACCGTCCTCAGGCCCGTTTCCTCACCAGATTCATGCAGCCTATCCTACACTATTTTCAACAGCTCCCAATTTTGCGACGCAGTGGGAAAAATATATTTTTAAAAAGTTAATCGTTTATAAAACAACATTTACTACCCAGGCATACAAAAAACTCATCTCCGACCTAATAAACCACATTAATCGGATAATCAACAACTGCAAAATTCACAAACTAGGACTAGAATAAGACACGGAATAGGATAAAGCATAAAACGCAGATTTATTTTTTGATATGATGAATTATATAATTTGTCTGGGAGCTTTTTCGCAGTGATACATGGATTTTTTCGTCCGTGTGCTCTCAAATCAAAGAACATAGAATATGTTAATAGTTGAACAAGCCGGGTTGGATTATGTCTGAGTCGTAGATATTTTTGCCCAAATGACGATAGGCCAACGGAGTTACCATACGGCCGCGAGAAGTACGCTTAATGAATCCTTCCATAATGAGAAAGGGTTCGTAAACCTCCTCAACTGTACCAGAATCTTCACCTATTGCTGTAGCTATAGTCGATATGCCAACTGGACCACCGCGGAATTTATCGATTATGGTGAGAAGAATCTTGTTATCTATCTCGTCAAGTCCGTATTGGTCTATATTGAGTGATTGCAGTGAAAGCCGTGCTATTTCAAACGTAATTTTGCCGTTGCCCTTCACTTGAGCGAAATCGCGCACTCGCCGCAGGAGCGAGTTGCATATTCGAGGTGTGCCACGCGAACGACGAGCTATTTCAACAGCGGCTTCAGATTCGATTGGGACTCTAAGTAAGCGTGCTGAACGGTTGACAATGTGCTGAAGCGTTTCGGGGTCGTAGTATTCCAAATGAAGGTTTATTCCAAAACGCGCCCGGAGAGGGGCAGTGAGCAAACCGCTGCGCGTTGTTGCCCCAACAAGAGTAAACGGATTGAGATCTATTTGGATTGAGCGTGCAGATGGGCCTTTGTCAATCATGATATCTATGCGATAATCCTCCATCGCAGAATAAAGATACTCCTCGACTACAGGGGATAGACGATGGATTTCGTCAATGAAAAGAACATCGTTCGTTTCGAGCGAGGTGAGTATGCCAGCTAAATCGCCCGGCTTGTCAAGTACTGGGCCAGAAGTGATTTTGAATCCCACTCCGAGTTCATTTGCAATGATATTACTCAAGGTTGTTTTACCCAATCCTGGCGGCCCATGCAGGAGGGTGTGGTCGAGCGATTCGCCTCGATATTTTGCAGCCTCGACAAACACACGCAGGTTTTCAACAATCTTTTGCTGCCCCCTGAAGTCGTCGAAATTAGGCGGGCGCAGAGCATTTTCGAATTCTTTCTCTCCTGCTGTGAGTTGTTTTTCTCTTATGTCGAAATCGTCATTCATTTACTCTACCTTTTTATTGTTTGCAAAGTTAGTTTCCCTCGATTCATTTCACACAATGCTTTTTAAGGAAGTTGTGATACTGGTTTTCGTAACCGTTGAAGACGTTGATGTCTACATCGCCATGAATACCGCTTATTCTACCGTCTGGACTTAGCTGCCAATAAGCCAGTTTTATGTCAGGTTTATATTCACCGTATCGTGCTATCCAAACGAGATAGTTGTCGGCCAGGTCGGGGGCTAAAGGAAGATACTTCTTCGTGAAACTCTGACTGATGTAAAGCACCGGTCGACATCCAGTACGCTTTGTCACCTTTTCCATCCATGCCCTGACACTTCTAAACAAAACCTCCGGTCCTCCCATATGCTTGATTTGCCAATCGGTGGGCTCCACATCGAGTACAGGCGGCATGTCACCTTTGCTCAGCATGCTATTCCGCAAGAAAAATTCGGCTTGTGCAGAACCAGGCGATATTGTAGAGAAGAAGTGATAGGTTCCGGTACGCACTCCATGTACTCTGGCCTGCTTATAATCGGTAGCATAGTAGGCATTGAGCACCGTACAGCTTCAGTAGATTTGATGTAGATAAAGGACACTGGATAATCAACCCGTCCTTTTATTTTCTTATTGCTTAGCGTTCCAAGATGAGTTATTCGCAGCTTATCCCAGTTGATATCGTAGAGTTTACCTTTCTGTTCGTGTTGATGCCGCGAGATGTCAATGCCGTAAATTCGTTCGGCCGTATAGGTTAGACGTTCACCTTTGAAAACATTCGCTTTCCATTCACCAGCCTGAAGATATTCATACGGAGCGATATAGAATCCAAATCCGTCACGCATTCCTTTAACCCAATGACCTTCGTAGTAGCTGCCATTTCGTCCGTAGCGTTGTCCATAGCCTTCGGGCTTTCCTCCTTTCGTTTCACCGATGTAGAATCCCGCCGAATCAGCAATCGCATTCAATGACATCTCCGCCAACATACTACACCTTTCGGGTGTGCTACTCAGTTTTTTCAACAATTCGAGCGCATCGCTCGGCGTAAGTCGGGTGTGTATACGCAGAGGTGTACGTTTATGCTGGGTCTGCAAAAGAATCGCCCCGGCACTGGGATAAATAGCCAATCGGTTACATGATTCTTTACCCACAAAATAATTATTTATCTGCCTTACCCGGAGTTTATTCCCGGGCTTTATCGCCCGAAGTACCTTTATTAGTTTAGCAAGAGAATCCATTCTATGCACAACCGTCTGCTCATAAGCAGCGATAGAGTTGTATCCATAATCTTGCACGTTGTGAATCCTCAGATAATATCGCAACTCATTGTGTTGCGCCTCGAGTCCACCCAGTTCATTGTCGATTTTGATAAATATTTTTCGCAGAATACCGTGCAGTTTGTCGCTTTTGAGATTCACTATTCCCGACGCGCCCCCGCCATTGCGTAACGATCCGGCCGAAGCACGACGGCAGGAAATTCAACCGATTCACCCAATAGCCTTTCAGGTAAATGCGACGGGAGACGATTGAATCTTTCTTCGTACTTCCGCCAGTGAAGGTCGAGTCAGCATAATCGGCGAAATAAGCCACCGCCCTGTTATCGACTTCAAGTTCGTAGTGTGACCGTTGCTCTATGTTCACCTGACATTCTTGGATATGCCTTTCAGTCGGTGGTATTATTCTGTAAATGATGTATGCGGCTAAAATCACCAATATCAAGATAACGATTATTCGGATTGTCTGCCGTGTAATATGTGGATTAATCATGCCTACAAAGGTAATATATGAAAGGAGAGAGAATGTGTCAATAGGCACGTCCTCTCTCCTGTGAATCAGGTTAAGATGTTCTCTATTTCTTAGAAGAGGATTCTTTCGTGGTAGATTTCTTCTTCGGAGCAGACTTTCGAGTTGACGGTTTACGGGATATCGACTTCGATGAAGATTCTATCTGTTCAGTTTCGTATTCCTCTATCTTGGCTTGCAGGCGGGAGATTTCTTTTTCTTTCATCTCTATTTCTTCACCTTGATTGCGGATTGTGGTGAGAAGACTATTGAGTTCATCGTTGTCTATCTCCTCTGGATATAGGTTATTCACGCGGTTGATAAAATCACCGAGGATGTTCATGTAGTTTGTGAAGGCATCGAACGGACTGCTGTAGATTCCGCGGTCGATGCCAACATTTGTGGATTTGGTCGACATGAATCGGAAGTTGTTGCTCGCCTGTAGATAGTCCCAATCCTGATTGAGGCGCGGGTCATTGGTAATACGTACACGGTCGGCTACGCTATATAGTTTTTCAAAGGCCTCACGTTGCATGGGATTTCCAAGCCATGTGCTCACATCGCGTTCCTCGTCCATCCAGCTGAGAATGTCTGGTACGTCAAGCGGACTGATACTTTTCATTTTCATACACACTTCTGTGGGTGTAGAAAAGTTTATACCTCTTTGCTTAGCATATACTGGTATTGCTCTTAGGAAATCCAGGATATTACTCGAAAGAGGTTGCGAAATGCCAAGTGCGGTAAGGTCCATGAAAAGTCCGATGAACTGTTCTTCGTCAGGGAGAGCGGCTATTCGGTCGACAAAAGTATCAGCGAAAAGCGGATAGCCTTCCCATTCGGTGTTTGCGAATCGGAGCGATATATCGTCACTCATGGTGATATCGCGCAACAAGAGTTTGAGCTTAGGTGCATCTATGCAATGATAGAGATAGTGCGGACTTTTCCATCCTAGAACATGTTTAGCACCTTCGGTAAGCATACCTTTGAACCCCATCTGAGTAGCCAGAACACCAATGTCATTGCTGTAGATGAGAGATGAGTTACGGAGCACTTTGGGAGTTTGGTTGAAATATTCTTCAATCTTTTTACATTGGCGTTTCACTTCGTCCTTGAAGCTTTCTTCGTTAGCGAGTGATGCTAGTCCATGCGAATATGGTTCGGCGAGGAATTCAACACATCCAGTTTCGGCTAGCTGTGATAGCTTTTCCAGTACTTGTGGAGCATATTGTTCTAGGCTTTCGATGCCTACACCTGAAAGCGAGAAAGCCAATTTGAAATATTTTCCACCGTCGAGGATCATTTGGTGCAGTGTGTCTAGAGCGGGCATGTAACTACGTTCAACGATGTCTGCTATGGAGCGTTCGTTCTCGTAGTTGTCATAGTAATAATGGTCGGTTCCGATGTCGAAGAATCGGTAACGACGGAGGTGTATCACCTGGTGTATTTCGAAATATAAGCATATTGTCTTCATTGCTGTTTTCTATTTTTGAGTGTTATTATTTCCTTGTGTTTTATACCCATCCGAGAGTGCGCAAATAGAGTTCTTTTATCCATGCGCCTACTTTCTCCCATGTTATTTGGTCTACTTCGCGTTTTCCTTCGGTTGAGAGATAGCTGAACAGGCTTTCGTTATGACAGATGGAATACATTGCGTCGGCCATTGCATGTATATCCCAATAGTCTGTTTTAATGCAATTCTGGAGGATTTCGGCACATCCGCTTTGTTTTGAAATAATGGTTGGAGTACCGCATTGCATCGCTTCAAGAGGTGAGATACCGAAGGGTTCGCTTACGGATGGCATGACGTAGACATCGGAGCTTTTAAGGCATTCATAGACTTCGTTTCCTCGCATGAATCCGGGAAAGTGGAATCGGTCGGCTATATCTCTCTGGGCTGCAAGATAAATCATCTGGTCTATCATGTCGCCTGAGCCAGCCATACAGAATCTCACGTTGCGTGTTCGATGCAATACCATATTGGCGGCTTCGACGAAATATTCCGGTCCTTTCTGCATAGTTAGCCGGCCCAGGAAGGTAATTATCTTTTCCTTATCTCGATGATCAGGACGTGGAATGGCTGCTATTTCATCTTTAAGCGGATAGACAGCGTTGTGGACAGTGAAAACTTTACGTGGATCTTGATGATATTGATTTATTACAGTTTGCCGGGTTAGTTCGGACACGCACATGATACAATCGGCATTGTCCATTCCGTCTTTTTCGATAGAATAGACGGTTGGATTGACTTTTCCTCGTGAGCGATCGAAATCGGTTGCGTGCACGTGTATGCAGAGCGGCCTACCGGAGACGCTTTTGGCGTGCAGTCCGGCTGGATAGGTTAGCCAGTCGTGAGCATGGATTATATCGAAATCCAGTGTGCGAGCCACTACACCGGCAATTATGGAGTAGTTATTTATCTCGTCATGCAGATTGGCCGGATATCCTCCTGCAAAATCCATTGCACCGAGGTCGTTCACGTTCATATAATTGAAGTCGGCATAGATGTGTTCACGCAATCTGTAGTAGAGTTCCGGCTCCATGATGTTTCCCACACGATTCCTGATGTATTCTTCGTTAACATCACGATAGGAAATCGGAACACAGTTCATTGCGACGATATTGGCAAATGTGTGGTCTTCGTCGCCGAACGGATGCGGCAAACAGAGTGTAGTTTCGATGTCACCCTGAGCGTGCAATCCTTCTGAGATTCCGAAATTGGCTGTGGCGAGTCTCCATAGACATGTGGAGGATATTCCCAGCCGAACATTAAAACTTTCATATCTATTGTTTCCTCCTCTGTTTAGTATTTATATTTTTCTAAGAGTTCAAGCGTTCTGAGAACTTCGGCTACATTCATTGCGAATGAGATGGCACCTCGACCACGGAATGGTGGATTACCGTCGAAGAGTTCGGGCAACGTTCCTATGCAGTGCTGATACATTTCGTCTTCATAGCCCACCATTTGTCTTTCGACGAAGCTAAGCCGTGTGCGTTTATATAGTTTCAGACAGGCTTCGAGATAGAATCCTCCGAGCCATGGCCAAGCTGTTCCCTGGTGATAGGCATAATCGCGTTGCGTTTGTTCGCCAACATACATTGGGTTATAGCCGCCGCTTTTGGGAGATAGCGACCGTAATCCTTTTGGTGTGAGAAGTTCGCGTGTACAAACGTCGAGTACACCTTTCTTCTGCTTTTCGTCGAGGGGTGAATAATCGAGTGCTACGGCGATAATCATGTTTGGCCGAACGCTCCAGTCAATCATATTTCCGTCCACATAATCGTAGAGATAACCATAGTCGTTCAGGAATGTTTCGACGAACGACGCCTTGCATTTCTCGGCCAGCTGTTCGTAGTGTTCGGCCTTACTGTCGTCGCCTCGAAGTGTAGCCATCGACGCAACAAATTTCAGTGCGTTGAACCAAAGTGCGTTGAATTCTACAATGAATCCCGAGCGTGGTACTACCGGTCGGCCGTTCACGGTTGAGTTCATCCACGTGATAGCTTCGTTTTTTCCGTCGGCATAAAGCAGTCCGTTCTTTTCTAGAGACAGATTCGGATGCGAGCCTGATTCAATGAACTTAACGATGTCATTGAGCAGTTTGCCATAGAGTTTTTCGCAGCGTTCGCGACCCACTTCGCGGGCATATTGTTGAATGGCCCAGATGCACCACAGCGGAACATCGGGTTTTTCGATTTCATAAATCTTCACCGTTAGTTCCCGGCCTTCCATGAATTCTCGCAATCCGCGCTCGGCTGTTTGCATAACTAGTTCGAAATAGTTCTGTTCTTCGATGCTCAACGTGAGCCCTGGCAGAGAAATGAACTGGTCGCGCGCTCGGCATTTAAACCATGGATAGCCGGCGAAGATATATCGGTCGTCGTTTGCTTCACGATTATGAAACTGGTGGGCGGCATTAACCAGACAGTGGAAGAAATTATCGCGCGGACTGCGTGTTTCAATCTCCTTATCGAATATCTTCTTAAGCTTCGAAGTGGAGGTTTCGGACGTCGAGGCTGAAAAGACAATGCTTTCGCCCTTACGAATAGTCATCTCGAAATAGCCCGGCACGTAGAGGTCTTCGTTCGAGGCATAACCGCGTTCTTGTTCTTTGGGATATTCCAGACCGCGATACCAATAGGGTTCGAAGCGGAACTCGTTTTTTTTCGAGAACTGCATAAATAGCTGCGGATAGCCTTCATACATGCAGGTGCTTATTCCGTTATCGACCTCTTTGTAGTCGCGACTTGCAACCGAATTCTCGTGTGTGAACTGCCTAACGCTTCTGAAAGCGAGGAAGGGGCGAAACTGAAGCGTGGTTTGAGAATTTGCGTCGACAAGCGTGTAGCGAATAAGAATACGGTCTTCGTAATGTTGAAAAACAACTTCCTTCTTTAGCACCACTCCGCCTACTCGATAGACGGTTGTAGGAACCTTGTCGCAATCGAATTCGCGAATATATTTATGTCCTTTCGGACTGAAATTATCGCCCTGATATTTGTGTAATCCCAAGTTGAAAGCCGCTCCATGCTGAATAACCGTTGGGTCGAGCGAGCTAAGCAGCACATGGTTATCGTCGTCCATTCCTGGTACGGGCACCACCAGCAAACCGTGATATTTCCGAGTGTTACAATCAACAATTGTGGAGCACGAATAGGCTCCCGACCTGTTTGTTCTGAGCAATTCTCTCGGCAGCGAGTCCTGTAGATTGGTCATCATCGCCTTCTCGAATTTTAGGTAACTCATAAGCTTTGTTTTTTGATTTATTTATTTCGGCTATCGTCTCTCCTCCTTCACACGTAAATGGGCGAGGTTTAGAGAGGCACTCCAAAGATACGTATTTATGCGTGAGTTAGAGTTATTAGTTATCTCATTCCACACTTCACCGCTCGTTATCAGGGCATCTGGCTGAATATAGATTATTTCGAGTCTTGCACTGCATGTAACTTCCGGCAGAGATTATTTTTTCGACTTGCACGTGATGTAAGTGCCGGCAGAGACTATTTTTCGACTTACATCGCGTGCAAGTACCCGGCAGAGACTATTTTTTCGACTTACACCGCGTGCAAGTACCCGGCAGAGACTATTTTTTCGACTTACACTG
>NZ_BAKH01000048.1 GCF_000614105.1 Prevotella micans DSM 21469 = JCM 16134
AAAAAATCACGGCTGCCGACCTTTTTCCACGTATAATCAACCTTGTTTTTAATCGTGTTGACCCGAAAAACGTCGAGAAATGATAAGACTTGGAAACAGAAGATGATAGAAACCACATCCGAAGAGGAGCCCGACATCCCGATATCACAAACTCTTCTGCCACCCAATGCCAATTCAACCCGGATGTTAATTCGGACGATACATTCTAACATGTGCAATGTTCAATATGCCCCTATTCCGGGCGATACAATCTACCCCAATTGATGTATTCTAGCTCGATTCGATGTGTGTGCTAGTCCAATTAATGCGTGTGCTAGCCCAATTGATGTTTTCTAGCTCAATTGATGTGTTTGTAATCCCAATCCAATCCAACTCGGGCTGCAGGCCCGCATGTAGGGACAGACCCCGTGTCTGTCCGTCTCCACTCCTCGTTGTCTTTGTCCGCTTCCATGACCCAACAAGGATGCTCCTCGTTGTCTTTTGTCTGCCACCAACGCCAACTCGGGCTACCGACTGCATAACACATATTGGATTTATCAAATCGCATATGCCTTCGGTTCGCAGAACCGAAGGGGTGATTCTCTCGGACAGACACGGGGTCTGTCCCTACACATGCGGGCTGCAGCCCGAGTTGGCGTTGGGATTGGATTTTGGGGTGCCGTTCCGTTATCTGATATCGAACTCACGTGATTTTCTGGTTCGCCAGACCAAAATAAAAACCGCCGACTCCTTTTTATGGGAATCGACGGTCGGTGTTAGGGGTGGATCCTGAAAATGAGAGAATGAAATAATTAATTACCTAATCATAAGAACTCTTCGAACCTTGAAGAAGTACCAATAACCTTTTTCAAGAATTGCTTTGAGCTATCTAGTTTAAATTTTTATTCGCTGGGAATAATACCGCGCATGCGGTCGTCGAAGGCCGAGAGGGCGGCTTTGGCTCCTTCGCCCATCGCTACGACGATTTGTTTGTAGGGCACGGTGCTTACGTCGCCGGCTGCATAAACGCCGGGGATGCCGGTGCGGCATGAGGCGTCGATTTCGATTTCGCCACGCTGGGTGAGTTGCAATTCGTTTGCGAAGATTTTGCTGTTGGGCGAGAGGCCTATCTGGATGAATATTCCGTCGACTTCGATGGCGTCTTCTTCGGCTGTAACGGTGTTGCGATAGGTGACGAGGCTCAGACTTTGGTCGTCGCCGATGAGTCCGGTTGTTTGTGTGTTGGTGTGCAGACTTATGTTGGGCGTTTGGAGTGCTTTGTTTTTGAGCACTTCGTCGGCTCGGAATGTGTCGGTAAATTCAAAGACGGTTACCTTGCGGCAGATGGCGGCGAGGTCGATGGCGGCTTCGAGTCCGGAGTTTCCACCTCCTACCACGACTACGTCTTTTCCTTTATAGAATGGTCCGTCGCAATGCGGGCAGAAGTGCACGCCGCGTCCGATGTATTTTTCCTCGTTTTCGAGATTGAGTCGGCGCCAGCTTGCTCCGGTAGCTATGATTACGGCTGGTGCGATGAAGGTTTCGCCTCCTCGTGCGGTGATTCGTTTTTGACCGCCTTTGAGTTGTGTGGCAGTTATGGTTCGGTGTTCAAATAGTTGCACGTTGTAGGCTTGCAAATGTTCGCGCAGGTTGGCGGCGAGCTTTGTTCCGTTTGTTTCGGTAACGGATATAAGGTTCTGAATCGCGCTGGTGTCGTTCACCTGTCCGCCTATTCTTTCGGCTACGATGCCTACTCGGAGTCCTTTTCGAGCTGAATATATTGCGGCCGATGCTCCTGCCGGTCCACCTCCGAGCACGATTACATCGAATCGATGTTCGACTGTTTCGGCATTGTTCTCTACTCCGAATCTGTCTTCGATTTTCTGGAGTAACTGAGCTAAATCGCCGCGCCCGCTATGAAGTAGTTCGCCTTCGGCGTATACGGCCGGTACGCCTTGTATGTTGAGCGAATTTATTTCGTTTTGGAAGAGTGCTCCGTCGATGGTTTCGTGTGTTATAGCGGGGTTGTTGAGGGCTATGATGTTGAGTGCCTGAACCACGTCGGGGCAGTTGGTGCACGAGAGCGACATATATGTTTTGAGCTTCAGCGTGCCTTTTATGTTTTTGATTCTTGCAATGATGGCTGGGTCGGGCAGATTCTTTCCTTTCCCGTCGGCATTGAGCAAGGCCAGGAGGAGTGACGAATATTCGTGTCCCTCGGGCATTCCTCTGAATGCTATGCCTGTTTCTTGGTTATTCTTGAGAATGGTTATAAGGAGTTTTGCGTCGGAAGATTCATGCCACTGGATGTTTATCTTATCGGAAACGCCGGCAAAATCGGTCACGAATTGTTTGAACTCGGTTGCGTGCGCATCGTTGTCGGAGTACTCTGCGCGGAGGGTGAACTCGGCTTCCAGGTTTGCAAGAATCTGTTTTGTTTGCTCGATAATATTTAAATCTAACATGGCTTTTGTCTGTTTAAAATGAAAGGTCTCGTTCTGAATGCTCCTTCACAGGGTGGTTCAGTTCGAGACCTCTCTCTAGTTTCATAATGTTCTGTCTATCGTATGAAAAAACTCAGGTTTATTTCGTTTAAATCTTTCCGACGAGGTCTATGGTCGGCCTTAGGGTTTGCTGTCCTTCGTTCCATTTTGCGGGGCAAACTTCGCCTGGATGTTGCTCCACAAACTGTGCGGCTTTCACCTTTCGAACGAGTTCTTCAGCGTTGCGTCCGATGCTGTTGTCCTGCACCTCGGCTAATTTTACGAGACCTTCAGGATTTACAACGAACGTGCCGCGATAGGCCAGGCCTTCATCCTCCTTGAACACTCCGAAACCTTTAGCTAAAACTCCGAGAGGGTCGGCTAGCATGGTGTAGTTGATTTTCTTAATGCTGTCTGAAGCATCGTGCCAAGCTTTGTGCACGAAATGCGTATCGCAGCTAACAGAGAACACTTCTACGCCCATCTTCTTTAACTCGTCATATTTCTCGGCCAGGTCGACCAGCTCTGTGGGACACACAAAAGTGAAGTCGGCCGGATAGAAGAAGAATATGGCCCATTTGCCTTTGATGTCGTTGTTAGAAACATCTTTGAACTCTCCGTTTTGAAATGCGTGCACCTTGAACTCGGGCACTTGTGCATTGATAATTGATTCCATAAATTCAGTATGCTTTTATTGTTTGTAATTGTTTGATTCTAAAAGACGATGCAAAGATATTCGCCCACTCTTCGGTTCACAACAGTCTCGCTCTATTGCTCAATCGAACTAATCAATAAAAGGCCGGGAAAGGCTTGTAACAAGGCACATATGTAGCCCGAGACAATGTGGCTATAAATGTGTGATTCTACCTCCGGCGGGTGATAAAGAGGCCGACGAAGGTGAGAAAACCGTTTAGCATCAGAAGTTCGTAGCCGAAGTGGTAGTCGGTTAGGTTTTTGGTGGCTTGTTCGATGACGAAACAAAGTAGCGGACTGAGAATGGCTATATGGGGCACAAGGCGGTCGTTCGCTTGATATTTTGTGAGGAGCCGAATGCAAATAGGCCAAGTAGTGGACCGTAGGTATAGGAACAGATGATGTATACGGCGTCAATTAGACTCGTTGAGTTGAAAAGACGGAAAGCAAGAATGAAGATTACGAATATGACCGAGATAACTAGGTGGGCCCGGCGACGTAATGGTTCATCGTTCGGACGTTCACGAAGGTCTACGCAGTAGGTTGTTGTGAGAGCTGTCAGAGCGGAATCTGCGCTGGAGAAGCTAGCAGCAACTACGCCAATGGTGAACAAACTGACGACAGTTGAACCAAGCCATCCTCCAGCTGTTGCAAGAAGCATCAGGTCGTCGGGACTCGTTGGAAGTGGCTGCGATTGTCGACTGAAGAAAGAAACGAGAAGTGTACCGAGAGCAAGGAATAGAAGGTTTACCGGTAGGAAGGCAAATCCGTAGGTGCACATATCTTTCTGTGCCTCTCGCAGAGTGCGACACGTGAGATTCTTTTGCATCATATCTTGGTCGAGCCCGGTCATCACAATGACAATGAATATTCCGCTTATGAATTGTTTCCAGAAATTCTGCTTGCTCATCCAATCGTTGAACACGAATATTTCAGAATGTTTGCTGTCGGCAATGGTTTTGATGGCTTCTGGAATGGTTAGGTCAAGGGCGGAAGTTACCTTATATATTATCAAGCTTAAGGCGAGGAACAAGCATAGTGTTTGGAAAGTATCGGTTATGACGAGCGTTTTTATTCCGCCGCGTCTTGTGTATAGCCAGATGAGGGCAACCATTATGCTCACGGTTAGCGGGAATGGAAGACCGTAGGGTTGGAGAACGAATTGCTGCAGAATGATGCAAACAACATAGAATCTAACTGCGGCACCAGCCATTTTGGATAGGATAAAGAAAGCGGCTCCAGTTTTATAGCTTCGATGTCCCAGTCGGGTTTTGAGATAGGAGTAGATGGTGGTTAGGTTGAGTCGATAGTATACGGGAAGAAGAAGAAATGCCACTATAAAATAGCCGACGATGAAACCGAGGCACGTTTGCAGATAGGTCATATTGAGGTCTATAACCATTCCTGGCACGCTGACAAAAGTTACTCCCGAAATACTTGCACCAATCATTCCGAAAGCTACGAGCGGCCAGGGCGAGCGTCGGTTGGCTCGAAAGAAAGTGTCGTTATTAGCGGTTCGAGATGTTAGTCGGCTGATTAATAGCAGAACAGCAAAGTAGATTATTATGGTTGCGATGATAAGCATTGGTTTATTTCTTTTCGGCCTGCAGCGCAGCACCTATTGCGGTGCAGAATTCGGAATGCTTGGGAATTATAAATCGAACATCGTAAAGCTTCTCCATCATCGGGAAAATATATTCGCATTGTGGGAGGAGAGTTAGGTTTCCAATGAGAACAAAATCACGTATACCGCTGTTGAGCGAACTAAGGATAGTTGCCGAACCAATGGATTGCAACACCATGCAAATGAGTCCAAGAGCAATATCTTCACGGCTGGCGTTGCCTTGCGCATTTGCAAAGAGCGAAGCTGTTGCACTCTTGGGCAGGCCTGGCAGCGGATGCTGTGAGATATCACCAATGAGGAGATTAATCTTCGACACATCGCCTTTCTTGGCCAGTTCAGCAATCTCGTTTATGTTGTCAGTTTTGAGCAGCAGTCGCGATAATCCATTTAGGGTTCCGCCTCCGATTCCGATTCCACCGATGTGCCTGATATTATTATCGTCGCATTGCACGAGAGATGTTCCCGTACCCATCGAAACGACTATCATCTTTTGCAGTTTCGATTCAAATCGTGCACCCAAACCATCGGCCAGAAACTCTTCAGCCTTTTTGGTGGGCAAACCGTAGACAGGCTTATCGACATATGCCGCCCCGACTCCCGTGAGCATAACCTTCTTCACATCGACAAGCTCAATCCGGTTATCATACAAATATTTCCCAAATGCCCCATAGAGCGAAGTAATCGGGTCGGTCGCCTTTATTCTAAGCGGCTTCACCACCTTTCCGTCGCAAATCCCAACAATCTTTGTTGTGGAAATTCCCACGTCTATTCCAATAGCTATTTTCATCACATTTTATCTAATCGGCACAAAGGTAACAAAAACCGAAAAGGCCTTTAGTAGAGCCGAAAGCGTATTGAGAAAAAATGAAAAACATTTTTGAAGTCTTTTGTAAATGACTATTTTTGCACGCCGTAAAAGGCTATACAACACAGTAAAACATCAAAATAAAATACATCAAACGAAATGACAAAAGCAGATATCATCAATGAGATAGCAGAGTCAACCGGCATACCTAAAAAAGATGTGTCGGCAGTTATAGAATCCTTCATGGAAACTATTAAAGACAGTTTGCTGGAAAAGAAAGAAAACGTATACCTGCGCGGTTTCGGTAGTTTTATAATAAAACATCGGGCCGAAAAAACAGCACGTAATATTTCGAAGAATACTACTATTACGATTCCGGCACATGATTTTCCCAGCTTCAAACCAGCAAAGGTGTTTATTGAAGATATGAGGAAATAATTCATAGCAAACAAACATCAATAATAATTTAAAACAACACAAGCAATGCCAAACGGAAAGAAGAAAAAGGGTCACAAAATGGCTACGCACAAGCGTAAGAAAAGACTGAGAAAGAACAGACACAAGAGCAAGTAAGCCCCCGCCGGCCGAAAGTACTTTTGTGAAAAGTCTTTCATGATTCACGGGGCGTGTCTTCGCATGTTACTCCTCCCCATGGGAACGCGATGACAGGTCTCGATTTTTTATATTTATACGAAAAGCAATAAGTGGAGCACTAAATTATCCCTTGGAGCGACATTTATTAATAACAAAAGAAGAATGACAAGCGAAGTAATTATCGATGCCCAACCGAAAGAAATTTCGATTGCATTGCTCGAGGATAAGCGCCTGGTGGAATATCAACGCGAACCTCGAGAAGCCAATTTTTCGGTAGGAAACATCTATGTCGCTAAAGTAAAGAAGCTCATGCCAGGGCTCAATGCTTGCTTCGTAGATGTAGGTTATGAACGTGATGCCTTTCTTCATTATCTTGACTTAGGGAGCCAATTCAACTCGTTTGCGAAATACATCAAGCAAGTTCAAAGCGACCGCAAACGACTATATCCGATTCAAAAAGCAACCCGATTGCCCGACATAACCAAAGACGGCAGCATTCAAACCACACTTCAGGCAGGACAAGAAGTGATGGTGCAAATCATAAAGGAGCCTATATCAACAAAAGGCCCCAGAATGACGGGCGAGATTTCGTTCGCCGGTCGCTATTTGGTTTTGATTCCATTCGGAGAAAAGATAACCGTATCCTCGAAGATTAAACGAGGAGAAGAGCGAGCCCGACTCAAACAACTCATACAAAGCATATGCCCCAATAACTTCGGAGTAATTGTCAGAACAGTGGCCGAAGGAAAACGAGTTGCCGAACTCGACGCCGAACTGAAAGTTCTTCTCAACAGATGGAATGACGCAATAACCAAACTGCAAAAAACCCAGGAACGCCCCCAGTTGGCCTTCGAGGAAACCGGACGTGCCGTCGCAATGATTCGCGACCTCTTCAACCCCACATACGAAAACATATATGTGAACGACGAGGAAATTTGTACGGCCATCAAACACTACGTTTCGCTCATCTCGCCCGAAAGAGCGGGAATCGTGAAGAAGTATAACGGCAAAGTACCGATATTCGACAACTTCGACGTTACGAAACAAATTAAATCGGGATTCGGAAAAACCGTAAACTACGGCCACGGATGCTACCTCATAATAGAGCACACCGAAGCCATGCACGTGGTCGACGTGAACAGCGGTAACCGAACCAAAGAAAAAGCACAAGAACAAAATGCCCTCGACACAAACCTCGGAGCTGCCGAAGAACTTGCACGCCAGCTTCGACTGAGAGACATGGGCGGAATTATCGTCGTGGATTTCATAGACATGAATCTCGCTGAAGACCGACAAATGCTCTACGAACGAATGTGCAAAGCCATGCAGAAAGACAGAGCAAGGCACAACATCCTTCCGCTAAGCAAATTCGGAATAATGCAAATCACCCGACAAAGAGTACGTCCCGTGATGGACGTAGACGTCGACGAAAACTGCCCCACATGCTTCGGCTCGGGAAAGATACGCTCAAGCATACTCTTCACCGACCAGCTCGAACGCAAAATAGACCGTATGGTTCACAAAATAGGCATTTCGAAATTCTACCTCCACGTACACCCCTACGTTGCAGCCTACATAAACCGCGGCCTATTCTCGCTCAAACGCAGATGGCAACTCAAATACGGATTAGGCGTGCACATCATCGCCTCGCAGAAACTCGGATTCCTGCAATACGAGTTCTACGACTCTCAGCAACAATTTATCGACATGAAAGAAACTAATGACCGTCTCTAAGTCAAAAAAAGATATACATCCTCAGCGGAGGATGAATGAAGTAAAGGTTAACAATCATGTTATTAAAATCAGGAGAGGACCAGCTTTGCAAAAAGCCCAGGTCCTCTTTTTTATATCTCCACATAAGTTTTTACACCCCCCCACGTGAGTTCTCACACCCCCCACACGTAAGTTCTCAAATGCAACGTTAACCAAGACTTTATTTCAATACCCCAAATCCAACTCGGGCTGCAGGCCCGCATGTAGGGACAGACCCCGTGTCTGTCCGAAAATCACCCCTTCGGTTCGCAGAACCGAAGGCATATACGATTTGATAAATCCAATATGTGTTATGCAGTCGGCAGCCCGAGTTGGCGTTGGTGGCAGACAAAAGACAACGAGGAGCATCCTTGTTGGGTCGTGGAGACGGACAGACACGGGGTCTGTCCCTACATGCGGGCCTGCAGCCCGAGTTGGATTTGATTGGATTACAAACACATCAATCGAGCTAGCACACACACCAATCGGACTAGAATACATCAATTGGGGTAGAACACACATCAATCGAGGTAGATGGTATCGTCCGGAATAGGGGCATATTGAACATTGCACATGTTAGAATGTATCGTCCGAATTAACATCCGGGTTGAATTGGCATTGGGTGGCGGAGGATTTTGTGATACCGGGATGTCGGGCTCCTCTTCGGATGGGATTTTTATCATCTTCCATTTCCAAGTCTTATCATTTCTCGATGTTTTTCGGGTCAACACGATTAAAAACAAGGTTGATTATACGTGAGAAAAGGTCGACCGCCACGTTTTCTGTATTTCTGCCATGGAAGAAAGACAAAAAAGATTGTATTATGTATTTCTGCCGTGGAAGAAAGACAAAAAAGTTAGTAGGATGTATTTCTGCCATGGAAGAAATACAAAATAGATAGTTGTGTGTATTTCTGCCATGGAATAAAGACAAAAATGATTGTATGATGTATTTCTGCCATGGAAGAAATACAAAAAAGATAGTAGGATGTATTTCTGCCATGGAAGAAATACATAAAAGTTAGTTGGATGTATTTCTGCCGTGGAAGAAAGACAAAAAAGTTAGTATTATGTATTTCTGCCATGGAAGAAAGACATAAAACTTTATATTTATACTCATACGATGGTGTTGAACATCAGAAAATCATTCTGGCAATAAAAAATCATGAGTATAAAGGGCTTTAAAAGAATGCAGCTCCACAACATGGGGCATTTTCGGGTTCGCCGAGTACGTGTTGACTATGGCGAGGGGGGCGAATATTAAGAAAATTAATCCGTTGCTGTCGGAACTTGAGCGAGTTCGGGTTCGCCGAGCACGGGTTGACCATAGCGGGGGAGGCGAATATCAAGATGCACGAGAAAATACCCCTCGTGGGGGGCGGTGGAAATGAGGCAAGATGTTAGCTGGGAAAAATATAATGCTCTCTACTGCGGTTGACGAGTAAAATAGGACTAGATTTGTGCCAGCTCTTCGGGGTGGACGGGAGAAAACATCGTGCAATACGTGTTTAGTTCAGTCGACCGAACAGCGTTTCCGTAGGGATAACAAACATTTCAAATCAAATATTTTTATGAAGAGAACATCTTTCCTTATGCTTATGCTCGCTTTTGTTTTAGCGGCATCGGCGCAAACGGAGTTCACACGCGGCATCGGAAAATATCCGGGCCGACCGTCGGAAAATTTTGCGCCTAATCTTGTTCCCGACAATTCGTATCGCAATCTGGCATTGAACAGGGCTGCCACGGCCTCGTCGTCGGTGGATTACAATCTGACGGCGCAGTTGGCAACCGACGGTATCGTGTCGACCACCACACCGGTGACGCTCGAAGTGCGAACACCCGAGGGGAAACTGTCATTGCGCGACAAGGAGAAAACGTTCGACGGCAATATTCACTCGGCGAACATCTTGCGCGGTGGAAAAACGTTCATATCCTACAGCTGGACGGGCAAGGACGTCTTAACCGACGAGGTGATTGTTCAGGCGTCGCTGGCCTATTATCCTAATCGGGCAACGAAGGGATATGCAATCAATATCCAGGCATCCGACGACGGAATGAGCTGGAAAACCATCGGCAGTCTCAAAGGCAATTCGCTGCCCGGAGAAGCAACCCAGCAGATGGTGAGCTCCGACCCGAACAAGGCCGAGGCGCGTGAAAGGCTACCGCTTCGCGAGATTAATATTCCTATTTCCATTCCGAAGAGTGCATACAGTAGCTGCGCGTGGAGTTCATCATGCCCGGCGCTGCCTATTGGAAACTCACAAAGGTGCAGTTCAACAACTCTGGAAAAGAACAAAGGGTACTGCCGGCCGAATACTTCTCGAGCGCATGGCTGGCCGATGGTTCGAAGGCGCAATGGCTGGCAATCGATTTGGGACGAGAGGCGTCGGTAGACGAAGTGCGAATACACTGGCTGCACAGGCCGCTGTTTGGAGAGGTGCAAACGTCGGACGACGGCCGGAACTGGCGCAAGGCCGCTATACTTTCGGTTGGCAAAGAGCTCACGGAAAATATTCCGCTCAATGTCAGCACACGCTTCGTTAGGCTATATCTCCGCCGCCCCGACAATTCTAATCTCTTCGCGCTTACGGAGGTCGAGGTTATGGGGCGTGGCGGGATTGTTGCACAACCGCAGGAAAGACGCGCTTTTACATCGGGCAACTACAGTTTGAATGGCGGCGACTGGACTCTCCGTCGCGAGGGCTACGATGTGGAAATCCCGGCTACGGTTCCGGCCACGGTTCTAGCGAGCTATGAAAACTCGGGCGCACTGCCGCAGCTGGTGTTCGGAAATAACTTGCGACAGGCGTCAGAGTCGTTCTTTTGCTCGGACTTCCATTATAAAACTCATTTCACTGTCCCGGAAACATATCGCGGCCGACAGGTATATCTCAACTTCGATGGTATCAACTGGAAAGCCGAAATATTCCTCAACAAACACCATGTCGGATGGATTCGAGGTGCTTTCGAACGCGGCCGATTCAATGTGACCAGCTTGCTCGCAGAGGGTAATAATCTTTTGGAGATTCGCATTCTCCGTAACGACAATTTCGGTGCCGTGAAAACCAAAACCGAACTCAATACCGACCTTAACGGCGGTGTGCTCGGTGCCGATAATCCAACCTTCCACGCGTCTGTAGGATGGGATTGGATAACCTCGACTCCGGGTCGCGAACTCGGAATATGGAACGATGTGTTCCTTTCGGCCGACGGTGGCGTTTCGCTTGCCGACCCGCTGCTGGTTTCGCGTATCGATCGCGCATCAGGACTGGCTACAATCAAACCATCAGTTATCGTGAGGAACAATTTCGCAACGTCTGTCGACGCTCTTGTGCGTGGTAGAGTAGGGCAGATCCACTTTGAACAATCCGTTACTCTGCCCGCTCAATCCGAGCAGGAAGTAACGTTCAATCCTGCCGATTTTCCACAGTTGTGCAATCAAAATCTTCATCTCTGGTGGCCCAACGGATATGGCGAGCCATATCTTTACGACGCCGGATATTCGGTTAGCATCCCCGAACTCTCTGACTCTATAGACTACAAAGCCGGCATACGACAAATAGATTACGAAGATGTCAGTACTGCCCTGAAAATATATGTTAACCACCGCCGGTTCATTCCCATGGGTGGCAACTGGGGATTCTCCGAAACCAATCTAAACTATAGGGCGCGCGAATATGATGCAGCCGTGAAGTACCACCGCGATATGAACTTCAACATGATTCGTAACTGGGTAGGACAGATTGGCGACAAGGAATTCTATGATGCGTGCGACAAATATGGCCTCATGGTTTGGCAAGATTTCTGGCTGGCTAATCCGTGGGACGGTCCAGACCCGACAGACGAAACGATGTTCATGACCAACGCTTACGATTATGTTCGCCGAATCCGACGCCACCCCTGCCTCGGAATCTACGTGGGTCGAAACGAAGGCTATCCGCCACAAACGCTTAATACCGCACTCGAGAATCTGGTAGCGAAGGAACATCCCGACCTTGGATATATTCCCAGTTCGGCCGACGACGGAGTAAGCGGGCACGGTCCTTATTGGTTAATGCCCACCGAATGGTATTTCAAGAATCAAACCGGCAAACTCCACTCCGAACGAGGCGTGCCGAATCCGATGGTTTTTGAAAGTTTACTTCGCTCCATTCCCAACGACGAACTTTGGCCAATCGGATTGTCGTGGGCGCAGCACGACTTCACACAATCGGGTGCTCAGCGCGGAAAAGAATTCCTGAAACTATTCGAAGAACGCTTCGGACGACCCTTAGGTGCAACTAACTTCTCGGCCCTCGCGCAGTGGCTGAACTACGATTCGCATAGGGCGATGTATGAGAGTATGCTGCAAAACCGAATGGGCCTGCTCATGTGGATGAGTCACCCGGCATGGCCCAGTATGGTGTGGCAAACCTACGACTACTATCTTCTCCCAACGGCCGCCTTTTATGGCATCAAGAAAGCCTGCGAACCGTTGCATTTGCAATGGAATCCGGCAACCGACAGCGTCCAGCTTGTCAACACGTCGGCCGGCATGCATCGCGTATTAGCCATAGCCTACGAGTACGATATGTATGGCAAGGAAATAGTTTCTTTAGGACAGAACGTAGAAACAGACAACGACCAAACTCAAAACCTCTTCGAACTGCCCGAAATAAGAGAGCCCGTCAGCTTCCTGCGTCTTGTTCTCACGCTTGACGACGGCAAGTCAACAAGAGAAAATTTCTACGTCCGCACTCGTACGCCGAAAGATTTCCGTCGCCTGGAACTGCTCCGTCACATTCGTCTTGACCTGCGTGAGGATTATGTCCGCGAGGGCGACACATTCAGTGGGAAAGTCACGCTTACTAACAACACCAATACTCCGGCGTTGTTTATCCATCTTGACCTTCGTGCAGCCGACGGCGAGCAGATCCTTCCAATCAGCTACAGCGACAATTATTTCTCTCTCATGCCTGGCGAAAGTCGCGAAGTTTCCATCACCTTCCGGGCCGAAGATACCCGCTCGAATAATCCGCAACCTCATCTCCGCGTATCGGGCTTCAACGTTCGATAAGCCTCCACAAATCCCTATACATTTCGCGGCTCTTGCAATTTTCTTGCAAGAGCCGCGACTTGGTTTTTATAACATATAGAAAACTATCCGAATCGAAATACAGAAACCAAGGTCTTGATTGTCATCATTAATGTGCAATGTGAAAAATTAATCAAATGCCATGCTGGGAATCCATAGTCTCGCGGACAACCATCGGCAACAATGAGTTCTCCTGAAGGAAATAGTAAATGGACACCTAAATCATGATCTGTATGATACGAAGGTGTCTTAGACCAGAAATCGCCATAGAAACCGACTTTGTTAAGTTTACCATTATATAAATATCCTAGAGATGGCAGGAAGAAATATTTGTATTGTTCTGATGTTGTAGGAACGCTGGGAGAAAGTTGTATTGTGTAGTCTATATGTGGCGCACCTAGGGCTGTGTAGTCTGTGAATAAATCTGGGGCTAAGTCAGAACGGAAATTAGAAATATAAATTCTTTTCAGTAACCATAACCCGCCTTTATATAGATGCCCGTGACCCGACCATAGAGTAGAAGTATCCCAATTTGGATTGCCTTTTTGTGCATACCATAACATCTCATTAGCATTGGGAGTAATTGCACATGAATTAACTGCTTCTAATGGAAGATGAACATCACTATACCAACGGTTCGCATCTGAATTATTCGGGTAATTAGGGTTGTATTCATCATTAAGCGTTGGAGGATTAGCAACTCCACTCCAATAGTCCTGATAAGCGTCCCACATATAATATTTGCTACTACTGTAATCGGCTGCTGGCGTAAGATTGGCTGTCACGTCGCTAATCTCACCGGCCTTTGTTGTTAGTGTTAGTGTTTTCGAGATAGCACCTTCTACCGTTGTGACGGGGTCTTTGATGTAGTAGTCAATCTTGAATGTGCGTGCCGCATTGCTTGGAGCAATGACCATGTAAGATGCGTTCATCGTGGGATTGGCTGATGTGTTCGACAGTAGGAAATTATTCGTCGTAAGCGTTATCGTATTGCTCGAACCAGATATTGGACTCGTGCTCAGATTACCCGACGAGAAATCGTATGTTCCCGCAATTGGGCCCGACTGGCTCGTAATCACAATCTTCGTGAGACGAATGTTCGGCCCTAGAGCAGTGTTCATGCATCGCGGAAGGAAGCACAGATAGGCAGCCTTGTGCTCTAGGTTGAACTTGAACGACTGTCCGCTACCGCTGGCTTTGGCTGAACCACAGTCGCCCGACTCTCCTGCATGACTGAAATCGTTTGCCGTCGACTGGCTCTGTGATGATGCTATTGTAACCCTGTTGGCCGAGGTCCCGTTCTTACCAGTGTAGCGTACTTCGCATTGGTCGGCATATTTCCGTCCATTATTAGGCATCTTGAACACGCCACGTGTTTTGTCGGTGTTGAGCGTTCCGGCCTCGCTCCGTTCGTATGCGCCCGAGGTAGGCCGAACGAAAATGTAATCTCCCGTTTCCCAGAAAGCCAAGGCTCCGTTACCGGGCGTGTGAGTTATTGTAGTTCGCGATGCTTCGTGGGCAATGCTTTCGAAGGTTATGCCTTCCTGTTCGACAGATGGTTTCTTGTCGGTTCCGGATTCAATGTTTGGGTCGTTGCATGCGGCCATCATGAGACCCAATACGAGAGCCGATAAAGTGTTAATCTTCATCATTAATCCTCCCATAAATTATTTTTTTGTTCTTCGTCTTCGTAGTCTAACGCTTGCTTAGCGTCTCCTCCTGTGGAGCCTTGTCCAATAGGCTTATGCTGTCCGCTAACCGTCTGCATAAGCCATTCGATGTCTAACTCGATAACTTTCGTTACTGGTTGCAGATAATCTGCTCTTCGGTTGTTTTGATGTTTGATTTCTGTCATTGTTTTATCGTTTATATATCATTAAAAATGTTCTTATTTTCTGTTCGTGGCACATGAGATATCAGACAATAAAACTTCGTCGGAGTTCCATTGTCTAGAGAGATTACGTAACTTCCGTGTGTTTGTAAAATAAGGTTATAAGGCTTGATGCTCCTGTATTTGGAGTTTTTTCCGACTCCTGCAAATCATTGTACGAAAAAATCACAGGGAAATCGAAATTTCTCTGCGTCGTAATGTCACAAAAGAAAGAATATAGTTTATTATCCTCCCACGCGTGGATATTATAATAAAAAGTAGGATGGAAACTCATGGCGGCAAAATTAATCACTTAGCTCGTAACGCAGAACGTCCCAGTGGTTTTATTGACCTAGAGCAAGTTCTCTCTTATCTGTATGACCGAGTTAAAAATTACTTGGACATATAATCTCTATATGTTGGCGTACTAACTGAATAACCTTAAGGAGAGACTTTGCGGATAAAATATGATACCTAAAGGTAAGTTGGCCGTATAATCAGAATTTGAATCTATGGGAAACCGGCACATGGCTCTTTCCTCAACATTTCAGGCCTTTATACGGCTATTTCACTTTCCAAAAAAGAATGCTGCTCTGTCGGGGAAGACAGAGCAGCACTTTTTAAAGAGAATTTTATCAGTTATTGAACGCCGGCGTCGGCTGCTGCGGCTTGTGTCTCGGGGGCTTGAGCACCCTTCACGAAATAGTAGCAGCCATATAGCGGATAGGCCCAATTGGACTTATGCGACTTGGTTACGTCGAGCTGCTTAGCAGCCTCGAGATATTGAATGGCCTTGTTATAGACCTCATTGAACTGCTCGCGGGCGGCCTTGGTGAGCACACCTTTCACTTCGGCAACACGCTCCTGGGCCTTGTAGAACCAGCATTGCCCAATGGATGCGTTGATGGCTATGCGCGAATCGTCGTCCTTGGCAAGGGCGAGGGCCTTAGACAGGCAGTCGGCTGCAGCGTCGTAGTTCTTCTTCTGACTTTCGAACTGACCTTTCATCACAAGTGCACCATAGCTGTTGGGATTCTTGGCGAGCTGGGCATTGATGAGTTTTTCAGCCTTATCCTGCATTCCCAAACCACTGTAGGTCGAGGTGAGGGTTGTTAGTATGGCGTCGTTCGAGGAGTCTTGGGAGTAGATGGCTTCGAGCTTCTCGGCGTAGGCAATGGAATCTTGACGGGTTTTGAGTTGTGCGCCCAAAATTGCCAACTGAAGTTGCTGGGCTTCCTTAGCGCGCTCCTGGCTCTTCATTGCATATTCAATGTAGCGTGCGGCCTTTTCGAAGTCCTTGTTGTCGTAGGCATAGTAGGCTGCGAAGAATGCAATCTCGTTGAGGTTGGTATCCTTTGATTTATCGAACTTAGCGAATACGGGGTCGTCAGCCGTGTCTACATAGCGTGCGAGGAACTTATAGGCAGTTTTGTCGTCCTTGGCACCCTGGAAAAAGATTCCACCGTTGATGAGCTGTCCACGAAGCAAATAAAGCTGGTCGATAACTGTGGTGAAGCGAGGTTTCACTTTGCCTTTTTCGTTTGGCATGTTGTCGAACTTAACCATTTCTAATCCGGCATCGAACGCATTGTCCACAGCCTGATAGAGTCCCTGTTCGTCCACGGGTTCGCCACCTTTCTGCCCCATTTTCTCATTGGTTTCGTTTCGGAGCTGAACGGTTTGTTCTGCGTTCACTTTTTTCATGGCGAGCTCGTAGAGCTTATTATAAGCCTTGGCTCTTTCAGCATCGTTTGCCAATTGCGACTGGCTTGACTGCAATAAGCTTTTGGCTTCGCTATAGGTTTGGGCCTTCAGGATGGCTTTCAAAGCATCGCTGTCGCCGGCAAATGCAGCTGATGTACCTAGTAGCATCAAGGCTGCTAACATTAATTTTTTCATTCTGATTATCTTTTAAAAAGTTTATTTCTATTCTTGTTCATCCTCGTTGTCGGGCTCTGTCTGTTTGTCTTCGCCCGAGAAAGTGTTTTTGATGTTCTCTGTTTTCTTTGCCCATTGAGCGCGACTTTCTTCTTCGACCTGCTCTTCGAGCTCGGAGCTCATTACTTTGCAAACGGAGGCAATGACGTCGTTTTTCTTTGTCAGATTGATGAGGCGAACACCTTGCGTGGCACGACCCATGACGCGACATTCGGCAACCGACATGCGAATTACTACGCCGCTCTTGTTGATTATCATAAGGTCGTTTTCGTCGGTGACACTCTTTATTGCAACGAGCTTACCGGTTTTCTCGGTTATGTTGAGTGTCTTCACGCCCTTGCCGCCGCGATTAGTGAGGCGGTAGTCTTCGACCATGGAGCGTTTGCCGTAGCCTTCCTCCGATACAACCATAACGGTTTCGTTTTCGGGGTCGTTCACGACAATCATTCCTACGACTTCGTCCTGCCCGTCGTCGTCGAGTCGCATTCCGCGTACGCCAGTTGATACGCGGCCCATTACGCGAATGTGCTTCTCATTGAATCGGCATGCGCGTCCATTGCGGTCGGCAATTATGAGCTCGTTCTGTCCGTTTGTAAGCCGGACATCAACAACCTCGTCACCTTCCTTTATGTTAATAGCTAGTACGCCGTTGGTACGCGGTCGGGAGTAGGCTCTGAGCGATGTTTTCTTGACTATTCCCTGCTTGGTTACGAACACCACGTTGTGACTGTCGAGGAACTCGTCGTCGTCAAGACGCGTATGCGTAGGAATGCGTTCACACTGTCGTCGGCTTCAAGGGCTAGCATGTTCTGTATGGCTCTGCCTTTCGAGTTGCGGTCTCCTTCGGGGATGTCGTAGCATTTCATCCAATAGCAACGTCCTTTTCGGGTGAAGAAAAGCATTGTTTGATGCATCGTTGCTGGATAGATGAACTCCGTGAAGTCATTGTCGCGGGTGCGGGCGCCTTTCGAGCCTACGCCGCCGCGTGCCTGTTCTTTGAAGTCGGCTAGCGGAGTACGCTTTATGTATCCTAGATGACTTATCGTGATAACTACCGGGTCGTTGGGATAAAAATCTTCGGCGTTGAATTCGTGTTCGTCGGGGATGATTTCGGTGCGTCGTTCGTCGCCATATTTATCTTTCACTTCGATGAGTTCTTGCTTCATCACTTCTTTGCAGCGCTGCGGATTGTCGAGAATCTCCTGTAAGTCTTTTATGAGTTCCATCAGTTCGTTGAATTCCTGATGTAGTTGTTCCATGCGCAATCCGGTGAGTTGCGAAAGACGCATGTCAACGATGGCTTTTGATTGTAGCTCGTCGAGTTCGAAACGCTTTTCGAGATTGGTCTGCGCTTCCGATGGTGTTTTACTGGCGCGGATGATGTGCACCACCTCGTCTATGTTGTCGCAGGCAATGATTAATCCTTCAAGAATGTGTGCTCTTTCCTGTGCTTTCTTGAGGTCGAATTGGGTACGACGTATGGTCACGTCGCGCCTATGGTCAACAAAATGCCCGATGCACTCGCGCAAGCTGAGCAGTTGTGGCCTACCTTTCACAAGTGCGATACAGTTCACGGAGAATGAACTCTGCAGGGCTGTCATCTTGAAGAGTTTGTTGAGAATCACGTTGGCGTTGGCGTCGCGCTTCACGTCTACCACGATTCGCATTCCCTGTCGACCGGTTTCATCATTTACATTCGATATTCCTTCAAGGCGTCCTTCTTTCACCAGTTCGGCGATATATTCAATGAGTTGCTGTTTGTTTACACCGTAAGGAATCTCTGTAACGACAATTTTGTCGTGCTGGTCGTCGCTTTCAATCTCGGCTTTCGCTCGCATGATAACTTTTCCGCGCCCGGTTTCGTAGGCGTCTTTCACGCCCTGAAGACCATATATGTAAGCTCCAGTTGGGAAATCTGGAGCCGGAATGAATTCCATCAGTTCGTCGGTTGTTATATCCGGATTGTCGATATAGGCGCAGCATCCATTTATAACCTCGGTAAGGTTATGTGTCGGAATGTTCGTTGCCATGCCTACCGCAATTCCGTTGCCTCCGTTCACCAGTAGATTAGGAATTTTAGTGGGCATCACCGACGGCTCTTTCAGTGTGTCGTCGAAGTTGTTCACCATGTCGACTGTTTCTTTCTCGATGTCGTCCATGATGTGTTCGCCCATCTTTGAGAGTCGGCATTCGGTGTATCGCATAGCTGCTGGTGAGTCGCCATCTACGGAACCGAAGTTTCCTTGCCCGTCGATGAGCCTGTAGCGCATGTTCCATTCTTGTCCCATGCGAACCAAAGCTCCGTAGACTGAAGAGTCGCCATGCGGATGATATTTTCCGAGCACTTCGCCTACAACGCGTGCACATTTCTTGTAAGGTTGATTGCTGAAGTTTCCGATGCCGCGCATTCCGTAGAGAATACGCCGATGAACGGGCTTGAATCCGTCGCGCACATCGGGAAGTGCTCGAGCTACGATTACCGACATGGAATAGTCGATATACGAGCTTTTCATTTCTTCCTCGATGTTTATTTTCAGGATTCTGTCCTGATCAATGGTTTGATTATCGTCCATTACTGCGTTTTATGTTTTGTCTTATTGTTTTCGTTCTCAGTTTCCGATTGTCGGCCGTTCGAGCTCCTTTCAAGAATAAAATTCCCGAGAATAGCGTTTAATTTCGTTCTAAGCTCTTTGGCTCTCCTCAAAAACAGGTGTAAAAGTAGAAATAAAAACAAAAATAAAAGAAGCCGTTAAAAACAAAACCTGCATGTGTCTGTCTTGGAGTATGCAGGTCTTTTTAAACATATATAAACGAGTTTCCTATATTTTGTACTTGCCGGGGTTTTCTTCGCGCCGAGGTTTGGAGTTTTTCTGTCGTTGGGTTTTCTTTTTAGTGTCACCGGTCATTCTCTTGTCATCTTTGCCATATTTTCTTTTTTGTGAAGTCCGGGAGCGTGGTACTCCTGGGTGTTTCTTTTTGAAAAATCTCTAGAGCGTGACATTCCTGGGTGTTTCTTTTTGAAAAATTGCTAGAGCGTGGTACTCCTGGGTGTTTCTTTTTGAAAAATCTCTAGAGCGTGACACTCCTGGTTGTTTTCTTTTGAAAATCTC
>NZ_BAKH01000047.1 GCF_000614105.1 Prevotella micans DSM 21469 = JCM 16134
ACTGGTCATGGTCAGTTGCTGGTTCTTCGCTATGGGAGCCAACCAACTGCAAACCGCCTCCGATTACGACCTCCGCTACCGCTATCTGCGAATGCAAGGCAAAACCACCACCACTGACTTCGTGCATCTTGACAGCGTCTTTATCACAAATCGCAATCCCAACGCGATTCTGCAGATGCAACAAAAGGTTATTGATTACGAGCAAGCCCTGCAACGGCAAGCAGAACTAATAGAACAGCAAGAGCGTATCAAAGGTGAGCAAGTGCAACTTAAAAAACGACTTCATCAATAGTCATAAAAGATAAAATCCTGCAAAGTAAATAAGTTTGTTGTAGGATTTTTATTTTGTATAATCATTAGTCATAGACTGTTACCTGAAATTCTATTGTTTAATCTCTAGTATTTGTCTGGGTATAACAAAATGTCATCTGGAGTGTCAAACATAGATAGTGCGATTAAATGATTAGCAAATAAAGTTTTTTCTTTACCATATAGAGGATACTTTCCTATTAAATCAATACAAGCCTTACTGTCATAGATATTTATATTTGAAGGTTTTGTCGCATACTGTTCTCTGAATTTAGAAGAGAAATTTATCAAGGATTCCTTGTCTTTTTTAATTCCTTTATACAAAACATGAAAATTCTCAACTATATGATTGTGATCTATTTTTAATATCTCGTATTGGTCAGACGATAACTTATTTTCAATTTTTCTTTGATTTTCACAAATCAATGTTGGTACAAGATTATATGACTTGTCCTTTCGTTCCATTTTATAGAATTTTACATCTCTATTTTCTAAATTTTCTATAATTTGTGCTTGATATTGTTTATCCATGTTCAAACCGAAATAGATAGCTTTTAGAGTAAATGGATTATACTTCTTCATTCCGTAGTTTGTGTATAGAAGTCTTATCTCTTTCTCGTATTGCCATACTGCCGACTTGGTGCCAAACAATTTAATAATGAAGTTTGGGCTTTTTATATCGGTTATCTCTATTTGTGGAGGTTTTTCAGAGTAGTTTATTGTCATACGATTAACATATAGTGAAAATTTCTCACTATCCTCTAATTTTTCAACATCATAAGCGATACAAAAGCCCTTATGAGAATTAGCATAGTGAGCCCACATTAATTCATTATCAGGGAAATCTTTATCAGATGTTGATAGAGAATATATTCCCAACTTATCTTTAAATGCCATCAGTTCTTTCCAATTCTTTTGTATATCACCAATGTTAACATTGAAAACTTGGTTGAATATAGGCAAAACTTTACTAATTTCATCTGTATAAGTTGCTTCAAATGGATCATTCAAATTACGAAATGATGAAGCCCATATTTCATCGTTTAAGAGCGATTCAATGTCGCGAGTACTACCTTTGCCTTCAATAGCATTAGCTCTATATTTATATCCAATCATATTAATTCGTTATTTATCTTGCTCTACAATCTTAGTTAGTTCTTCCTCGACTTCTTCAATTGTAGGTAAGGCAGACTTCAAATTGTCTGGAATAGCCTTTGTTAGTTGATAATCGCTGACACCGATTGGCTGGTCGTAGCCAGAGAGGGCATACTGTGCCACAACCTTGTCGCCTCCATTACAGAGAAGCAAGCCGATCGTCTTATTATCGTGTTCGCCCCTCAGGGTGTCGTCCACAACATTGATGTAGAAGTTCAGTTGCCCCATATATTCGGGCTTGAAAGGTGTAGCTTTAAGTTCGATGACCACATAGGCGTGTAGCTGAATGTTGTAGAGAATGAGGTCTGCATAGAAATCAGAATCACCCACTTCAAAATGCTTCTGCTGTGCTACAAACGCAAAGCCGTTGCCCATTTCCAAAAGATATTTGGTGATATGAGAAACCAATTGTCGTTCAATGTCTCGTTCTGCCATTTTATCCGTTTGCCCCATCATGTCAAAGATATAAGGGTCTTTCATCAAATAGTTCGCGAGGTCGCTTTGCGGTTTGGGTAATCGTGCCGAGAAGTTACTCACTTTCTTTGCTGCAATCTGCCGAGCGAAAAGATTAGTCTCTATCTGCATTTGCAGAACATTGCTGCTCCAACCATTGGCAACCGCTTGCGTAATATACCAAAAGCGTTCACCCAAAGGCAATTTGCTGTTAAGCAAAATTACATGACTTGCCCAGTTGGTGCGAACTATGGCTGAGTGCTTGAAGATTTCCTCTATTTGACTGATATCGCTGTGATAGATAGCAGACAGCGTTTCAGAAACATCTCCTAATTGTGCAAGAGGTTCTTGCGTAATTATATCTCCCCAAATACCTGCTGCTTGTATTTGCGCAAGAGGCTATTAAGCGTACTTGCGTATGCTCCAGGTCAGTACCAATAGCTCGTACAATGAGAGCTAAATCTTGGTGCTCTGTTTTATTTATTTCTTGACTCATATGGTGTCGGTGTTATAATTGATTGAATTTACTCATGGCATTCGCTTTGATGTCGTCCGCAATGTCTATGTATGGTTTCATAGCCTTGTAATCACTATGCCCTGTCCATTTCATCACAACTTGAGGCGGAATGCCCAATGCGAGCGCATTACAGATGAATGTTCTACGACCAGCATGTGTGCCAAGTAGGGCATACTTTGGTGTAACCTCATCAATGCGCTCATTACCCCTATAATAAGTTTGGCGCACAGGTTCGTCAATACCTGCTAGTTCTGCCAATTCTTTGAGATAATCATTCATTTTCTGATTGGTAATCACGGGCAACACCTTGTCATCTTCAAATGCCACATCCTTGTATTTATCAAGGATTGCTTTGCTGTGATTGTTCAATTCGATAATCAAACTATCGGAAGTCTTGACCGTTGTCACTTCTATATGGTCGCCCTTTATATCGCTTCTACGGAGATTAAACACGTCTGAATAACGCAAGCCCGTGAAACATTGAAAAAGAAAAACATCACGCACTCGGTCTAAGGCTTGTTTGGAAGTAGGTATTTCGAACTCTCGGAGTCTGTTCAATTCCTCCCATGTAAGGAAGATGATTTTCTTCTGTGTGCTTTTGAGTTTGGGTTTATAACTATCGTAAGCATTGTTCTGATGTATACCCTTCTTAAAAGCCCAGCGTAAGAACCATTTCAAGAAACTAAGTTGCTTTCCAATGGTCGAATTGCGCATTTCCTTTACGTCCCGGAGATAAGTAACATAATCGTTCAGCCCCTTTTCGTCAAAGAAATCAAATGTAAGTTCATCGTGGAAGTTCATCAGATGATTTTTCACTGCCGCAAACTTTTCGTAAGTAGAATCTGTCCAGTCATTCTGCCGTCCACAATCTCGCACGAACTCATTGAATACTTTATAGAATGCATTAGGCGTTGATTTCTTTGGCTTGACTTCTTCCTTAATAGGCTTGTGAAGAGCATTGAATGCCTCTTTTATTTGTTCCTGTGTTGGCATAATTTCTTTCACCTCAAACTTCTTGAAGATTTCCTGTATCTTAGTATAGTAGCCCAAGAGTGAAGCATTGATTTCAGAAGCGGATTGTTTCAACTTGTTGCTACAACCATTCTTTACACGTTGCTTATCTGCATCCCACTTGGCAGCATCTATGCGATAGCCTGTCGTGAACTCAATCCGCTTGGAAGCGAAATTGACACGCATACGGATAGGCACATTCTCAATAATGAGAATACCGTCCTTTTTTCTACTTTCAAGCGTAAAAATAATATTGCGTTTAATAATCATGACTATATCAATGGTTTTAGTTTCCTAAACTCAACAGAATATTCTGTGGCTATCTTATTATCGGAAGTAATTATTACATTTTCATTGTTTTTGTACTCTGCATTAGTAGACCAGTTATAGCTACCTGTTATTACACGTTGATTGTCCAATACACAAAATTTATTATGCATAAGTCCTCCTTTTGTTCCTCTAATTTCTGAACAATCAAAATCTGATAAATCTACACCATGATTTGCGTTTACCACATCTTTATAAAAGATGATTTCAATTCGAAGTCCTTCAATACGTTTTGCTTCCAATGCGCTTTTGATATTCTCATTAGTAAACCAAGCCATTGCAACTAGAATAGAAACCTTTGCCTGTTTTATAGCATCAATAACCTTATTTTCAATCTTCTCGAAAGATGCTTTGTTCTGCACATCGGGAGGGGAGTCTATTCCTTGCCATTTAATATCTTCTGCATCAAGACCTAAGATAATACTATCTAGTTTTAAATTCTTATTTATAACGTCAACAGCTTTCTCCTTATCATAGGACTCATTGATAAGCTTTTCAATTAGCTCTTGTAATTTTTTATCATCCAACTTACGCAATCTATCTGTAGTATATGTTTTTTTGAGGAATTAAGTTTTCTATCGCCAATTCTAGGTAATCCTCCGACCTCTTGATTATAAACGTCATCTCTAAAACCAAAATTTTGGAAAAATGTTACAAGTTCTCTACCTGTTCGGCTTTTCCACAATAATCCATCTCCAATTATAAGAGGAACAAAGCTCTCTTTTGTTGCGTTTGTTATTTTCATATATTGTGACCAGCACTTGATTTCTGCACCCAAAATTACACCCAAATTTCGATATTACCAAAGATTTTCTATGAAATCTTATTTTATTAACATTCTGTATAAATTACTATTATACAACAGCTTGAGTGCGTATGGTGCTGTATGAAGGTTCAAGAGAAAGAGCCTCTCTCTCCTGAAATCGAATCCGGGAAGAAAAGAAATATCGTTTATATAATCATTAAGACCTGCATCCGTCGTGACGACGCGTGCAGGTCGACCGTTTTTATACATGTACTCGGTTTAAGAGAAATTATCTTGTCCTTAACGGACGGGGGCGGACAGACACGGGGTCTGTCCCTACATACGTAGACACTCCATCAATCAATCGATGCCAATTCGGTCTGCCGACCGCATAACAATATTTCGCGCCTGCTCTGCGGTTTGGTGTTTACGCCGTCCTTGTCGGGCAAGTGGCGGACAGACGTATCGGGCAGACACGGGGTCTGTCCCTACATGCGAGCTAACGCTCGAATGGAAGTTTCCGAAAACACTGTTGTTGTGGCAGCATATCATTGCTAAATTCATTTTACATTGCGGCTGCCGGAGCTTATGCTATGATGTCTCTCTCTTGTATGAGTTTCTTTATACTTTTGCCAACCTATGAGATTCAATATAAAATGTAATGAATGCGACCGCACGTTCATAGCTGAAACAGAGTTTTATGGACTTCAGAGATATAGGTGCCCGTATTGCGGACATGTATTGACATGTCAATTCAATGCGCCCGAAGCAAAACGAACCAAGGCAAGAGCAGTTGTTCCGATGGCAAATACAACGCCGGTAGAACGACACTCAAAAAAGGAACTTCCAACGGTTAAAACAAAGCTCATCAGGATGCCGTCGGCTGAGAAAATTGCCGAAACGTCAAGGCAGGCTAGTGAAAAAGTGAAGGAGGGAACAATTAAAACATCCGAATACCTTTCACGCTCATCATCGTGGCTGGCACAGTTTCAGGAAAAATATACCGACGGCAATCTGTGGGTGTTCTTCGGCTTCAGCACACTTTTTATACTGTCGGTTATAGTTGGACTTTTTATCTGTGCAGAGGTAGTTAAGGTGCTTGTCGACGGTCATTCGTGGCTATTCAAGAACTACATAGAACTCCGTAATTCGCTATAAAAATGACAAGAAAGGAGCGTTATACTTTCGTGCTGGATTATTTCCGTAAGAATGTTGGAATTGTGTCGACCGAGCTTATGTTCGGTTCAGCTTTTCAGCTGTTGTGCGCCACGTTGCTCTCGGCCCAATGCACCGATAAGCGTATCAATGCCATCACACCGGCTTTGTTCGTAAGATTTCCAGATGCGAAAACTATGGCGACTGCCAACGAAGAGGAAGTGTTCGATTATGTGAAGAGTGTTTCCTATCCCAACGCCAAAGCGAAGCATTTGATTGAGATGGCGCGCATGCTGATGAACGATTTCGGTGGTGAGGTGCCGTCGGAACCTAACGAACTGATGAAATTACCTGGAGTGGGACGAAAGACGGCTAATGTGGTTCAGGCCGTGTGGTTCGGTAAGCCCACATTGGCTGTTGATACGCACGTTTATCGTGTTAGTCGGAGACTTGGACTAGTTCCGCAATCGGCCGATACACCGCGAAAAGTAGAGGATTATTTGATGAAGAATATCCCGCTGGAAGAGGTTTCTTCGGCCCATCATTGGATTCTTCTTCACGGCCGATATATTTGTAAGAGCGCCAAGCCGGCTTGCAAGGAATGCGTATTCGACGCTATTTGTCCGAAGCTGTTTGAAAAAAGTAAATTAGTGTAGAACATATGAATACAAGATTGATTTTAGGATTCCTGAAAAAGATTGCAGCGAACAATAACAGACCATGGTTCGCCGAACATAAAAATGAGTATGAATTAGTACGGGCCGACTTTGAAGCCGGGATAAGACAGGCAATCGTGGCGTTATCGACAATCGACGAGGAGGTGGCACATCTGGAGGTGAAAGATTGTACCTACAGATTCTATCGCGACACGAGATTCTCGGCAGACAAAAGTCCGTATAAACGTCATATGGGTGCGTTCATCAATGCACACGGAAAGAAGTCACTGCGTGGAGGATATTATCTGCATCTCGAGCCTGGCAACTGCGTCATTGCGATAGGGTCATATTGGTTGCCAACGAATATTCTAACCTCGTGTCGTAACGAAATAATGGCAAACATCGGCACGTGGCGTAAAACGGTCGAGAGTAAGCAGTTCTTAGATATGTTCGGCAAGCCTAACCAGGGTGTATGGGATGATAAAGCCAGTGAGCAAGGGTTCGGTCTTTCGGGCTTGAAAACCATCCCGAAAGGTTTCCCGAAAGATTATGAATACAAAGAATACCTACGGATGAAAGATTATTGCTGCTGGGTTAAGATTGACGACAGCTTCTTCGCCTCGCCTGACTGGACAAACCGCATGTTGGATATAGTAAAAGTGGGCAAGCCAATGATGGATTTTATCAACAGCGTTATAGACGACTACGAATAAACCATCTCCGCCCCTTCATACTATTAGTTGACACCGCAAAATCATGAAAAGTACGAATCTACAACATCAGGAAATATCTTCTCTCCCTTATTCCATAGAACTGAAAGGGCTTCTGGGCGTCTCGAAAATGCCTAACAGTAGCGTGAAAAGACATCCAACTATCTTGAATGTGCCTTACAGTAGCATGAAAAGCATTTTCAACCATGTTGACCATGCAAAACAGTAGCATGAAAAGGCATCCAACCATCTTGAATGTGCCTTACAGTAGCATGAAAAGCATTTTCAACCATGTTGACCATGCAAAACAGTAGTATGAAAAGACCTCTAACTACTTCGGATGTGCATGACAGTAGCATGGAAGTCTTCTTCATTCCTTTGAACCATAAAGAAAAGAGCATATGTAGCTGTAGCGGCGTTGAACAAAGGAGGTATCGTTTTATTGTGAACATCTAATTACCTTTGCCTCGCACAAACACATAACAGAATCAAACAAAAGAAATGGGAAGAATCATTGCACTGGCCAACCAAAAAGGTGGAGTTGGCAAAACCACAACAACCATAAATCTGGCAGCGTCTTTGGCCACTCTTGAGAAGAGCGTGCTAGTGATTGATGCCGACCCACAGGCAAATGCATCTAGCGGCCTGGGCGTCGACATAAAAGATGTTGAATGCTCACTCTATGAATGCATAATCAACAATGCAGATATTCACGATGCCATCTATACCACCGATATTGAGCGGCTAGACATCGTATCGAGTCACATAGACCTTGTGGGGGCCGAAATAGAAATGCTTAATATAGACGATCGCGAAAACGTGTTGCACCGGATGTTGGAACCTGTACGAGATGAATATGATTTCATTCTGATTGATTGCAGTCCGTCGCTCGGTTTAATAACGGTAAATGCTCTCACGGCCGCCGATTCGGTTATTATTCCCGTGCAATGCGAATACTTTGCGCTAGAGGGAATCAGTAAACTACTCAACACAATTAAGATTATTAAGAGTAAACTGAACCCGAAGTTGGAAATTGAAGGATTCCTTCTCACTATGTATGACAATAGGCTTCGTCTGGCACGTCAGATTTACGACGAGGTTAAGCGCCACTTCCAAGAACTGGTATTCAAAACCGTTGTTCAGCGAAATGTGAAGCTGTCGGAAAGTCCCAGCCACGGTCTGCCTGTGATTCTCTATGACGCCGAATCGATGGGCGCAAAAAATCATCTGGCATTAGCAAAAGAAGTAATAGATCACGCAACAAAGAACTAAACAAAAATGGCAGTACACAAGAAATTCAATCGTAACGGAAAGACAAACGCATTGGGACGTGGACTAGATGCACTGATTTCAACCGAATCAGTTAATACGCAGGGAAGTTCAACCATAAACGAAGTGCCGATAGACCAAATTGAGGCTAATCCAAACCAACCGCGTCAAGAGTTCGACCAAACCGCACTGGAAGAACTGGCAAACAGCATAAAACAGATTGGAATTATTCAGCCGGTTACGCTAAGGCAAATCGACGATAATAAATTCCAAATCATTGCCGGTGAACGCCGTTGGCGTGCTTCGCAGTTGGCAGGTTTGCAGTCGTTGCCAGCATACATCCGTACCATTAAAGACGAAAACGTGATGGAGATGGCACTCGTGGAGAACATTCAGCGCGAAGACCTGAATGCTATCGAAATTGCGCTGGCCTATGAGCATCTTCTTGAAAGAAACCAAGACATGACGCAGGAAAAAGTGGCCGAAAAAGTAGGCAAAAGCCGAACGGCCGTAACAAACTATCTTCGTCTGCTAAAGTTGCCCGCTCCAGTACAAATGGCATTACAGAAAAAAGAGCTCGATATGGGTCATGCCCGTGCACTACTTTCGATAGACAGTCCGTCGATACAACTCAAACTTTTCCGTCAAACAGTGGAGAAAGGCTACAGCGTTCGGAAAGTCGAAGAACTTTGCAAACGCATCAATAACGGAGAAGATCTGCAAGAAGCTTCCAGGAAAGTTGAGTCAAAATCAAAACTCCCCGAAGGATTCAATGTTCTTAAAGAACGTCTCTCATCATTCTTCAACACTAAGGTTCAGATGACATGTAATGCCAATGGCCGAGGGAGAATCAGCATACCTTTCGCTTCCGAAAAAGAACTTGCACACATAATGGAAGTGATGGACAAAATGAAATAACGAACGTGAAAACGAACGCTCAGCAAGAAAGAAATATAACCGGCAGGAGAGTCTATTTTTCAATGGCTCTCCTGCTGTTGTTCATTAATGCAGCAGACGTTAGGGCCCAAATAGCAGGCGATTCGGTCAGAGTTATTTATCCCGATGGCGCAACGACGATTACAAAAACAAATGGAGCTCCCAAAGATTCGATTATCTCGCCCGACGACGCCCCATTTATTGTCGATAAGCCGAATTGGGGTGATGTAGAAGTTCGGAAAACAACTCGCGACTGGAGCAAATGGCAACCTGAACCTAAACGCGCCCTTTGGTTGGCATTGGTGCTACCAGGTGCCGGGCAGGTTTACAATCGTAAATATTGGAAGTTACCCTTACTCTACGGTGGATTTGTGGGATGCGTGTATGCAATGACATGGAATAATCAAATGTATCACGACTATTCGCAGGCTTACAAGGACATCATGGACGATGACCCCACAACACAGAGTTACAACAACTTTCTGCATCTCGGAAACACTATCAATCCAAGTAATCTCGGACGCTATCAACAACTCTTCAAACGACGCAAAGACCGCTATCGTCGTTGGCGCGACATGAGCATCTTTGCAACCATTGGTGTTTATCTTCTATCAGTAATCGATGCCTATGTAGATGCATCATTGTCTGATTTCGACATATCCAACGACCTCTCACTACACATTGCGCCAGCAGTTATAAACACCAAACAATCCATGGGACTTAAACAGAACACAGCGATTGGAATAACCTGCAGTTTGACTTTCTAAAGAATCATTATAGACACGGAAAAGCTATGGATAAAGAAACCGAAATTCGCGAACAGGCCGAAGAGCAGATGGTGAACGATGCCTTCAAGCATCTTCTAAACACATATCTGGCATCGCGGCACAGAAAAAAGGTAGACATCATCACAAAGGCTTTCAACTTTGCTCGGCAAGCTCATAAAGGCGTGCGCCGGCTTTCGGGCGAGCCTATATAATGCACCCAATTGCCGTAGCGCAGATTGCCTGCGAAGAAATAGGACTCGGTTCTACCAGTATATCGGCAGCCTTGCTTCACGATGTCGTTGAAGACACCGACTACACCGTTGAAGATATTGAAAACATCTTCGGTCCGAAGATTGCGCTCATAGTTGACGGGCTAACCAAAATATCCGGTGGAATCTTTGGCGAACAAGCCTCTGCACAGGCCGAGAATTTCAAGAAACTGTTGCTAACTATGAGCGACGACATTCGCGTAATTCTCATCAAAATCTGCGACCGTCTTCATAATATGCGTACTCTGGCATCACAGCCCGCAAGCAAGCAATACAAAATCGCCGGTGAAACCCTTTACATCTATGCTCCGTTAGCAAATCGTCTCGGCCTGAACAAGGTCAAAACCGAACTCGAAGACCTCAGCTTTAAATACGAACATCCCGATACCTACAAAGCCATCGAAAACAAGCTGGCCTCAACTCAGGCACAACGCGAAATGCTTTTCGAAAGTTTCACCGCACCCATTCGCGCCGAGCTCGACCGGATGGGAATTAAATATGAAATCAAAGCGCGTGTGAAAAGTCCCTATTCCATTTGGAATAAGATGCAAAACAAGCACATCGCGTTTGAAGAAATCTACGATATTCTGGCGGTCAGAATTATATACTCTCCACCATCACGCGAGGAAGAAATAACCGAATGCTTCCAAATCTACGTAGCCATAAACAAACTCTACAAGAGCCACCCCGACCGACTGCGCGACTGGATAAATCACCCCAAAGCCAACGGTTATCAGGCTCTACACGTCACCCTAATGTCGCACCAAGGCCGATGGATCGAAGTGCAAATACGTTCCGAACACATGAACGAAATTGCCGAGCAAGGTTTTGCAGCCCATTGGAAATACAAAGAGGGCGAAATAACCGAAGATGAAGGCGAACTAAACGAATGGTTGCACACCATAAAAGAAATTCTCGACGACCCGCAGCCCGACGCCATGGATTTCCTCGACGCAATCAAGCTCAACCTCTTCGCTTCCGAAATATTCGTCTTCACCCCCAAGGGCGAAATCAAAACCATGCCTGCCGGATGCACTGCCCTCGACTTTGCCTTCCAAATCCATACCTTTCTCGGCAGCCATTGCATCGGCGCAAAGGTGAACCACAAGCTCGTGCCTCTTAGCCATAGGCTCCAAAGCGGCGACCAGGTTGAAATTCTCACATCAAAGTCGCAACACGTCGAACCATCATGGATAAACTTCGTGTCGACAGCAAAGGCCAAAGGAAAAATACAATCCATTCTTCGGCGCGAAAGCCGGGAAATACAGAAAGAAGGCGAAGAAATACTTTCACGATGGCTAATCGACAACGATTTTGAAATGTCGACCTCCACACTCGATAAGCTGTGCGAGTTCCACGAAATGCCGAAACATACAGACCTCTTCGTAGCCATTGGAAAGAAAACTATAATCCTCGGCGAACCCGACATTAACGTACTTCAAGGGAAACGTCCTGAAAAACACACACGCAGCACAGGATGGCGAAGATATGTTCCCTTCCTAAAAAGCAATGGGAATAAAGAAATAACAATCGACCGGAACAACGGAAATCTCGAAGCCGACGAGACCGGACTCATCGTTATCGGAAAAGATTTCAACAAAAAGAAACCCATTTTCATAAACGAAAGCAACATTTCCCGCTACCTCTTCCCGCACTGCTGCCACCCCATCCCAGGCGACGACACCCTGGGCTACATCGACAATCGCGACCACATCGAAATTCATAAACGTTCGTGCCCCGTGGCAGCAAAGCTCAAAGCCAGCTTCGGAACCAGGATTATCGATGCCAGATGGGACATGCACAAACAGCTATTCTTCGACGCAATTGTAGAAATCAAAGGAATCGACCGACACAGAATGCTACACGATATAGCCGATGTGATTTCAGACCAATTCGGGGTAAACTTCCACCGCGTAACCCTATCGAGCGACAACGGAATCTTCGACGGAACTATCGAACTTCGGGTTCACGACCGCGAAGACCTCAGCGTTATCATCGAAAGCCTAAAGAAAATCACCAACATGCAAAGCGTGCAAGAAATCCTATAAAACACCCCGTCAAAAAACAAACAAAAAGAATGATGAAAAAAATCAGAGCAGCCGTCGTTGGTTACGGCAACATAGGGCGCTACAGCATTGAAGCCCTGCAAGCAGCACCCGATTTTGAAATTGCAGGCATAGTTCGCCGACAAGGCAGCAAAGACAAACCCCTCGAACTAACCCGCTACGAAGTGGTTGGCGACATATCCGAACTCAACGCCGTCGACGTGGCTATACTCGCCACACCCACCCGCTCGTGTCCCGAATATGCCGGCAAAATAGTGGAACTGGGCATCAACACCGTCGACTCGTTCGACATACACACCGAAATTCTCGACTATCGCAACCGCCAGATGGAACACTGCAAAAAACCGGCCGCGTGAGCGTCATATCGGCCGGTTGGGACCCCGGTTCAGATTCCGTCGTACGAGTGATGATGCAAAGCCTGGCCCCGAAAGGACTAACCTACACCAACTTCGGCCCCGGCATGTCGATGGGCCATTCCGTTTGCGTGCGCAGTAAAAAAGGAGTCCGCAACGCCCTTTCCGTTACAATCCCCCTCGGCGAAAGCATTCATCGCCGAATGGTTTATGTAGAGCTCGAAAACGGCGCGAAGTTCGAAGAAGTCGAAGCCGCCATCAAGGCCGACCCATATTTCTCCCACGACGAAACCCACGTATTCGAAGTCGACAATGTCGACAATGTTCGCGACATGGGCCACGGCGTGAACCTCGTTCGCAAAGGTTCGAGCGGAGCCACCCCCAACCAACGCATAGAATTCAACATGAGCATCAACAACCCCGCCCTCACCGGCCAGGTTCTCGTCAATGTAGCCCGCGCCAGCATGCGCCTTGCCCCCGGCTGCTACACGATGCCCGAGATTCCGGTTATCGACCTCCTTCCCCAGTCGCGCGAAGAGATAATCTCCACTTTAGTATAGCGGGCAGTCCGCTCCGCTGCCCGAATCCAACGCTCCGACTCGCAAGACGTCGGGGCGTTTTTGTTTCTCCGCCCAATTTCAGACCCCGAGGGATGATTTGCCGTCCGCCCCACCCATCAGTAAAGGGCGAAATATTGTTATGCGGTCGGGAAGCCGAATTGGAAAGGGGGCGGACAGACACGGGGTCTGTCCCTACATACGTAGACACCTCTCGGCAGAGACTATTTTACACAAACAACTTAAGTAGAGCGTGTGGCAGAGGCTATTTTACACAAACAACTTAAACAGACTGTGTGGCAGAGGCTATTTTACACAAGCAACTTCAGTAGACTGTGTGGATGGCCGCATTTTACACAATTAGTTTAAACAGACTGTGTGAAATGCCACGTTTTACACAATTAGTTTAATTAGACTGTGTAGCAGAGCCTCTGCCACACAAATAATTTCAGTAGACTGTGTGGATGGCCGCATTTCACACAAGTAACTTAAGTAGACTGTGTGGCAGAGACTCTGCCGCTCGTAAAATGCATTGAAGTCCAGCCGAATCATCCGTAATTCGGGACTATCAGATAAAAACATCTCCCGAAAACAAATCGAAATAGAGAAAAATCATGCTCCGACCAATAAAACACATCATCGTTTAGTGTGTTTCTGCATAACACAGTCGACAAACCTCTCCAGCGCGCGGTTCTCCCCTTATTTAAGAGGCCAATTTGTAACCCTTAAATGAATTGGGTATATTTGCAGGACTTTAAAAGTAAAAGGATAATTTTTTGATTCACAATTGATTTTTATGAAAGAAAAAAGAGTTTATACTTTCGGAAACGGAAAGGCCGAAGGTAGAGCCGATATGAGGAATCTTCTCGGCGGAAAAGGTGCCAACTTGGCTGAGATGAACTTAATCGGAGTGCCGGTTCCTCCCGGTTTCACAATCACTACAGACGTTTGCAATGAATTTTTTGAAAAAGGTAAAGAGGTTGTCATCGGACTGCTGAAAGACGAAGTTGAAAACAGCGTTAAGCACATCGAAGAGCTGATGAATTCAAAGTTCGGCGACCCCGATAATCCGCTCCTGGTTAGCGTACGTTCGGGTGCGCGGGCCTCTATGCCGGGAATGATGGATACGATTCTGAATCTTGGATTGAACGACACGGTGGTTGTCGGACTGGCTCGCAAAACAGGTAACGAACGCTTCGCTTACGACAGTTATCGCCGATTCGTACAAATGTACGGCGACGTTGTACTGGGCATGAAACCGGTTAATAAGGAAGATATCGACCCGTTTGAAGCCATCATCCAAGATGTGAAAAAACAACGCGGAATAAAACTCGACAACGAAATGAATGTCGACGAACTGAAACTCCTCGTGTCGCGATTCAAGGAAGCCATCAAGAAACAAACAGGCAAAGACTTCCCCAACAACCCGATGGAACAACTCTGGGGAGCAGTGTGCGCCGTGTTCGATTCGTGGATGAACGAACGGGCAATTCTCTATCGTAAGATGGAAGGCATCCCGCAGGAATGGGGAACAGCCGTATCGGTCATGGCAATGGTTTTCGGAAATATGGGAAACTCGTCGGCAACAGGAGTCTGCTTTTCGCGCGACGCAGCAACAGGCGAGAATCGCTTCAACGGCGAATATCTGGTCAATGCACAGGGCGAAGACGTCGTTGCCGGCATTCGCACACCACAGCAAATAACCAAAGAAGGCTCGCTCAACTGGGCTAAACAGCAAAGCATCGACGAAGAAAAACGTAGAACAAAATATCCTTCCATGGAAGAAACCATGCCCGAGATTTTTGCCCAGCTCACAGCCGTGAAAGATAAACTCGAGAAACATTATCACGACATGCAAGACATGGAATTCACAGTCCAGGAGGGCAAACTCTGGTTCCTGCAAACAAGAAACGGAAAACGAACCGGAACAGCTATGGTTAAAATCGCAATGGACCTCATGCACGAAGGCGAAATCGACGAAAAAACAGCACTCATGCGATGCGAACCGTCGAAACTCGACGAACTTCTCCATCCCGTGTTCGATAAAGAGGCGTTGGCCCAAGCTCGAGTTCTCACCAGAGGATTGCCAGCATCGCCCGGAGCAGCATGCGGACAAATAGTGTTCTTCGCCGACGATGCCGCCAAATGGAAAGCCGACGGAAAAGAAGTCATTATGGTTCGCATCGAAACATCGCCCGAAGACCTGGCCGGAATGTCGGCCGCCGCAGGAATTCTAACAGCACGCGGCGGAATGACATCACACGCAGCCGTAGTAGCCCGAGGAATGGGTAAATGCTGCGTCAGCGGAGCCGGAGCCATAATGATTGACTATAAATCACGAATCGTAGAAATAGACGGCAAAGTCCTCCACGAAGGCGATTATATCTCACTCAACGGCTCAACCGGAGAGGTCTATTACGGCGAAGTGAAAACCAAACCGGCCGAAGTTACCGGCGATTTTGCCGAACTGATGAAACTCTGTAAGAAATACACAAAACTGGTTGTACGCACTAACGCCGACACCCCCCACGACGCCGAAGTAGCTCGCAGTTTTGGAGCTGTCGGAATCGGTTTGTGTCGCACGGAACACATGTTCTTCGAGAACGAAAAGATTAAAGCAATGCGCGAGATGATTCTCGCCGATACACCCGAAGAACGCGAAAAAGCTCTGGAAAAACTCCTACCCTATCAGAAACAAGACTTCTACGGAATCCTGAAATGTATGGACGGAATGCCAGTGAACATTCGTCTGCTCGACCCGCCACTACACGAATTTGTTCCGCACGACCGGAAAGGTCAGGAAACCATGGCGCAGGAAATGGGCGTCAGCGTTCAATTCATCCAAGCCCGAGTAAACTCCCTCTCCGAACATAACCCGATGCTCGGTCTTCGCGGCTGTCGATTGGGCAACACATTCCCAGAAATAACCGCAATGCAAACACGCGCCATTCTAAGTGCAGCAATTCAGCTCAAAAAAGAAGGCTTTAATCCTATGCCCGAAATAATGGTGCCCCTCGTGGGAATAGTCAATGAGCTCGACGAGCAGGAAAGTATAATTCGCAAAACCGCCGACAAACTCTTCAAGGAAGAGGGCGTGGAAGTGTCCTTTAAAATCGGAACCATGATAGAGATTCCGCGTGCCGCACTCACCGCCGACCTTATAGCAAAGAAAGCCGAATACTTCAGCTTCGGAACTAACGACCTCACGCAGATGACCTTCGGCTACAGTCGCGACGACATCGCCAGCTTCCTACCCAGCTATCTGGAAAAGAAGATTCTCGACGTCGACCCGTTCCAGGTACTCGACCAGCACGGCGTAGGTCAGCTCATAAGTATGGCTGTCGAGAAAGGACGTCACACACGCAAGAATCTCAAATGCGGTATCTGTGGCGAGCATGGCGGCGAACCATCATCGGTGAAATTCTGTCACAGAGTAGGTCTCAATTATGTTAGCTGTTCGCCCTTCCGCGTGCCAATCGCACGCTTGGCTGCAGCACAGGCAGCAATAGAATAATTTTTGGGGTTTTATACTTAATTCGTAATAACAATTTGGAAGGCGGATGCAGTGATGCAACCGCCTTTCTTTTCATCCATCCTTAGGCTTTCGTACAATGACTGATAATTGTAGAGTTAGGATTTAATCCTTACTTTTGCGACACTTAAATTTTATTTAGCAAGAAATTTTATGATAGACGTTAAAGCAACTCTAAACGAGGCTGAAGAGCGCATGGAAATGGCTGCCATGTATCTTGACGAACAGCTTCAGCGCATTCGTGCCGGACGTGCGAATGTTGCAATTCTCGACGGCGTACGTGTCGACTCCTACGGTTCAGTGGTACCGCTCAACCAGGTGGCATCTGTCACTGTTCCCGACCCTCGAACCATTGCCATCCGTCCATGGGACAAGAAAGCCATCCGTGACATTGAAAAAGCAATCATGGATTCCGATGTCGGTATAACACCCGAAAATAACGGCGAGATGATTCGCTTAACAATTCCACAGCCTACCGAAGAACGTAGAAAAGAACTAGTGAAGCAATGCAATAAGGTTGGCGAACGGACAAAGATTGAGATAAGAAACGCCAGAGCCGATACGAAAGATAAACTCAAAAAAGCGCTTAAAGACGGACTATCAGAAGACAACGAAAAGGACGCCGAAGAAAGTTTGCAAAAAACGCACGACAAATACATCAAGAAAATCGACGCTCTGCTCGAAGAGAAACAAAAGGAAATAATGACAGTCTAAGAGTTTCTAAATAAACAGCTCTCACCCAAGCCCCCTCCCTCCGAAAAAGAGAGGGGGTTAATCATGAAAAATCCAAAGCATGCATGGACTAGTAATAAAGAATACAGGAAGCTGGTATACAGTAAAAACCGACGACGGCAGAATAATAGATAGCAAAATAAAAGGCAACTTCCGCCTCAAAGGTATACGTTCAACAAACCCCGTCGCAGTGGGCGACCACGTTGAAATCATTCCAAACCAAGAAGGAACAGCTCTCATCACATCCATCAACGACCGGAAGAACTACATTATCCGCAAATCGTCCAACCTCTCAAAGCAAAGCCACATAATTGCCGCCAACATTGATCAAGCCTTCCTGGTAGTTACGGTAAACTATCCCGAAACATCCACAACATTCATAGACCGATTCCTCGCCGGAGCCGAAGCCTACAGCGTTCCCGTAGTATTGGTATTCAACAAGTGTGACATTCTTTCATCCGACGAGCTGCGCTATCAAAAAGCTATGCGATTCCTCTATGAAAATCTGAAGTACGAATGCGTCGAAATCAGTTGTACTCCCGATACGTCTAAAGAACACAGTCCGCAACAACTCCATAACCTGCTGAAAAACAAAATAACCCTCCTGAGCGGCAATAGTGGCGTGGGTAAATCAACCATAATAAATGCTCTCCTACCCGACGTTTCCCTGCGCACCTCCGAAATCTCAGATGCCCACAACACTGGCACCCACACCACCACATTCAGTGAAATGTTAGCCCTGCCAGAAGGCGGCTACATAATTGATACACCAGGAATAAAAGGTTTCGGAACTTTCGACATCGAGCGCGAAGAACTAACTAGTTATTTCCGCGAGATTTTTGCTTACTCATCCAACTGCAAATTTTCAAACTGTACCCATACCCACGAACCAGGTTGTGCCGTTCGTCGTGCCCTTGACGAGCATCTGATAGCCGAAAGTCGATATACTAGCTATCTCTCCATGCTCGATGATAAAGAACAAAACAAATATCGCGAAGCCTTCTAGCTAAAGAATCCAATTTTAGATATAAATGAATATGAGCTACATGGTGATCGACAACTACATCAATCGTTACGCGTATGAATAAATAGAGTCTCCGAAAGATTTCAGGCACTGGAACGCACAGTTTCGTCCGATGAAACGCACGACCCCATCCTATGAAACCCACAATTTCATCCTATGGAACGCACAGTTTCAATGCTTAAAACTCTATTGAGACCCAAAAGAGAGGCGTCTCATAAAGAAGAAAAGGATTCCAATACAAATGAATTGTCTTTTATAAACAATAAAAACATTAACTATTCTATAGAAAAGATTGCTTGTGACTCGTGAACAGCTTTTATCAAGAATACATGGGAAAATCATTTATAATACTGGCGCTGTTATCGCTGTCTATTTGTCAAGGATGTTCAAATAAACAACAGGTTGGAGCAAAAGTCCATCAAGGGAAAGCGCACGCATATGATAACACACCTCGCAGGTCGGATTCAACGAATGAGAATCGACAGTCATTGAAAAAGTATGCCCTTAAAACATTCCGGCGCTATCAAACATTCGATGAATTTAAGATGAAGGGGGTGGGTAAACCAATATATTCGCCCTTCGTTTACGTAAAGACAACGAAAGATACGATGATTGTAATCCCATCAAATGATACGACTCATGTGAAAGTATATTATAGACAGGGCAATAGGTGGCGTAATTATATAGAATTGGAACTTTGGAAAAAGAGACAGCCCTTTACTAAGAGCAGTCTCGAAGAACCGGCTCGCACTTATGACAGAATTTGCGGCAACGACACGATACTTGAATATCAGTGCAACTATCTCGGCAATACCAAGTATAAGCAATTTTATATAAAGACACCGAAACGGTGCGTGAATATAAAACTGATTGGGGAGATTGATTTTGTAAGTGGCAATCATACCGTCTATAACGAAATGTTGATGTTTGCCCACATGTTCAATCATGAAAGAAAGAAACTGTTGGCGCAACACGGCCGGTCGAAATACGACAAGAGAGAGGTTTACAGCTATTCTTTGCAGGATAAAACTCATGCCTTTGTGTATCAATGTCGGGAAAGAAATGAAACGCTATACTTCTCAAAGACAAGCTTGGGAATATTCGGTATACAGCCAGGCATAGAAAAATATGACAGAGAACGCTCCCAAGTAGCCGGATATTAGTCATGAATTACCCATCAATCAATCGATGCCAATTCGGCCGACAGGCCGCATGTAGGGACAGCCCCGTGTCTGTCCGCCACCGTCCGTTAAGGACGACATAATAACCCGCCCCTCGTCCGTCAAGGGGCAGGATAATTTCTCTTAAACCGAACACATGTATAAAAAAGGTCGACCTGCACGCGTCGTCATGACGGATGCAGGTCTGAATGATTATATAAACGATTAAACCGAACCCTTATACCTGGTCTTCGCCGGGGTCTTCCTCGCGACCGGGTTTCGGGGTGTCGCCGCCGGGCTTCTTGGGGTCTTCGGGTTTCTTGCCATCATCCGGCTTTTTACCATCATCGCCTGGCTTTTTAGGGTCGGAGGGTTTCTTAGGATTATCATCCTCGTTACCCTTTTTCTTTTTGGCTGCTGCCTTCTGCGCCTGACTTTGAGCGTGAGTATCGCGGAAATCAGACGAGATTTTGTTCATTGCATCAACCAGGTCAGAAATCATTCGACGGTCGGCCTCAACGTGCGAAATTAAATAGCTTGCCTGGATACACT
>NZ_BAKH01000046.1 GCF_000614105.1 Prevotella micans DSM 21469 = JCM 16134
TCTTTTTTCGGGCCAAAAGTTCTCTGGAGGTCGAAAAAAAATCTTTTTTCGGGCTAAAAGTTCCCGGGGGACACAAAAAACTTTTTTTTCGGGCCAAAAGTTCTCCGAGGGTCGAAAAAACTTTTTTCCGGACCTCGGAAACTCTGTCGACATCAAAAAAACTTTAAGATTCAGAAAAGCATTACTTTTGGCACTCGAAAAACAAACAGAACCCACAACGCACTAGCCTACGAGCGGATTCCATGTTTTTTGCGTGATAAATGAGATTCATAACCTTCAAAATAAATAAGAATAATGAAAGTACTACACTCAGAAAAGGCTCCTAAAGCAGTAGGACCCTACAGTCAGGCCATCGAAGCAGGCGGATTCGTTTTCGCCTCGGGCCAGTTGCCCATCGACCCCTCAACAAACCAATTTGCAGAGGGCGGTGTGAAAGAACAAACCCGCCAGTCGCTCACCAACGCCCGCAACGTTCTCGAGTCGGCCGGCCTCGGTTTATCCAACGTGGTTAAAACCACCGTATTCCTCTCCGACATGGAAAACTTCGCCGCCATGAACGAAGTTTATGCCGAATTCTTCAAAGAACCCTATCCCGCACGCTCGGCCTTCGCAGTGAAAACCCTTCCGAAAGGCGCACTGGTCGAGGTTGAATGCATCGCCGCCCGATAGAGAGAATTAAGAACCGGAACCCCGTTTCCACCGTCTTAAAACCCATCATCATGAAGAAGCGTATCAAAACATTCATCGAGGAGCTCGGAAAAAAGAACAACAGGCCCGCCGAAACATCAGGCAACCTAACCAACCTCTCGGCCAGCCTTGAAAAACAACACATCCACCTCCATTCAAAGTCCCTGCATAAGCTCCTGGGCTATCTTTCGGGAAGAGAAAAGCCGTCGCGCAAAACCCTCGACCGTTTAGCCCTGTTCGCAGGCTTCCAGAACTGGAAAGATTTAAAATCGGCGCTCCACGGCGAATGCGATGCGCAGGTCAACTATGAGGATTAAACTTGGAGAACCGGCCGGGTCGGAAATCCAACCTTTATAACTGAACCAAAAGCGGGCGAAGAAACTTTTTTAGTTTTCGCCCGCTCTTCTTTTCGCCCCACAACAAAAAGAAGTTCGAAACCCGAAGGCCCCGAACTCCAAATGCTGATTTTAAAACAGTAGAAAATTACTTTTCAGTGCCAGAAGCAAGCACTCTCTTTTCCTTGATTCGAGCAGCCTTACCAGTGAGCTTCCGCAAATAATAAAGCTTAGCACGACGCACTTTACCTCGTTTATTCACCTCGATTGAATCAATGTTCGGCGATTCGATTGGAAAAATACGCTCAACGCCAATCGTGCCCGACATCTTGCGAACCGTAAAGCGTTTCTTGTTACCCGCACCGCTGATTTTAATTACAACGCCGCGATAAAGCTGAACACGCTGCTTGTTACCTTCAACAATCCTGTAACCAACGGTAATCGTGTCACCAGCCTTGAACTCTGGAAAATTTTTGCCTGTTGCAAATGCTTCTTCAGCAACTTTAATTAAATCCATTTTTATTACTGATTTAAACTGTTATTTTTCGAGTGCAACTTGGCTCATGACTCTTCCACGGCCAGCGGTTACACCGATTTTCGCTTGCAAAGATACGCCTTTTGAATAACTTTGCAGAAATCAATAATTAAACGCATACTGATGAAACATCTTTCATCTCCAATCCTTTCGCTCATGCTGCTCTTATCGGCCTGCGCAAAAAATTATGTGCTCACCGACGTGTCAGGCAGCCGAATTCTAATCGACTCGAAATTCGACGCCCGAGAGGACAAACACGTAACCAATTTCATGAAACCATACAAACAAAGAGTAGATAGCGTGTCGAATCCCGTTGTCGGACAAAGTGCACGTCGAATGACTCGCGACAGACCCGAAAGCGAACTCTCAAACCTCATTTCCGACATCATGGTATGGGGCGCAAACGAACTGCTCAACCAACAAACAGATTTCGGAGTCTACAACATGGGCGGACTTCGCGCATCGCTCCCCGAAGGCAAAGTAACCTACGGCGACGTGGTCGAAATCGTTCCATTCGAAAACAAACTATGCGTCCTCACCCTATCGGGCGAAAAAGTACTACAGCTATTCGGCGAAATGGCCCATCGAGGAGGCGAATGCGTCAGCCACGGCGTCGAACTAGTCATAACCCGCGACGGAAAACTCAAAAATGCCCTCATCCACGGCAAACCAGTCGATATTTCAAAAAACTATCGCATAGCAACCGTAGACTATGTCGCACAAGGTAACGACGGAATGAACGCCTTCAAATCGAAAACCAATTACATAGCCCCACAAGAATTTGAACTCAACAGCAGATTTGTCGTCATGGCCTACTTCCGCAAACTCGCCGCACAAGGAAAAACCGTCGACGCCAAACTCGAAAAGCGAATAAAAATAGAATGAACCTCAAAAACCCAGTAACAATGAAACGAAACATAACTCTACTCGCACTCTGCACACTTGCAATCCTCGCACAAGCACAAACAAAACAACTAACCATATTGCACACTAACGACACACACAGTCAGATTTATCCTCTCACCCCGAACCTCACCGATACAATGCTTGCCGGAAGAGGCGGATTCATACGCCGCATCGAAATGCTAAAAGAAGAACGAAAAAAAGACCCCGAACTACTGCTCTTAGATAGCGGAGACTTCTCACAAGGCTCGCCATATTATACTCTATACAAAGGTGACGTAGAAACAAAGCTGATGAACATGATGCACTACGATGCCGTAACTATCGGAAATCATGAGTTCGATTTCGGACTACAAAATATGGCGCGAATCTTCCGGCTCGCAAAATTTCCGATAGTTTGCGCAAACTACGACTTCACAGGCACAGAACTGGCCTCAATCGTGAAGCCCTACGTGATTCTTAAAAGAAAAGGATTAAAAATCGGAGTCTTCGGTCTTGCCCCTAAACTCGACGGACTAGTTATGAAACAAAACTATCTTTCAGTAGTCTATAAAGACCCCGTCGCCGTAGCACAGAAAATGGTAAACGAACTAAAAACTCAAAAATGCGACCTCATAATCTGCCTCTCTCATCTCGGATGGAAAGCCGAAGGCGTGAGCGACGAAGAGGTGATTGCAAACACTCGAGGAATAGACCTGGTCCTCGGAGGGCATTCGCATTCCTATTTCAAGAAACTCGAATATGAAAAAAATCTCGACGGCAAACCAATTCCCGTAGACCAGAATGGAAAACACGCCGTATTTGTAGGTAAAATGATTCTGACCTTCGCACCCCTTACTCGAAATAGAAAGTCAGAGCAATAATCTTCGACCGCGCGTCGCTAACCGAATTTGTGTACATCAGCATTCTCTTATCACGCAGATTTTTCCCGTGATTCATGTCCAAGCAATTGCTAAGTCCAAACATAAACTTCAATTCGGGACGCAGCTTGAAGTAGGGCAAGTAAAAATCGCAACCCAAACCTAACTCCACAAAAACATCGCTTCTTTTCAACTTTAAATAATCATCATCCTTGCTTGAAAGGTTCAACATCGGATTAATTCCAAGCAAAACATACGGCCTATGATTATTAAATCTTGGCGCGGCGGCAATCAAATCCAACGCACAAGAAATATAAGCCGATTTCAACCCCTGAACCTGTTCCGTTGGCTCGCCATTGGGCAAACGGTCGCTCAAATTCCTGAACGTAATGTGTCGCGTTCCGAAATACAAAGCCGGAGCAACCCGAAACTGGAAAGTACTGTTCAATCGCAGCTCTCCCAACACGCCCACCGTAAATCCGGCATCCCATCTATCCTGGTCGGCCGAGATAATCTTCTCCACCGGCCCGTTTCCATCTTCCAAATCAATAAACTTCGGTCCTGCATTTAGCAATTCCATATCCTGAAGATGCGTGCCCACCAAAACCCCGAAATGAAACTGTCGCAAATCGGTATAAGGCCTGTTCTGAACTGTTCGCTCTTGCGCACCGGCCGCCAATACACAAAAAAAGAATAGTATAGTGTAGATATTTCTTTTCATACGCCATCCTAAACGCTTTCCGCAGTCCTTTTATTGTTTCACTCCGAGAGAGGAGAATATTTTTTATCGCGTCTAAATTCTTATCCTTTTTATCATCACAATTAGGTATTGCACATAAACCATCTACCTTTGCATCGCACACAAGTAGGTATTCGCTACGCGTTCTGTGCACGAAAACATTATCAAATAATTAAAAAATAAAAACATTATGGCTTACGTAATCAGTGATGATTGTATCGCTTGCGGTACGTGTATTGACGAATGTCCGGTTGGAGCAATTTCCGAGGGCGACAAATATGTAATCAACGCAGACGCCTGCACAGAATGTGGCACCTGCGCCTCTGTTTGCCCGAGCGAAGCAATTAGTCTTCCCGAATAACGAGACCGTTAGTTAGTTTATTGATTTAGTTTATCCGCGAGTTCCGTTTGGAGCTCGCTTTTTTGTGCCATCACATTAGACCCTCAATTCACTTGCGCATTTTCCCTACATTTGCAAACAATTTATGGCACGAAGCACACAATGCCCCTATCTGCTTCCCCCAAAGCCATCCGAAAAGGGAAACAAAACAACATAACTCATGCAAAAACCAATAACATTCGACAAGTTCATTCGCTGGACACTCATCGCACTGGCAATTCTCGCCACATACTTCATCGTCAACAGTCTCTCGGGCGTGCTTCTGCCTTCTTCGTCGCCTGGTTTATGGCCTATCTGCTCTACCCCATCGTAAAGTTCGTGCAATACAAGCTCCACGTGCCCACCCGAGCCCTGAGCATAATCGTTGCCCTGCTATTTGTTGGAATCATCATGGCCGCGATATTCTATTTCATAGTGCCGCCAATGATTGACCAATTCAACCGCCTGAGCGTCATCGCATCGAAATATTTCCACGAAACAACCCACGTCAACAGTCTTTCGTCGATTGCTAAACAATGGGTGCTCGAACATCAAGACGAAATCGAGAAGTTTCTCCGAAGTCCCGACTTCCGCAAGACTCTGCAATCAACCATGCCGAAGATATTCTCTGTCATCGGTCAAACGGCAAGTATAGTAATTTCCATAATTGCCTCCTTCATAACGTTGCTCTACATGTTCTTCATCCTCCTCGACTACGAAACCTTATCCACTAAATGGGTTAAGATTTTCCCCAAAAACGTTCGCCCTTTCTGGCAAGGATTGGCACAAGATGTTGAGCGCGAACTCAACAACTACATCCGCGGCCAAGGCATGGTTGCTCTTTCGATGGGTATTCTTTTCTGCATCGGCTTCACAATTATCGACTTCCCGATGGCCATCGGTTTGGGCATTCTCATTGGTATCCTTGACCTCGTGCCCTATCTTCACACTTTCGCCCTCGTGCCCACTGCCTTTTTATCGTTGTTGAAAGCAGCCGACACGGGGCAGAATTTTTGGATAATATTTCTTTCGGCCGTCGCTGTGTTTATAATCGTGCAGATAATCATCGATATGATCATAACCCCGAAGATAATGGGCAAAGCAATGGGATTGAACCCTGCCATTCTTCTCCTCTCTCTATCGGTTTGGGGCGCCCTTCTCGGCTTCATCGGTTTGATAATAGCCCTTCCGCTAACCACCCTAATCATAGCCTACTGGCAGCGTTATGTTACGAAAGATGTCAAGCTCCCCCGAGCTTCCGAAACACCGCCTGCCAGCACTTGAACATGAATCTTCCTTTACACAACTTAAACAGGGCTATCCCAACTGCGGGATAGCCCTGTTTTTTATGATTAGTTGAAATCATATATAATGCTATCTTATAAAATAAAATAGTAGTATCAGCATTATTAATGCTAACTATTAAAAGTAAATATTCCATAGCGCATTATTAATGCGCTATGGAAAAAACAAATATAACTCTAGGCATCATCAATGCCTAAACTACAAATAAAATAATGGTTAAAGAATTATCGATGCGCATACTTAAAATAAAATATTAGTTAAGGCATTATCAATGCGTGATTGATAAATATTTTTCTACTATAAGCATTATAAATGCCGATAGTCAAAATAAATTTTTAGTCTAAGAATTAATTATTCCGGAAATTGAATTACTCCCCGATTATAATCGAACGCTACATTACAGCAAATACGCTCGGATATCTCATGAAACCAACGGCATAACAAGGCGTGCCACAGGTCTCTCGCCTTTATTTCTTAACTTTGTCGGCGAAAGATATTTTTAAATAAAATTCCAACTTCCCCAAAACATACAATGGAGTTTTCTGACGTAATCGGACAGGAAGAAACTAAACGTCGACTTCAACAAATGATGAATGACGAACGCATACCGCACGCTTTGATGTTCTGCGGACCGCAAGGATGCGGAAAAATGCCGCTCGCCATGCTCTCGCTACACAATTGCTAGTCGACAGCGCCGAAAATAAGGAAAACGCCAAAGCTATGCTTCGAAAATGGGAGCATCCCGACCTGCACTTCGTCTACCCCACCATAAAACTGCCCGGCATGAGCTCCGACCATCAGCCCGTGAGCAGCGATTTCATCAAAGAATGGCGACAGCTCATCGCCGAAAACGTCTACATAACCATAAACCAATGGATGAAGCAAATAGGAGCAACCACACAGCAGGCCGTTATAACCGGAGCCGAAAGCGACGAGCTAGCTCGCCATCTGTCGCTTAAAGCCAGCCAAGGCGGAAAGAAAGTGGCCATAGTGTGGTTGCCCGAACGAATGAATCTCACATCAGCCAACAAACTACTTAAACTGCTCGAAGAACCACCGAAAGACACGATATTCATAATGGTGAGCGAAGAACCCGAAAAACTGCTCGAAACAATCAGAAGTAGAACGCAGCGGATAAATATAAAAAGTATAGAAACGCAAGCCATTGAGCAAGCCCTCAAAGAGAAACGAGGAGTAGACAACGAAACCGCCCACCGAACAGCCCGAACGGTAAACGGTAACTGGAACAAAGCCCTTGAGATACTTCAGGCCGGAAACGAAAATCAAGAATTCTTCGCAATGTTTCAGATGCTTATGCGACTGTGTTACATGCGCAACGTAAAAGATCTCAAACGATGGAGCGAAGCCGTGACAGCCTACGGACGAGAAAAAGACCGCCGGATGCTGGAATATTTCATCAAACAGGTGCGAGAGAATTTCATCTACAACTTCCATAATCCAGAACTCACCTATATGACCGGCGAAGAAGAAGCATTCGCCCAAAAATTCTCACGATTCATAAACGAAGCTAATGTAGTCGAGATTGCACAACTGCTGCAAAGGGCGCATCGCGACATCGGACAGAACGCCAATCCTAAGGTAGTTTTCTACGATATGGCACTCAACTTGATTGTGCTCCTACTTCGAAAATAAAGCCTACACACAATTCAAAACACTCACATGGACTATAAAGATTTGAAATTCAAAATATGCAATGAATGCGACCGCGGACTGGCATGCTCGGCGTGCGGACGACAAAACAGCCAACTCAACACCTACAACTGGCTTGAAGATGTGCCGGGAATTAACGAAACAACCGACCTCGTGGAGGTGCAATTCAAAAATACAAGGAAAGGATATTATAAAAACGTTGGCCAACTCAACCTCAAAAAAGGCGATATCGTGGCTGTAGAATCAACTCCGGGACATGACATCGGAACCGTGACACTCACCGGTCGACTCGTAATTCTGCAAATGAAAAAGTGCAACGCACTCAAATCGCTCGACGATATTAAAAAAATATATCGTATCGCAAAAGACACCGACATGCAAAAATATCGCGAAGCAAAAGCGCGTGAACACTCAACAATGATTGAAAGTAGGCAAATCGCAAAAAACCTCGGGCTCAAAATGAAAATCGGAGACGTGGAATATCAAGGCGACGGAAATAAAGCCATCTTCTACTACATAGCCGACGAACGCGTTGACTTCAGGCAGCTCATCAAACAACTTGCAGCAGCATTCCACGTCAGAATAGAAATGAAACAAATCGGAGCCCGACAAGAAGCCGGTCGTATAGGCGGAACAGGCCCGTGCGGACGCGAACTTTGCTGCGCAACATGGATGAAAAGCTTCTCGAGTGTGTCGACCAACGCCGCCCGAATACAAGACGTACCACTCAACCCAACCAAACTCGCCGGTATGTGTGCCAAATTGAAATGCTGCCTCAACTATGAAGCCGACGAATATGTCGAAGCAAGAAAACAATTCCCCAGTAAAGATGTGAAACTACAAACATCCGACGCCGAATACTTCCTATTCAAAAACGACTTCTTGCAAGGACTCTGCTCCTATTCAACCGACAAGAACCTCGCAATAAACCTCGAAACCATAACCGCCGAACGGGCAAAAGAAATAATCGAAATGAACCGCCAGGGCGAGAAACCACTATCGCTCCAAAATAACGGTAGAATAAAAGCTTCCAGAAAGCCTGCCGATCTGCTCGATGGAGCTGACATAAGTCGCTTCGACAAAACCAAGAAGAAAAAAAAGAAAAAGAAATCCACACGGAACACACATCAAAACAAAACCGAACAAGCAAAGAAAGAATAACCCGATGCACCCACGAATAGCCCAACTACTCATCGGTATCCTACTCCTATTCCTTCCGGTTGCCTGCCAAGACAACCGGACATTCAACAGCTACAAACACATCAAAATCGGAGGATGGGCACGAAATGACACCGTTATGTTTAACATTCCACGCCAATGGGAAGGACACTACTCAATGGAACTGGACGTAAGGGCGACATATAAATTCCCCTATCGAAGCATTAGCATGATTGTGGAACAGCAAATCATTCCCGCTAATAAACACCACATACCCGTGAAATCGACCACCGACACGATTAACTGCCGAATCTTCGACAACAACGGCAACATGCTCGCCCGTAACGGCATCTTTACCTCCGAAAACACGAATCACCTTTCATCATTCCATCTCAACCGCGGCGATTCACTCCGCCTCACGATAACCCACATCATGAGCCGCGATGAACTGCCAGGCATAAGCGAAATAGGCCTCTGCCTCTCGCGTATTATGCGATAAAACTTACTACATACAAATTATGAGAGAAATTCTATCCATATTCATTGTAGCACTGACTATACTCAGCATGTCGTGCAAAAACGAAACAGAGACAACCGGCAAGTACGACGACACAAACAAGAACATGAACGAAAAAAAAGCCTTTGTACGCCGCCTGGAATTTCCACGGCTTAAAGGTGGAAAGAGCGTAGTTGTGACTCATATTCTCGAAAACGGCGAAGTGAACTATTCTCTGGAATGGGACGGCGATAAACGGTCTAACCGCTGGACATGCTATCAGCTCTACTCGTCAAACTGCCAGCAAAACGTAAAAAGGTGGCGGCCCGAAAACGGAGAAAATCAATATCCCGACGACCCCAAACTGCCCGCCGGGTATGCTTTCAGCTACGACCACTATGTTCGGTCGGGCTACGATCATGGGCATCTCTGTCCGTCGGCCGACCGACTGGCGTCACTTCAGGCTAATAAACAAACTTTCTTCATCAGCAACATGCAGCCGCAAGTGCACAATTTCAACGACGGCATCTGGGAAACTATGGAACGATGGGTGCGAAATCAAATCACATTCGGGTCACCTGACACGCTGTTTGTTTGCCGTGGTGGAACTATCGACAAACCCGAACAAATAAGCAAAAAACTGAAAGACGAATTCATAGTGCCGGGATATTTCTTTAGCGCGGTTTTACTGAAATACCGCGACCCTAACGGCGCATGGCAATACAAAGCCTTAGGGTTTTGGTTCGAGCACAAAGCGAATAAAGATGCCGACCTAAGGAAGTATGTTGTAAACATCGATAGATTGGAATCGCTCACCGGATTGGATTTCTTCTGTAATCTGCCCGACAATATCGAAACGCGCGTAGAATCTTTGCCTATTGAAAGCATTCTATCTATTTGGAACTTCGCTTCGTCAGCAAAGAAACAACGCTAAAAGAAGCATCATTCGGTGCGCAGAATCTTCTTGTAAACAAATTCGTTGAAGTGCGAAAAGCCCATACCCTCAAGCATACGCCGACTGGCAATTATGTCGGTCGGCGTATTGTATTCGGGAATAAGTGGCAGTCGCACAATAACTTTTTCGGCCAGACCTTGCGAGGCCAGCCAATCGAGGCTCTGAATGGTTTGCTTGTTGTTTTTCTTAGTGTAGGTCGAATAAATTTTACCATTCATATCCTTAACATCCACGAAAAAACGAGACACTAACGGGGCGACTTCTATTAGTTTTTCAAGCGGAACGTTGAGTGCCGTTTCGAGGGTTATTTTCCATTCGGGATTCATAATTGTAGTGAACTCCCGAATAAAACTGCTCCATAAAAGCGGTTCGCCGCCTCCGAAACAAATACCTCCGCCCGTAGCAACAAAATAGAGGTCGTCTATTTCAACCTCCGAATATAAATCGCCCGGTGTTAAATTCCTCCAAATTCCGTCGGGGCGCAGACATTGCGGATTCAAACAATATTGGCAGTTGAGCGGGCATCCGTGAAAGGCTACAAGCGTGGTTACACCATCGCCATCGGTACCCATTCTGTGCCTGTTGATGGCAATGAGCGGTGCCTCGGTCATCGCCGTTTTGCTTTGTGCGACCGCGGTCTGCTGCTCGACTTTCGCCGATACATGTCGTCGGGCCTCGAAAATCCAGTTATTATTATTTCGCCCTGCAGCAAATCATTACTGGGAGTAAGAGAAATGTTCACATTCTGCAGGTTGCTAAGTTCTCCAACCTTGACGAGTTTATTTTGAAAGCCAACGAAGCTGAACTGGAGTACTGCGTCGGGAGCAACGCGAACAGCAAACATCCCGTCGAGATCGGTTGCCATGCCCATTTGTGTTCCTTGCAAAAGAATCGTAGCCCCTATTAAAGGTTCGTTGGTTTCATCGCGTACGGTCCCGCGCACCACTACCGAGCCTATTTTGGTGGTTGTTAGGTCGTAAATATTTATCGAGTCGGCCTTGTTCTGCGTTATGCGAACCTTTCCGAGCATTGGAGTTTTTGTTTGTGCCTCTACGGCCTGCGGCATGGCTACGGCGCATATTCCGGCAGCCACCGCAGCCACCTTTGCACGAGTGCCTTTGCGCTTTTTCTCGGCGAGCTTGTCTTCAAGAAAGCGAATCTCTTGTTCGCACGCGGGGCATGTGCCCAAACATTCGCCTTTGAAACTGCACTCTGTAGGCGAATAATCAATTCCATTGGCCTCGGCAATGCGACGCCTAATCTCTTTGAGAGTCTTACAAGTGTCTTTTCCTTTGTTCATAATTAATCTTCTCTTGGCAGGTCTTTCCAGCCATATTTATCGATATCTTTTTTCATTCCGGGCACGCCCAGATATTTCTGCTTAGTGCCGTGAAAAGCTGCGCGCCTGTGTAAATTTTCGGGATGAAGTGGAAGAGCGAAAGTGTTTTTGAGTTCGTTGTTGCGCAACTGTATGGCAACAACCCGTTCGATATTTCTTTCGCTCGGCGCATCAGCAATTAACACGGCTGTTTTATGAGAAAAAGGCTGCTCCCATTCGGCATTATTTATACTTCGAGAGCAAGCCCCCACAATGTAGCCTGCAACCCACACTTTCTGTTTCCCAAAATCGGAGTTGATGAATTCTTCAACGCTGTAGATTTCTTCATCATCGGGAAGAACGGTTGAATCTTTCTTATGACGTCCGGGGGTATGCTCGTCGAGAACTTCCTTTCCACAGCTTGATAAGAACAGAAGCAGAGCGAGGGCGCAGGTCAATGTTTTCACAAGCGATGACTTTTTTATAGATTATCGAAGAACCATTGCGAAATCTGTCGGAGCAGATGATTGCGAGTATTACCACCATAGATCCCATGATTCCGATTAGTATAGAAGAGTTCTTTGAAATCCTTATCAGCTTGCACAAGTGCTTCGGAATATTCGAAGGTATTTTGCGGTTGTACGTTATCGTCGGCCATTCCGTGGCAAATAAGGAGTTTGCTGTTCATTTCGGACACTCGTGCTATCGGGTTCATGGCATATCCGTCGGCATTTTCCTGCGGTGTACGCATGTAACGCTCAGTGTAGACGGTATCGTAGTATCGCCAGTTTGTGGGTGGGGCTACTGCAACCCCGACCTTAAATGCTTTCCGGCCTTCGCTTATGCTCATCAAAGTATTGAATCCGCCGAAGCTCCAGCCCCAGATACCGATTCGCTCAGCGTCGACGAATGATTGTTTACCTAGCCAAAGGGCAGCCTCTACCTGGTCGCGCGATTCCAGTTCGCCGAGTTTCAGATAGGTGCTTTTCTCGAATTCAGAGCCGCGTGCGCCTGTGCCGCGTCCATCCACACAGGCAACGATATAGTTTTTCTGCGTGAGATAATAATCGAATATTCCGCCGTTACCCATAGAGCCGATATTCCAGCTGTCGACAACTTGCTGACTTCCTGGACCGCTATACTGAAAGAGTATCACGGGATATTTCTTTCGCGCATCGAAATCAGATGGTTTAATCAACCAACCGTTCAGTTCCACGCCTTCCGAGGTTGTGAACTTGAAGAACTGTTTGCGAAGCATATTGAACTTTGCCAGTTTTGCGATGAGTTCTTTATTGTCGAGCACCTGCCGAATGGTTCGTCCCAGGTTATCGTGTATGGTATATATAAAAGGAGTATTGCTATCGCTCCAGGAGTTAAGGAAATATTTGTAGTCGCTTGAGAACGATGCAGAATTCCATCCGTCGGCAGCTGCGAGCGGTTGCACATGTCCATTTTTATCGGCCACGTAGATTTCACGCTGCATGGGAGTCTTGGCTGCTGCTTGGAAATAAGTTCGACCTGTTTTCTCATCGAAACCGTAGATGGCCGTAACGTCATAGTTTCCGTTTGTGATTTGTCGTAGCAGTTTGCCATCCTTGTTGTAAAGGTAGAGTTTGGTATAGCCATCCCTATCCGAGGGGAAAAGAATATAATCCTTCAGAATTGTTATGCCTTCCATGGCCTCTTCCTTCACATATTTAGGCACGCGCTCTTCGATGAGTAAAGAGCAGCGACCGTCTGTGGGATTAGCAGCGTAGAGTTTCAATTCATTTTGATGGCGATTCATTGTGTAGAGAATAATCCTGTTAGCCTGTGCGGTAGTCTTGATTCGCGGAACATACATGTCGTTGGTCAGAGGCAAATCGTATTTCAGGCTTTTTCCGCTAGAAAGTGAATAGCTCCACACCGAGACAACGGAGTTTTTCTCGCCCGGCTTCGGATATTTATAGCTGTATTCGCCGGGATAGACGTCGAAGTCTGACAGCTCCGGGTTCATTCCTCTAAAGAGTTGCAAGGAATATGTTTTTACATCCGATTCATCATATCGAATCCAACTCAGCGTCTTTCCGTCGGCATCCCATGCAAGCGCATTGTTAAAACCGAACTCTTCTTCGTTTACCCAATCCGGAATACCATTTATTATCTTATTGAAAGCACCATCGGTTGTTATTTGTTTTTCTGTCGTACCGTCGGTTATGAAAATGTTGTTACCTCGCACGAATGCAATGTGTTTGTTGTCTGGCGAGAAGGTTGGGATTTGCTGTGCTCCTTCTTTCGAGAGTTGTCGAAGATTCTTGGTTTTGACTTCATAGATATAGAATTCGGCCGTGTACGACCGACGATAAATTTGTTTCCTCTCTGTTTCAATCAGAATTTTCTGTCCGTCGGGCGAGAGCTGATAGTCGTCGAAATAATCCAGCTTTTCGCCTCGAGTGTTATTCACATCGAAAAGCACTCCCGATTCTCTACCGGTTTTGAACGAGTACTTCACAATTTTTGTTCCGTCGTCCGAGATTTGCGCATACTCCGACGTTCCTTCAATCGTGTTTAGTCCGGCTATTCTTTTGGCGGCAAACTCGCCGGCAGTTATAGCATTTAAGGATATAGGTTCGCCGGCCATCAACTGCGTTGCGGCAGACAGTAATACTGCACACATAAATATCTTTCTTTTCATACAAATGTTATTTTCTTTCTTGTTTAGAGTTTTTGCAAAGTTACAAAACCATCGCGCACGCTCTGCGAAGCAGTTGCAAAATTGCAAAACCACCACACGCGCTCTGCGAAGCAATTGTAAAATTGCAAAACCATCCCACGCACTCTGCGAAGCAATTGCAAAATTGCAAAACCACCGCACGCACTCTGCGAAGCAATTACAAAATTGCAAAACCATCCCACGCACTCTGCGAAGCAATTGCAAACTTGCAAAACCACCGCGCACACTCTGCGAAGCAATTGTAAACTTGCAAAACCACCACACGCACTCTGCGAAGCAATTGCAAAATTGCAAAACTACCGCGCACACTCTGCGAAGCAATTGCAAAATTGCAAAACCATAATTCACACACGCGCGATAGGTTCGTATAATATAAAATGCCGCCTACGCTGTGATTCATATAGCGTAGGCGGCGAGATTATTTAAAGATGCTGCGAAGAATACTAGAGTTTTATCTTGAAACTCTTTCGGGAACCGGCAGCGTGGAGAGTTGCTATGCAAACCTGATTGCGAAGGCCGGAAACAGACAACACGGCTTTCCCACCATACACGGCCGACGCGGATAATACGCGGCCGGACAGGTCGGTTAACTCAACCTTATAATACATATGGTCTATTCCCTCGATTATGCACTCTCCCGGCACGAGACGAATCATGGGAATGAGAGCCTCAGCCGACGAGATGTTATCGGGAATGGATTCCACTATGTTGAAACCGCCCCAAGTGCGCGAGGCCTGATAAGCCGCCTTTGTACCGGCGGGAACACTAAGCTCGCAGGCGCTCTTAGTTAAACCTTCGAAAACATCGTCGACAAATTCGTTTTCAACTGGCGTAGTATTCTTTACGGTTAACTTCTTCAGATTAGAGCAACCGCAGAAAGTTCGCCAGCCGAGATGTTGGAGTTTCGATGAAAATTCCACTTCCTCAAGATTGGTACAATACCAGAATGCAAAATCGTCCAGAGTTTCGGTGGCATCGTTCATCTTGAGTTTACTGCCGTTTGCGTTGGGATAGAGGCACAGACGAGACATGTTTTTCGTGTAGAGTGCTCCACCCTGGGTTGCATAGACCTCGTTGTTATTGTCGACCGTTATCTTCTTTAACTGCACACAGCCCAGGAACGGATTGTTCACCAGCTGAGGAGCTGCCATTCCCAAATGAACCTCCTCCAAGTCGGCACACTCGGCAAAAGCAGCATAGTCTATCATATTTATTCCGGCGGGGAATGTTAGGGTCTTCACGCCGTGGTTGTGAAAAAACGCCTTTTCACCTATCGATTTCAAACCGGTACCGAAAGTGATACTTTGCATGTTTTTGCAGTTGATGAAAGCCTCGTTGCTTATCTCTTCCAACGAATTTGGGAAAGCAAGCGATGACAAATTCTCACATCCTTTGAAGGCGAAATGACCAATGGTTTTGAGGCCTTCGGCAAAATGAACAGCTTCGAGTGCGCGGTCTTCCTGGAAGGCTGTCTCGCCAATGTGGCGCAAGCTAACTGGAAGATTAACCGTGCGCAGAGCCAGGCAGAATCCGAAGCAACTTTCGGGAATGGTGTCTATACCTTCAGGGATGGTGATTTCTTCGAGTCCGATTGCACCGAAGAACGATTCGGGGTCGAACTTTTCGATAGTCGAAGGCAGATTAATCTTGCTGAGCTTTGCTGTTTGGTCGAACAAGCGCATGTGCAAATGCTTCACTCCGGTCGGTATGGTTACTTCCTTCAAATTGGCACAGTGCGTAAAGGCATATCCGCCCAGATGAGTGAGCGATGTGGGGAGTTTTATGCTCTCCATAGCGTTGCACACACCAAACGCGGTGCTGTTGATTCGCGTAACTTGGTCGGGAATGACAACCTCTTTTAGCTCGATGCATTTATAGAATGCGCCGATACCTATTTCGCGAATGTTTTCGGGCAGAACGATGCTTTCAATTGTACAGCAGTTAAAGAATAGCTTGTCGGGCAGGAGTTCGTCTTTCCCTTCCTCAACCGAATATTCGCGAGATGTCCCCTGGTCATCGGTTACAATGTAGTATGTTCCTCCGGGCACTATAGTTGCTTTCGAGAGGTCAAGGCGTTTGAGTTTCTTTGGAATGAACGAACCGTATTCGTCAGACCCGCAGAATCCACGAATAACTCGGAGGTCGTAGCTGTTGATTTTGCCGATGATTTTGAGCGTGTGCACAGCATCTTCCCAAACCTTTTCGGGTGCTTCGTCGTAAAGTGCGCCTGGTGCAGAAACATTCACAACAACAGTATTGGCGTCGCATCCGGTTCCGTCGCCCTCTACGCTTACCATCCATCCTTTGTCTGTTGCAAGCTGCGTTGTGCTAACTTCAGCCGAACCAGGCACGTCGTTGAAAAGCAGTAAGCCACCGAGTTCGTTATCTTCGCCCTCGCGTTTCTTCCGGAGCGAATTATAGAGCTCGTTCAGGGCACAGGGTCCATTTGTGTATTGTTCACGGAAACATATCGCAGATTTGGCGACGTGTCGAACGAAATCCCGCTAACGATTGGATTATTGCTTATGTTCACATCGAGCAGAGCGGCTTATAACCGAAATCGAGTCGGGAGATGTTATTGTTGCTGCAATTAAACGACGTTAGTTTCATCAATGACGAGATGTTCAGCTCGTTCAAACTATTGTCGTTACAATTGAGGTCGGTGAGTTCGCTGAGAGTTGTCACATCGAGTTTCGAGAACTTGCATCCGCTGCAATTGAGCGACTTCAACTTTCGCGGGAACGCAGCTACACTGAGTCTTTCATTCATCGAACAATCCAAATTAATCAGCGCCGGGCAGCCGTCGAGCTTCAGCTCCTGCAACTCGTTCGAGAAACACATCAAGGTCTGCAACTTAGTCATTCCGCTAACGTCGAGCTTTGTAAGTTGGTTATTGTTACAAGTCAACGTTTCGAGGTTGCGGGTGTCGGTGAGGTTCAATTCTGTCAGACTGTTGCCCAGACACGAAAGGTCCTTCAGTTTCGTCATACCCGACAAGTCGAGCGCCGAGAGCTGGAAATTATTATCAGTTGCCAGCAGACGCAGGTTCTTGGTTTGTGAAAGGTCGAGCGTTTTTAATCCGGCCATCGGCAACATGAGAGTATCAATCTTGTTTGCGTCGGGCAGTTTAAACTTGGTTATTGGACGTCCTAATCCCACCGCCACATAGGTTAGTTCTTTATTTGGACTCAAATCATATTCCGTCACCATTGTCTGCATCGCGTCCAGATGTTCCAGTTTGGCGCATCCACTCAAATCCAACTTCTTCAACTGTGAATTGGATGTACACATAAGTAGTTTCAGAGCCGACTGGCCAGGCAGAAGCAGATTGGCCATCTTGTTATTTGTCACGATAAGACTATCAACTTTCGGGTTATCCGACAGGTCGAGCTCTTCCAGCGGAGAATCCTGTATGCAAATAACTTTCAGATTCGGATTACCTGAGAGGTCAATGTTCCGAATAAAGTTTTTACGAGAAATGAGATGCGTGAGCGTCGGCATCTTTGTAACGTCGAGACTCGTAAGCTGGTTGTATGAGCATTCTAGGACAGCTATCTTCCCGTAGATTGTTAAGTCCTGACTCGCAGTCACGCCCGTCACCCTAGTTGCGTTGGTTTTCAGTGTTCCTTTAACCAGATTACCGTCGCCCCAGTCAAGCGAATATTCTCCAGGTTCGGAACCCATAATTAACAGCGCAAACTCCGAGCCTTTGGCACCGGCAAAGTGCATCTTAACGCATGGTTTTCGAGATTCGTCACTAACGGCTGCAACCGTATTCAACACTCCGACACAAAACAACGTCAGAAGGAATAAGAAGTTTCTAACTTTTCTCATAGCGTATTAATAAAAATGAATAAGATGATTATCTAAGTAAATGGTAATAACCAGATTTTCGTGTCGCTAAAATAGTAATATTTTTCCAAACCGCCTGCCTCCGCACCATCTGTGGCAAATAAGATAAAGTAACAACTGGCATCCGACGGTGAAATATCTACTTTTGCAACCATAATTTTAAACCGAATGAAAAAGAATGAAAAAGATTAGTAAGGGCACCATCTATCGCGAAGTAATCGACTATATAATGATAGCCGTCGGGATGATGTCCTACGCCCTCGGGTGGACTATTTTCCTTCTCCCCAACAACGTCAGCACCGGCGGCGTGGCTGGTTTGTCGTCGATTGTTTTCTGGGGGGCAGACGTGCCGGTGCAATTCACCTATTTTGCAATGAATGCCATCCTACTGTCGATAGCCCTCAAGGTACTCGGCTGGAAATTCTGCGTGAAAACAATCTTCGGTGTAGTGCTCATGACCATCTTTGTTGGCACTTTCCGAAACTATTTTCCAAGCCCCACTATTCTGCACGGTCAAACCTTCATGGCAACAATGATTGGTGCCGTGTTCTGCGGTGTTGGTCTGGGTTTCGCACTGTCGCACAATGGCAGTTCGGGAGGATCGGATATCGTGGCTGCAATGGTGAATAAATATCGCGACATATCACTCGGTCGTGTTATTCTGCTTTGCGATATGACCATTGTAACTGCCAGTATCGTTGTGCTCCACAGTTGGGAGCAAGTTATCTATGGCTATGTTAACCTAATCGTGACTTCTTTTGTGCTCGACCAGGTTGTAAATTCCGGTCGCCGCAAGGTGCAGTTCCTCATCATATCCGAGAAATATGAAGAGATATGCGAACAAATCACCGCCGGTCCCACCCATCGCGGATGCACTATTCTCGAGGGCAAGGGATATTACACCGGCAATAACATAAAGGTAGTTGTTGTGGTTGCACGATTACAGGAGGCCAGACAGGTTTATCAAATGATAAACGACATTGATGAAGAAGCCTTCATCACCCAAAGTCAGGTTATGGGTGTATTCGGCAAAGGTTTCGACAAGCTGAAGGTGAAGCATCGAAAACAAGCTGCCCAGAAACTTCCTTCCGAATCGTAAACATTCAATGAACGTAAGCATCGTAACCAGTAGCAGCTCACTTCCGCAGCTTGTGGAAGGAAGTTTCTTCCACAGTGAGGAATTGTTCCGAATGATGGAACTCACGCCCGGGATGTGGCCGTGCATGGCTGTGGTATGCGATGATAACGGGCGTGTAGTGAGTAATATGCTGGCTTGCGTGCGGCGACGAAAATCCATATTCCCGCTCTACATTCTCTCGCAAGGAAGAATCTACGGCGAAGGCAACTATCGGTCGGAGATAACCGAGCCTGAAAAAACTCCGCTATTTGCACTGATGCTCGACGCTGCTATGAAATTCATGCGGAGGAAGCATTGTTTTTATATCGAAGTGAGCGACACGAGTCGGAAGATGTTCGGCTACAGAAATTTCCGCCGTTTGAATTTTTTCCCCATACCGTGGATGCAGATTCACAATTCGCTACACAGCAAGGCTCCCGAAGAGCGACTCTCCGACAAAACAACACATCGCATACAACGAAGCTACAAGGACGGAATAATAACCCGAGAGGCAACCGGCACAAACGAAATTCACAAACTATACAGACTCTTTAGAGCCTATTTCCGCTTCCGCAAACAACGCTTCATTCCCGACGAGAAGATGTTTCTCCTGCTCGGCGAAAGTAGTAACGGGCACATCTACGTCACTGTTTACAAAGACCGAATCATAGGAGGAAGCGTCGTGGTTGATTCGCAAACCGACTCGATGCTTTGGTTCGATGTATCGCGAAAGAAAAGCCATCCTATTCTTCATCCGCACCTGCTCACCGTGTGGCATGCAATAAAAGAAACTTATCAGCGAGGACAAGACCATATTCATTTCCTCAACGTTGGCCTTCCTTTCAGGCATAATCGTTATCGCGACTTCATTCTCCGATTCGGTGGCAAACCGGTAAGTTCTTACAGGTGGTTCCACTTCAGCTTCGCCCCCTTGAACAAACTACTTTCGTGGATATATAGAGTTTAAAAACGCATGAAAACAATTGCAATTATTCCAGCTCGCTACGGTTCGTCGCGCTTTCCCGGGAAGCCGTTGGCATTACTGGGCGGCAAGCCCGTGATTGAACGCGTGGTTAGGCAGGCAGAAAAAGTGCTCGATGAGGTTTATGTGGCTACCGACGACAATAGGATAGCTCAATGTGTTGAATCGTTCGGCGGATATCCGATTATGACACGCGCCGACCATCAGAGCGGAACCGACAGAGTGTGCGAAGCTCTGGATAAGCTGGGCTCCGATGCCGATGTTGTGATAAACATCCAAGGCGACGAACCTTTCGTGAATCGCTCCCAGCTCGAAACCCTCATCTCCAGTTTCGAATCGCCCGAAACACAGATTGCCACCCTCGGCAAAACATTCTCAACAATCGAAGAAGCGAAAAATCCCAACTCGCCCAAAATAGTTCTCGACAACGAGGGGTATGCAATGTATTTCACCCGGTCGGTAGTGCCTTTCATCCGCGGGAAGGATGAGTCAGAATGGCTCGCATGCTATCCCTTCCTGAAGCACATCGGACTGTATGCCTACCGTTCCGACGTACTCCGCCGTATAACCCGGCTGCCCCAATCGAGCCTCGAGCTGGCCGAAAGTTTAGAACAACTACGCTGGCTGCAGAACGGCTATAAAATAAAGGTCGGAATAACCCACATCGAAACCGTAGGCATCGACACTCCTGCCGACCTCGAACGCGCCGAAAAATTCTTGCTTGGCCAGTTGTAACAAGCATCTTTTTCGCGAAAAAACGCTTCGCCAAAGTGCGAAGAGCTAAATCCAACGGCGGGAACGCTTCGCCAAAGCGCGAAGAGCTAAATCCAACGGCGGG
>NZ_BAKH01000045.1 GCF_000614105.1 Prevotella micans DSM 21469 = JCM 16134
CCACGAGCAGTGCGTGAGATACGGCACCGAATCCGACGGCTACATCGACTACGTTAAAGGAGCTAACATAGCAGGCTTCATGAAAGTAGCCAAGGCTATGCTAGCACAAGGAGTAGTATAAAACATAGAAAAATAGAATATAATACTCGGCGTCGATTCTCCATTCATTGGGAATCGACGCTTTTTTACGGAAGAACGGTAAACCATGAAAAGTAAATCAAACATCCGCCGAATCCTCGTATTAATGCTTATGTCGCTATTCGTAATCGGAGCGCGGGCGCAGAGCAAATTCCATGTAGACCTGGATTATCATTATTATCTCGGACTATACGAATATGAAAAAGGCGGCAGCTATACTCGTAACGAATACAAAATGGGTGGACACGCCCTAACACTGGCAACTCGCTATGATGTGACACCACGAATTTCAGTAGGATGGGGAACCGGGCTCGCTATCTACACCGAACCTACCCACACTACGATGCCTCTCTTTGCCACCGTGCGTTACAAAGCTTTTGAAAAGATGCCGAACATCTACGCATATGCTGACCTCGGTCTGGGAGTGCGATTCAAAGGCACGTCACTATCCAAAGGACCAACCGGTACCATCGGCATGGGATACACGAAAATGTTAGGAAAGCATTTTGGAGTGAACTTCCGAATGGGCTATAATCTGAGGCACTTCAGATACATCGCCTACACTATTTCAAACGAAGAAACCGGAGAAATAATCTACACGAAATACAATCATAACACTCGCCATTCCATCTCTTTCAATTTGGGTTTAACTTTCTAGCGGCAGATTTTTTAGCGTTTCGCGGCATTTATCCAGTATATCCAGCAGTTCGCATGCATTGGTTGAGCGCAACATTGCGATGCGAGTTTGTTTGAAATCGGGCACGCCTTTGAATATCGGTGACGCTGCCAGATGTCGACGGGTGTGGAGAATGCCGCGATACTCGTCGATGCGTTCAACGTTTATGCGTAACATTTCCTTGAGGACATCTATTTTTTCGTCGATGGTTAGGTCGGGCTCGTTGGGACTGCGGAATATCCATGGGCAACCAAAGGTGGCACGGCCAATCATAATAGCATCCACGCCATATTGCTCGAAGCGTTCATGTGCTGTTTGAGGACTGGTTACATCGCCGTTTCCGATTATTGGAATTGTAATGCGCGGATTATTCTTCACTTCGCCGATGAGGTCCAATCGGCTTCGCCTGTGTACATCTGCGAGCGGGTTCGACCGTGAATTGTCAGCGCCTGAATCCCGCAATCCTCCAATTGTTCGGCCAGCTGGTCAATGATGAGGCTATTGCTATCCCATCCCAGTCTAGTTTTCACCGTGACCGGAGTTCGAACGGCGCGAACGACCTCACGTGTTATTTCGAGCAAGAGCGGAATATTGTTGAGCATTCCTGCTCCGGCGCCTTTAGATGCGATTTTCTTTACTGGACATCCGAAGTTCAGGTCAATCACGTCTGGCTCCGCCTGCTCAACTATCTTAGCCGCCTCAACCATTGAATTTACGTCGCGTCCATAGATTTGTATTCCTACCGGACGTTCCTCGGGGTCGATGATAATCTTCTTTAAGGTTGACTGGATGTTGCGTATCACGGCGTCTGCCGACACAAATTCCGTGTAAACCATTGCGGCTCCGAAACGTTTGCACATTCTGCGGAACCCTATGTCGGTGACATCTTCCATTGGTGCCAGAAAAAGAGGCCGCTCTCCAAAGTTTATATTTCCGATTTTCATGCGTGCAAAGTTAACTCGGGTTTTATGTATTCAAACTTAAAATGTCTGTCGGGTTCCAAAGGAGTACGTATAAAATACGGAGTTAGATTTGAAAGGAACTCCCTCGGCATTGAATCAATCATACGGGGTCTACATCAAAATATATTTGTATCGAAGAATAATGCTTGTCTGCCAGCAGAGCCATGTTAACCTGACGAAGATAGGTTCGTACATGGGTGTAATCAATGCCGTTTTCGAGTTTTAGTACAATTTTGCGTATGAATAGTGTTTTGATTCGCGCAACGGTGGGTTTGTCAGGACCGAGGACTCGAGAGCCAAGTATTTCGCGCAATCGGGAACCAAGTTCGAGTGCGGCTGAGTTGACGGTATTTTCGTTGCGATGTTTCAGGTAGATATATATGAGCCTGTAGAAGGGCGGATAGTGGAACTTGCGCCGCTCGGAGAGTTGGTCGGCGAAAAAAGATGAATAGTCGGCCTCCATCAGTTGACGGATGAGTGGCAGTTTGGGACTCTTTGTTTGCAGAATCACCAGTCCTTGCTTTCCCTTTCGACCGGCTCGCCCGCTCACCTGACTCATCATGGCGAAGGCCAGTTCGTGGGCTCGGAAGTCGGGATAGTTCATAATTGAGTCGGCGTCGAGAATACCAACCACTGAAACATTATCGAAATCGAGCCCTTTAGAAATCATTTGCGTACCGATGAGGAGGTTTGTTCGTCCGGTGGCAAAGTCGCTAATCAGCTTTTCGTAGGCGTTTCGCGAGCGAGTTGTGTCGAGGTCCATTCGAGCTATGCGCGCCTCGGGGAATAGTTCGCTAACGGCATCTTCAACCTTTTCGGTTCCATAGCCCCGCCCGCGAATTTCGTTGCTTTCGCAATTGGGGCATTTCTCTGGCAGTCGAGTAGTATAGCCGCAATAGTGACAGGTGATGATGTCAGTACTTTTGTGATGGGTGAGCGATACGTCGCAGTTGGGGCATTTGGGTACCCATCCACAAATAGGGCATTCAATCATAGGTGCGAAGCCTCGTCGATTTTGAAAAAGAATCACCTGTTTGTTTTCCGAGAGTGCGGTTCGGATGGCCGATATGAGACGTGGTGAAAAGAAACCCGACATCATCTTGCGACGTCGTAAATCTTTTGTGTCTACTATTTCGATTTCGGGCAACTTTATGTCCTTATATCGTTTGGTGAGGGTGACCAAACCATATTTTCCTTCGCGAGCATTATTATAGGTTTCAATCGCAGGGGTGGCAGTTCCAAGTAGAGTTTTGGCGTGATAGATTTGCGCCAGAATTATAGCTGCCGAACGGGCATGGTACCGTGGTGCAGGGTTTTGCTGTTTGAAGCTGGTTTCGTGTTCCTCGTCGATAATCACAAGGCCGAGTCGCTTGAAAGGCAGAAACACCGCCGAACGAGCACCGAGTATAACGTCGTAGGGTTCGGGTGATAGCTGTTTTTGCCAGATTTCAACCCGTTCAGCGTCGCTGTATTTGCTGTGGTATATCCCCAGTCGGGAGCCAAATATATCGCGCAATCGCTGCATCATCTGTACGGTCAGGGCAATTTCAGGAAGAAGATAGAGTACCTGTTCGTCTCGGTCGAGGGCCTCGGAAATTAGGTGTATATAAATTTCGGTTTTTCCAGAGGATGTGACTCCATGCAATAGAGTTACGGCGTGACTCAGCATTTGCTGAACAATATTTTCGTGCGCTTCGGATTGCGCTCTGTTCAGTGGTTTGATGTTTTCCATCCTAGGAGGAAGAGATGTGTTGAGCCGGCCAACTTCATGCTCTTCGATTCTCAAAACACCCTTTTGTACCAGAGCTTTCAGAGCGGCGGGATTACTGCGGGCTCGATTGAGTAGCACATCTTGCCCTAGCAGTACATTCGAAAGCTCGGTATTAGATGATTCGGAAAAAGCCATATCGATGAATGTTTCTACGATAGCTAGTTGCTTAGGTGCTCGAGCAAGTGAATCGAGCAATCGGTGTAGCTTAGATTCATCTTGGAAAGCATACTGTAGCATAACGAACAGTTCCACCCGTGGTTTGTAGGCTTCCAATTGCTTCAATCCCGTTGGCAGTGCGGCCTTCATCACGTCACCAAGAGGAGCCATGTAGTAGTCGGCTATCCATGTCCAAAGTCTGAACTGCTGTGGTAATATAATGGGTTGGTCATCTAGTACGGCAATGATATTTTTATATTCTATCGGTTTCTCTATAACTGATGGAATAACATCGCCTGTTATAATTCCGATATATTTTTTTGATTTCCCCAGCGGTACAAGTGCCCGCGTCCCTGGTATCGCTCTGTTTTCGAGTTTGTCGGGTACGGAGTAGGTGAATTGTCCTTCGAGCGGAAGTGGAAGGATTATGTTTACATGTTTCATTGCATTTGCAAAAGTATCCGGGATAATCAAATGAAAAAGGACACGCCCAGAAACGTGTCCCTATGTTTGATGTATAATCAAGATTGCTATAGCGGAGAAGTGAAGATGAAAGTACGAATAAACCAATAAGATAGGATTCCGCTCATATATCCTGCAAAAGCAATCCAGGAAATACGTTTCATGTACCATCCGAAGGTTATGTTTTCGAGCCCCATCACAATAACTCCCGCAGCGCTGCCAACAATTAGCATCGAACCACCCACGCCTGCACAATAGGCTAGCAGTTGCCAGAAGATTCCGTCAATGGCCATATCGCCTGTTGCCTGGATGGGATACATGCCCATGCTACCGGCGACGAGTGGAACGTTATCCACAATCGACGAGAGTACGCCTATGATTCCGGTGACGGCGTAGTGATTTCCGTCGAACGCTATGTTGAGGGTATCGCCAAGTCTGGTGAGAACTCCTATTTCTTCAAGACAAGCCACAGCCATGAGTATGCCAAGGAAGAAGAGAATGGTCGACATGTCAATTCTGCTAAGCAAATTGCACACACGCTTTGCAAAGTTCTCACTTCCGCCGATATTACGATGTTCGTAGCGATAGAATATCTCCGTGACCGTCCATAGAATACCAAGCACAAGCAGAATGCCAACAAATGGCGGCAGGTGAGTTATGTATTTAAAGATTGGCACGAAACACAGTCCGCCCACACCGATTGCAAAAACAGCTTTGCGTTGTTTACTGCCGAATTCGGCCCGGTCGTGTTTCATTTCTACATGCGTTTCGGCTTCGCTACTGTTCCTTTCAATGTGTATTGTATAATGAAAACAGGAACAATAATCGATACTAGCGAAGGCAGGAATACCTCGCTTATTACACCAGCTGCGGTTATCATTCCCGAGTTCCAAAGCATTATGGTTGTTACATCGCCAATCGGAGAGAAAGCTCCCCCTGAATTTGCGGCGATAATTACGAGCGATGCATAAATCATGCGGTCTTTCCGCTCGGGAATGAGTTTTCTCAGAATCATAATCATCACTATGCTCGTTGTGAGATTGTCGAGAATAGCCGAGAGAAAGAAAGTCATGAACGCTATTCGCCAAAGTAATCCTCGCTTCGATTTAGAATGCATCACGTTTTTTACCCAGTTGAAACCTCCATTCTGATCGACAATTTCGACAATTGTCATTGCCCCCATCAGGAAGAAGAGGGTTGTTGAAGTGTCACCCAGATGCTCTATGATAACTGAGTTTACGAATTGTGTAAGTGAATCGGCTGTTCCCTTGAAATCAGGGTGCATAAGCTGAATAAATGATGCAGGGTTGACCATGTAGAGAGTCCAGCAGAACACGAACATCAACAAAGCGATTGCGGCCTTATTGATTTTGGTTAGATTCTCTGTTGCAATAAGTGTGTAGCCAGCAATGAACACTGCAATGATGGCAATAGTGAGAGTAGACATTCTAAATAATATATTATGTTAAAAAATAGTTACAAAGATAAGTGGATTAGAGTACTTCGTCGACTTTGAAATCAGTGGGATCGAAAGGGATATCTGGCAGTTTCTGGAAGTCGAAACAGATACCGATTTTGTAGGCTTGCGGAATCTTTGGTAGAAAACGGTCATAGTAGCCACGGCCGCGGCCTAGTCTGTTGCAATGTTCGTCGAAGCTCATGCCAGGAACAACAATGAGTTCTATCTTGCTTAATTCAGTGAAAGGTTCGCCTATTGGTTCCATGATATGGAAAGAGCTTTCACGAAGATCAGCTGGACCGGTATAGCATCGCACTTCCATGTCGGTGTCACTCACCACAACTGGCAGTAGAACTTTTTTGCCACTACTTGCCATTAGATCTATGAGCTTGTGAGTGTTCACCTCGTCGGGTAGAGAATTATAGAGCATTATCGTACTAACTTCTTGCAGCTTGGGGTGGGCGAGGAGTTTATCGATAATGGGGGATGATAGCTCGTGTAGTTCGGCCTGAGTGAACTGGTTTTTACGAGCGCGTATTTCCTTCCGGAGTTCTTTTTTTGTTTGCATTACAATCATTTTTTCTTCGGGAATGCGCCCGTTGTAGAAAACACTTTGAGTGCAGCCTTTATGTCGGGGTCTTTGAAGTTGAGATATTCAATCCATGCTTGTTCATCGAGAATATTGTAGATGATTCGGCTGTTAATGTATTTCTCGAGGAGCTTTCGCGATTTGGATATGAGGTTATTTCGTTTTCGGAGTCCGTTTTGCTGGGCATAGTTCACGAAGTCGTTGACGAGATTGCGGCCGTCGAGATAGTTTGTGAGAGGTTTGAGTTCTTTAAACTGCACAAGTTGCTTTCGGTGCTCGTCAGTATATTTGAAAGCGTATTGTAGGATGAGTCCACTCATGGCCGCCTCTTTGTAATAGGACGTCATGTCCGATGTATCTTCGGGCACGAATATATCAGGAGTTATTCCTCCACCTCCGTAGACGGTTCGCCCGATAGAGGTATGATAAGCTGGTCCGGTATGCTTGATACTGTCTTGTGAGAAGAATTCTCCGTGTTGGTATCTTGCGAGAAGGTCTTGCTCGTAGTCGGCATTTTCGCCTGGTTTGAACGGTTTTTGAATACAGCGTCCGGATGGGGTATAGTATCGGGCTATGGTTAGGCGAATGAGGCTCCCGTCAGGGAATCCTATTTGTTGCTGCACGAGGCCTTTACCGAACGAACGACGGCCTACGATAGTTGCGCGGTCATTGTCTTGCATAGCCCCGGCGAAGATTTCGGATGCCGATGCAGAGCCTTCATTGATGAGCACCACAAGCGGGATGTGTTGATAGCTTCCCTTACCATTACTTCTGTAGTCAGTACGCTGACTTTTTCGTCCTTCGGTATAAACAATGAGTTTGTTTTTCGGTAGGAATTCGTTAGCCATCTGTACGGCTACATCTAGGAGTCCACCAGTATTATCGCGCAGATCTATCACGAGATTTTCGGCATTATCGAGGTTGAGATGTTGTAGTGCTGTAATCATCTCGGCATAGGTTTTTTCGCTGAACGATTTGATGCGTATATATCCCGTTGTACTATCTAGCATGTAGGTGGCAGAAATACTTCTCATTGGTATATCACCGCGTGTTACAATTATCTCTTTCACCGTTTTGCTTCCATAGCGACGTATGCCGATTCGCACCTTCGAGTTCTTAGGGCCTTTAAGTCGGTGCTTAGCCTCGTTGTCGGTTACGATTTTACCGACAAAAGGTTTGCCGTCGATACTTACGATTTTGTCACCTGCCAGGATTCCGACTTTCTCAGCTGGACCGTTCTTAATAACGTTCTGTACTTGGATTGTGTCTTGTCTGATAACGAACTCGATGCCCACGCCAGAGAATGAGCCTTTCAGATCATCGGTAGCCGTTTGAACGTCTTTTGCGCTGATGTAGACTGAGTGTGGATCGAGCTCGGCGAGAATCTGCGGGAGGGCTTTCTCTACGAGGTCATTGATATTCACTGAGTCAACATATTGGTCATCTATGATATGCAGGAGATTATTAAGCCGGCTGCTTCCGCTGTTGATTATGTTCAGCCGGTTGCCTGCAAAATGATTCGTGTAGAACGAGCCGATAATTATTCCAATGGCCACGCAAAGAGCCATCCATAGCGGCATGAAACGGTTATTTTTCTTTTGACTCATTGTTTTCTAGGTTTAAATATTCCACCTTCACGCCTGCCTTTTCTAGCAGGTCTGTTCCGTCCGTCAGTCTGTATTGTTCTGCATAGACCACACGCTTGATACCCGACTGGATTATCAGTTTAGAGCATTCGATGCACGGCGCAGCAGTTACATAGAGAGTGGAACCGTCGCTGTTGTTACCGCTTCGGGCCAACTTAGTAATGGCATTGGCTTCGGCGTGCAGAACGTAAGGATAGGTGATGCCGTCAGCATCTTCGCAAACATTTTCGAATCCGCTGGGGGTTCCATTATATCCATCGCTTATTATCATTTTATTTTTCACCACAAGGGCTCCTACTTGTCGACGTTGGCAGTAGGAATTCTCGGCCCAGATGCGCGCCATGCGAAGATATCGGCGGTCGAGCAGTGTTTGTTTTGAAGCTTGAATATCGCTCATTATTATTTCTTGATTCCATTTCTTTCCAGAAGCGCGTCTATCGTAGGCTCCTGACCACGGAAGCGTTTGTAGAGTATCATGGGATGTTCTGTCCCGCCGCGTGAGAGGATATTGTCGCGGAACGACCAGGCTGTTTCCCGGTTAAAGATTCCATTCTTCTTGAACATGCTAAATGCGTCGGCATCGAGTACTTCAGCCCACTTATAACTGTAGTAGCCGGCGGCATATCCGCCTGCCATGATATGTGAGAACTGCGTTGTCATACATGTTTCGGGCAGCTGTTCTTCGATGATAGCTTTTGCCCAGGCTTTCTTCTCAAACGGAATTATGTCGTCTGTAAATTCGTCGCGTTGGGTGTAGTAGGCCATATCTAGCAAACCTAGGCTCACCTGTCGCAAACAGCTCATGGCTACATTGAAATTACGCGAGGCAATGACTTTGTCGATTAACTCATCGGGCATTGGCTCGCCTGTTTTATAGTGGAAAGCGAAAGTACGGAGGAACTCTTTCTCTACGGCATAGTTTTCCATGAATTGTGAAGGCAGCTCAACGAAGTCCCACCAAACGTTCGTACCCGATAAACTTTCGAACCGAGTGTTGGCAAACATACCGTGGAGCGAATGACCGAATTCATGCAAGAAGGTTTCAACCTCACCCAGCCTAAGCAAGGCCGGCTTACCGTCGGTGGGTTTCGACAGGTTCATGACTAGCGATGCGTGCGGACGAACGTTTGTACCGTCGCGCTTAATATACTGTCCTTGAAATTCAGTCATCCAGGCACCGTCGTGTTTTCCTTTTCGCGGGTGAAAATCAACATAGAGTACTGCGAGATAAGAGTCGTTGGCATCGAAAACCTCATAGGCTTTCACATCGGGATGGTAGACTGGAATCTGTTTGTTTTCCCGGAAAGTAATTCCATATAGTTTCGTAGCCAGACCGAAAACGCCATTGATTACATTGTTCACTTCGAGATAAGGACGAAGTTCTTCCGGGTCGAAATCATATTCTTTCACCTTGAGCCGATGACTGTAGTAGGCTGCGTCCCATGGTTTGAAGTCGAAATCTTCGCCCATTTCTTCTTTAGCAAGCGCTTTCACTTTCGCACTTTCGGCTATGGCAGCAGGTTTATAGGCTTCGATTAGATTATCGAGTAGCTTATAAACATTGTTCACCGATTCGGCCATACGATGTTTCATCACATAGTCGGCATATGTTTCATAGCCTAGCAATTGTGCCGTTTGTCGACGGAGGTTTATTAGTCGGCGGCATATTTCGAGATTATTCTCCTCATTGTCTTTTATGCAGAGCGTACTATGAGCCATGTAGAGCTCACGACGTAGCTCACGACGGTCGCTGTAGGTCATGAACGGACCGTAGCTTGGAGCATCTAACGTGAACACCCATCCTTCGAGATTCCGTTCGCGTGCAGATTCGGCAGCAGTTTCACGTGCTGTTTCTGGTAGTCCGGAAAGGTCAGCTTCGTTGGTTATGTGGAGTGTGTAGGCCTTATTTTCTTTCAACAGATTCTGCGAGAATTGCAGCGAGAGTATCGATGCTTCTTCGGTTAGACTACGCAACCGCTCTTTGTCGGTATCGTTAAGTAGAGCGCCACTCCGAACGAAGCCGTCGTAGCTGTCTTCGAGTAAGCGATTCTCCTCTACCGTGAGTTCACGATGCTTTTCATACACAGCTTTGACTCTTGCAAATAATTTCGGATTCAGACTGACGTCATTGGCGTGCTGCGTTAGTATCGGACTCATTTTCTGCGCTAGTTCTTCCATCTCGTCGTTGGTTTCTGCGCTTAGCATGTTGAAGAATACACTTGTCACGCGGTCTAGCAAGTCATAGTAATGTTTACGTCCTTCAACCTCGTCTTCTCTTGCGAGTGTATTGTCGAAAGTAGGTTCTTCGGGATTATTGATTGTTTTTTCAATCTCTTCGTTTTCTCGCCTGATGCCTTCCATTATGGCTTCTTCATAGTCGGCGAGTGTGATTTTATTGAAGGGCACGGTATCGTGCAGGGTATTGTATGATTCGAGAAAAGGATTTCGGTGAGTTTCCTTTTCGACGTTATGTTCTGTCATTCTCTCTAATATATAAAACGTTATAACACGTCGCAAAGTTACGCAATGAACCCCAAAAGCCTAGCAGACTTTTGAGGTTCGTTTTTGTTTATACAAAGAGTGTTTCTTGGACAATTTATTTAATCATATCCACTGAGCGTTTCACGAATGCGTCGAGGGCGGCACCTTTCAGCATTCCATTTTGAAGCAGAGCGAGGTCGATGATTTGATGGATAGCTGGATTTTGCTTAGACGATTCGGAGATAATTCCACGACGCTTTTCTTGTTCGCCAGCTAGAGCTTTTTCGGCGTTTTGGATTTCGTCTTTTTCGTTCTGTGTCACATCCTCGGGTTTTTTCTTGTTTCGCTCCTGACGTAGGGCGTCGAGCTTGGCCTGGATACCTTTGATTTCGGCGGTCACGGGCTTCAGACTGTCAGCAGTGCCGGTTTCGGTTGTCTTGAGGATGGCTTGAATGAGCGGATGATCGGTGTTTAGCACCAGATTGTATGAATCGGGCAGCTGGGCATAGAAGTTCATTCCTTGCTGGTAGCGACTCATTTCTTTCATTCGGCGCATATACTCGTCGGTTGTTATTTGTGCCGGTCGAGCGGTTGAACCCATGGGTTGCGACACAACATTGATTTGAACTCGGTCGATTTGCGGTAGCTGGGTTTGGAAGGCCTCGTTAATAAGTTCTTGCTTCTCAGTTGGTAGCTCCTGTTGCGACGAATTGTCTTTCAAAATCAACTTGTCGGCTGTGTTCGAATCGACGCGTACAAATCTACTCTTCTCGAGTTTCTGCTCGAGCATTGAAATCATGGGCAGGTCTAGTTCGCCATCGGCCAGCAGAACGCTGTAACCCTTGTCGCGTGCTGCCTGGATATAAGAATATTGCGCTTCGGTGTCGGTTGCATATAGATAAACTAGCGTATCTTCTTTATCAGTTTGATTTTCTTTGATGAGCGTACGATATTCGTCGAGTGTGAAGTTCTTGTGGTCGACGTCAGTTAGGAGCGTGAAATCTTTTGCTTTTTCATAGAAGTCGTTGTCCGAAAGATTTCCGTAGTTCACGAAAATCTTCAGGTCGGCCCATTTTGATTCATATTCCTTGCGGTTTTCTTTGAATAAACTGTTGAGTCGGTCGGCCACTTTACGTGTGATGTAGCCTGATATTTTCTTCACGTTTGCATCGGCTTGCAGGTAGCTCCGACTAACGTTGAGCGGGATGTCGGGCGAATCGATAACACCGTGCAAAAGAGTCAGAAATTCTGGCACAATACCGTCTACTTTGTCGGTCACATAGACCTGATTGCTGTAGAGCTGAATTTTATTCCGCTGCAGGTCGATGTTGTTCTTGATGGGTGGAAAATAGAGTATTCCTGTGAGATGGAACGGGAAGTCGACGTTGAGATGAATCCAGAACAGCGGTTCGTCGTTCATCGGGAACAGTGTGCGATAGAAACTCTTATAGTCTTCATCTTTAAGCGTTGTTGGAGCCTTTGTCCAGAGCGGCTCAGTGGAGTTAATCACATTGTCCTCATCGGTTTCAACCTGCTTTCCGTCTTTCCACGTTGTTTTCTTCCCGAAAATCACGGGTACGGGCATGAATTTGCAGTATTTGTTGAGCAGTTGTTCGATACGTTCTTTCTTGAGAAAGTCCTTACTGTCGTCGTCGATGTGGAGAACAATACTCGTTCCGCGTTCGGTCTTATCGATATCTTCGAGCGTATATTCGGGACTCCCATCGCAGCTCCATTTCACGGCTTGCGAGTCTGGACGATAGCTTTTAGTTAGGATGTCGACCCGCTTTGCAACCATGAAAGCCGAGTAGAAACCAAGTCCGAAATGCCCGATGATTGCTTCGGCCTTGTCTTTGTATTTCTCCATGAAATCGCTCACTCCCGAGAAAGCAATTTGATTTATGTAGCGTTCAATTTCATCGGCTGTCATACCGATTCCATTGTCGGTCACAGTGAGCGTTCCGGCCTGTTCGTCGACCGATACAGACACTTTAAGTTCCTTGTCGTCTACGCTAGTTTCGCCTGCTGTTGCCAGCGTACGTAGTTTTTGCGTTGCATCGACGGCATTTGAAACGAGTTCGCGCAAGAAAATTTCATGGTCTGAATAGAGAAACTTTTTAATCACGGGGAAGATGTTTTCTGTCGTAACCCCTATGTTACCTTTTTGCATGTGCGTTATAAATTTATTTGTTAAACCTTATGCCCCCATTTTTACAAACACCATGCCAATAACACGTCGTGTCATATCCGGTCAGACTATGTTTTCAATCGCTTGATAGGTTTAGGCTAAAAATGGTTTTTATCCCTTTGAATAATTAATTCTGATACTTAAAATTCTTATTAGTTACCAGCATTGGCAATGCGTATACTATAATTTTATTTTTAGCATACGCATTGATAGTTCTTTAACTTCTATTTTATATTAAGTATTGGCATTAATAATGCCTTAACTTATATTTTATTTTTAGTGTCCGCATTAATAATGCCTTAACTATAATTTACTTTTAAGTACATGCATTTATAATGCGGTAATATAAATATTATTTTAAGTATGGGCATTAATAATGCTTATAACTAAAATATATTTCAACAATGCGCATTAATAATGTCTATGCTTCTTTTTTATTTTAATCGCTAGAATTAATATTTCTATGAATAACTACCTTAATCGAATACATGAATACGTGCGTTCAGTTTAAACCGAACTCACATAGTAATAAAAAAGCGTGCCGCAAAAACTGCGACACGCTCTTATTAGAGAAGATATGAAATGTTTTAAGTGTTGTCTTATTCTTCTGATTTCTCTCCCTGACCGTTCTTGATTCGGCGGCCCAAAACAAGGTAGGCAACCGGCGATGCAATGAATATCGAGGAAAGTGTGCCGAAGAACACTCCGAGAATCATTGCGAACGAGAAACTGCGGATACTGTCGCCACCGAGAATAAAGATGGCTAGCAGAACTATCATCGTTGAGGCCGAAGTATTGATGGTTCGAGCCAACGTTTGGTTGATTGAATCGTTGAAGAGTGTTTGAACATCTTGCTTCGGATGCAGACGGAAGTTTTCACGGATTCGGTCGAATACCACCACCTTGTCGTTTATAGAATAACCAATCACAGTTAGGATGGCGCCGATGAATGTCTGGTCGATTTCGAGCGAGAAGCCTATCCAGCCGTAGCATAACGAGTAGAAGCCAACAACGATGAGGGTGTCGAAGGCTAGGGCTACGATTGAGCCGACCGAGAAGCCTACGTTTCGGAAACGAATGAGAATATAGACGAAGATGAACACCAAGGCGAGAATTACGCTGATGATGGCGCCGTTTGTGATGTCTTTAGCAACCGACGGACCTACTTTGGCTGAGCTGATGATTGAGCCGCCTTCACGTATGTCGGGGTTCTTGAAACTATCGACATTAGTTTGACTAACGAAGTTGCCTTTCCTCAATGCCTGATAGAGTAGCGTTTCAGCTTTGTCGTCTTCGAGTGGGTCGTTCGACTCGATATTGTAGTTGGTTGAAACACGAATTGTCTTTCCGTCGGTTCCGATGGCGATTACAGTTGTTGTAGCAGGTTTACCGGCGTTTTCGCCAATTGTGTTTATGAATGCTCCACTGAGCGATTTGCGGACGTCTTCAACATGTACAGCTTTGTTGAGTGCAACAACATAGTTTCGTCCACCCGTGAAGTCGATGCTTCGGCTTAGACCACGTGTCACAAAACTACCTATGAAGACGATAGCGGCGATTCCCCATATAGCAAAGGTCTTTTTATACATGCCCATGAAGCGTACGTTCTTGTCTTGCATGAGGTTCTTGCTGATGGAGGTGTAGAACTTCTGGTTCATCCATTTGTCTTTCTTCAGACGATTTTCGTATATAATACGGGTTAGGAATACGGCTGTGAAGAACGAGCATAGTATGCCGATTATCCATGTCGTGGCGAATCCTCTGATAGGACCTGTTCCGGTGACGAGGAGGATTATACCGGTGATGAGCGAAGTGAGGTTGGAGTCGAAGATAGCCGAGAAGGCATTGCTGTAACCGGCTTGCAGAGCTTGTTTTATGCCTTTGCCGGAGCGCATTTCTTCTTTTATTCGTTCATAAATTAGCACGTTGGCATCGACCGCCGTTCCCAGTGTCAGCACGATACCGGCAATTCCCGGCATGGTGAGTGCCGATTGGAATGAGGCTAAGATTCCAAGCGTGAAGAATAGATTGATAAGTAACGCGCAGTTTGCCAGCATACCGGGGATGAAGTCGTACATGACTAGCATGAATATCATCAGCAGGACGAAGGCTATTGCAAACGACCATAGTCCTTGCTGTATGGATTGTGCCCCGAGTGTAGGACCAACAACCTCTTCTTGAACGATTCGTGCAGGAGCGGGCATACGACCTGATTTCAGAGTGTTAGCCAGGTCTTTCGTGTCTTCGATAGTGAAGCTACCGGAAATTGACGACTGTCCGCCGGTGATTTCGCCGTCAACGCGTGGTGCCGAGTAAACAACTCCGTCAAGCACGATGCAATAGCTTTGCCGACGTTGGCTTTTGTGAGTGCAGCCCATTCTCGTGCTCCTTCAGAGTTCATGGTCATGCTCACTTCGGGTCTTCCGAACTGGTTGAACTGGTCTTTTGCATCTGTTACTACGTCGCCTTCCATCGGTGCGCGTCCGTCGGAGGTCGTAATTTTAAGGGCGTGGAGTTCGTAAACGTTCTTTTGCTGGATTCCGTCGGCCGGTTTGGCACTCCACAACAGTTTCAGGTCGGTTGGCAGAACTTGTTTAGCCAACTGGCCGTGAATTATCTTATTGATTGCGGCTGTGTCGCGAATGTTGGCATATCCAACGATACTGAGCGACTGTCCTGGCAGAAGTTGCAGCATCGAAAGCAACGGATGTTCCTTTTTGGCTGCTGCCATTTGTGCATCAGCTCCCTTTGCGGCATTAGCAGCGGGGTCGTCTGAGTTCTTCAATGAGAATTTCGGCTTTTTAGCCGGCTTTTCGATTTTGGCTGTTTGTTTAGCGGTAGCTTTAGTCGTGTCTACTTTGGCAGTATCGATTTTTGTTTCGCCGTTTGCAAGGCGTTGGTCTAGTTGTGTGAGATAAGGATTAACCTCCTGGTTATTGTAGGTTTCCCAGAATTCGAGATTAGCTGAACCTTGCAGAAGTTTTCGCATACGTTCAGGTTCGCGAATACCGGGCATTTCGACCATGAGTCGGCCTTCTTGTCCTTCTAGCTTCTGAATGTTAGGCTGAACAACACCGAATTGGTCGATTCGGTTTCTAACAACGTTATACGAGTTGTCAATTGCAGCTGTTACCTCTTCGCGGAGGGCTTTCTCAACTTCGCTATCAGAGCTTTGTGTACTCACTTTTCCTTTGAGTTGCTGGGTAGCGAAGATTTCAGCTAGTCTATGCCCCGGGGCGTTCTTATGGTAGGCGTTTATGAAAAGTGTGATGAAGTCGCTCTGACTTGTTTCTTCCTCTTTCTTTGCCTCTTCGATTGATTTCTGGAATGCGACATCTGTTTTGTGGTCGGCCAGTACCTCGACAACGTCGGGAACGGAGATTTCTAGAATAACATTCATACCGCCCTTCAGGTCGAGACCTAGGCCTATCTGGGTTTCTAGACACTTCTGATAAGAGTATATTCCCAAATACTTGACAGAGTCTTTATAATCCTGTCGCGCAATTGGGTCTTTAATCTTCTCTGCCTGGCTGTCATAGTAGCTGGTGGCCACTGTAAAAGACAGGTAGAAGACACTTGCGAGCGTCAGGAGGACGGCAACACAAATTACTAATCCTTTGTTTTGCATTTTATTATATTTGATTTGATTGTTGTTTTCAGTATGATATTATCAATCAACGACCGTAGAAATGAAGTCGTGCAAAGATAATTATTTTTCACATTGTGGAAAAAGAATGCTATATAATTCGCCTGTGAGCATCTTTACCGAACATCTTAAATAACATAGGAGTTACATTTTTTGAACCATGAATTCCAGTAAGTGCAAGATGGTATTATACTTACTGGAATTCCACAAAGCTCATATCATTCTGTATTGTATCTCTTAGCAATTTGTGAGGTGGTTCTTTTTCATTAAATCCGGTGTTGCTAGAGTTCATAAATGTTTTATAATTATCTTTGTGTAGCCGAAACGAAACAAAGCCAGTGTTTAGTGGCATGGCGTTTGTTGAATATAGGCATCTGAACAAAGAGGTTTGAGACCTCTGTTTTTTTGTGTAATAAACCTTATAAAGAAAGGAATAAGAATGAACGATTTTAGGAAGTTTGCCACTCGACATCTGGGCATGAACGGCATGGTGATGGACGACGTGATGAAGTTACAGCAGCAATATCTGAATCCTTATATCTTGGAAGAACGCCAGCTGAATGTTACTCAGATGGATGTCTTTTCGCGTTTGATGATGGATCGTATAATCTTTCTGGGAACAGAAATCGATGACTACACAGCTAATACTCTTCAGGCGCAGCTACTCTATCTAGATTCTACCGATCCCGGGAAAGACATTTCTATCTATATAAATTCGCCGGGAGGAAGCGTTACGGCTGGTTTAGGAATATATGATACGATGCAGTTCATTTCGAGCGATGTGGCAACTATTTGCACTGGTATGGCCGCTTCGATGGCTGCTGTTCTGCTGGTTTCGGGAACAGAAGGTAAGCGGTCTGCACTTACACACAGCAGAGTGATGATTCATCAACCGCTTGGAGGAGTGCAAGGGCAGGCATCAGATATCGAAATCGAGGCTAAGGAAATTCAGAAATTCAAGAAAGAGCTCTATACCATCATAAGTAATCATTCGCACCAAACCTTCGAGAAGGTCTGGAACGATAGCGATCGCAACTACTGGATGAACGCTGAGGAAGCAAAAGATTACGGTATGATAGATGCGGTTCTAACAAAGAAGAAATAGTTTATGGCAGAAAAAAAATGTAGTTTCTGCGGTAGACCTGAAAAAGATGTTCGGCTGCTCTTAACGGGACTCAATGGTTACATCTGCGACGAATGTGCGCAACAAGCAAACAAAATCATTTTGCAATCGGGTGTGCTCAAAAATGATTTATCTGAAGAAAACTCTCTTCCTGATATGAAGAATGTTCCAAAGCCTAAAGAAATCAAGGCTTATCTGGATGAATATATTATCGGGCAAGATGAGGCCAAACGCTATCTTTCAGTGGCAGTCTACAATCATTATAAACGGTTGCAGCAGCCCGAAGAAAAGGATGGTGTGGAAATCGAAAAAAGCAATATAATAATGGTGGGCTCAACAGGAACTGGCAAAACGCTAATGGCTCGAACCATTGCTAGAATGCTGAAAGTACCGTTCACGATTGTCGATGCGACGGTTTTCACAGAGGCTGGATATGTAGGCGAAGACGTTGAAAGTATACTGTCACGTTTGCTTCAGGTAGCCGATTTCGATCTTGCAGCAACCGAACGTGGAATTGTTTTCATAGACGAAATCGACAAGATTGCTCGTAAGAGTGACAATCCAAGTATAACGCGCGACGTTAGCGGCGAGGGAGTTCAGCAAGGATTGCTAAAACTTCTCGAAGGTACAACTGTGAATGTTCCGCCTAAAGGAGGACGCAAGCATCCGGATCAAGATTACATTCAAGTCGACACGCGCAACATTCTTTTCATTTGCGGCGGAGCTTTCGACGGTATCGAACGGAAAATTGCTCAACGGCTCAACACACATGTCGTGGGATATAATTCCGTACAGAATGTGGCGAAAATCGATAAGGATGACCTCATGAAATATATTCTCCCACAAGACCTCAAATCGTTTGGGTTGATTCCCGAGATAATCGGACGCCTTCCAGTACTTACTTACCTCAATCCCCTCAACCGTGAAGCACTACGAAAGATTCTCGTCGAACCGAAGAACTCCATAGTTAGACAATATGAAAAACTCTTTGAGATGGACGGTATAAAGCTCTCGTTCACTAACGAGGCATTGGATTACATGGTCGACAAAGCAGTGGAGTATAAACTTGGTGCCCGTGGTCTGCGCTCCATCGTTGAATCGGTTATGATGGACGCAATGTTTGATATCCCCTCTAGCAAAGCGACAAATTTCGAAGTCGACGAAGATTACACCCGTAAACAACTCGACAAGGCGCACCTTCAAAAGCTTGACTCCAAATAACTCAAGGCGCTTAGCCAAACAATTAACATGACACAGACGCTTAATCTCACAGAGTATCTGAAACGCTATTTCGGCTTTGACAAGTTCAAAGGCGAACAGCAAGCAATCATCCAAAATCTTTTAGACGGCAACAACACATTCGTTTTGATGCCAACTGGTGGCGGAAAAAGTTTGTGCTATCAATTGCCGTCGCTTCTCATGGAAGGTACCGCAATAGTGGTTTCGCCACTTATTGCGCTGATGAAGAATCAGGTGGATGTCATCAACGGGATCAGTGAGGAAGATGGCCTTGCACACTACCTTAATTCTTCTTTGAAGAAACTCGAAATAGACCGCGTCAAAGCCGATATATCCTCAGGTAAAACAAAACTGCTCTATGTCGCGCCCGAGTCGCTCACGAAAGAAGAGAATGTAGAGTTTCTCAAGACTGTTAAGATTAGCTTCTATGCCATTGACGAGGCACATTGCATATCGGAATGGGGACACGATTTCCGACCGGAATATCGAAGGATCCGATTTGCAATCGACGAAATATGCAAAGCACCAATTATTGCCCTAACAGCAACTGCAACCGATAAGGTGCGAACCGACATCATCAAAAGTCTATGCATCGATGATTGTAAAGAATTCAAAAGTTCGTTCAACAGGCCTAACCTCTACTATGAAGTGCGTCCCAAACGCAGCGATGAAGATACCAATCGGCAGCTCATCCGATTCATAAGGCAGCACGCTGGTAAAAGCGGAATAATTTATTGTCTCTCACGTAGAAAGGTTGAAGAACTGGCAGCTGTTCTGCAGGCAAACGACATTAAAGCTGCTCCTTATCATGCCGGACTCGATTCCGAAACGCGTTCCAAAACACAAGACGGATTCCTAATGGAAGAAATAGACGTCATCGTTGCAACTATCGCTTTCGGAATGGGAATTGATAAACCCGATGTGCGTTTCGTAATTCACTATAATATTCCCAAAAGTCTGGAAGGTTATTACCAGGAAACAGGCAGGGCGGGACGCGACGGGGAAGAAGGTATATGCATAACTTTCTATTCGCAGAAAGACCTGAAAAAGCTCGATAAATTCATGGAAGGAAAGCCTGTTGCCGAACAGGAAATAGGCCGACAACTGCTTCACGAAACCGAAGCCTATGCCGAATCGTCGGTATGTCGACGTCGACTGTTGCTCCATTATTTTGGAGAAATCTATCCTAACCCCAATTGCGAGATGTGCGACAACTGTTTGCATCCGAAAGAACAGATCGAGGCTAGCAAGCAATTGCTAATTGTTCTGCAAGCCGTTAAAACGCTCGGTGAAAAGTTCACACAGGAATATATTATCAACTTCGTTAGCGGAAACGCCAGTGAAGACATCAAAGACCATCTTCACCACCAACTTGACGACTTCGGAGTGGGAGAAAAAGAAGATTCGAAGATTTGGGCGCCGGTGATACGCCACGCCCTGTTAGCTGGATTCTTGAGAAAAGACGTTGAAAGCTACGGACAATTAAAACTAACCGCAGCCGGAAAACGCTACATAAAAAATCCCACGAAATTCATGATAGTCCTCAATGCGGAATTTAACGAGGAAGACGAGGAAGACGAAATCATCGGAACGCCATCCGTGCTCGACCCCGAACTCTTTGCCATCCTCAAAGAATTGCGGCGCACCACAGCACGCAAACTCGAGATTCCACCCTACGTGATTTTTCAGGACGTTTCGCTCGAACAAATGGCAATGATGTATCCCATCACCGAAAATGAACTACAAAATATACAGGGAGTAGGTGCTGGAAAAGCAAAGCGTTACGGTGCTGAGTTCTGCAGAATAATAAAAAAATATTGTGAGGAAAATAATATAGAACGCCCCGAAGAACTTCGCGTTCGAACAGTCGTGAAACGCTCCATGCGGAAAGTGAAAATCATTCAGGATATCGACCGTAAACTGCCCCTCAACGACCTTGCAACAGCCCAAGGAATGGAGTTTGACGAACTACTAGATAATATTGAAGATATCGTCAACAGCGGAACCAAACTAAATATCGACTACTACCTCGAAGATATCTACGATGAAGATCAAATCGACGACATCTACGATTACTTCATGAATAGTGAAACCGACGATCTAGAGACTGCTGTGGTTGAGCTAAACGACGATTATTCGGAAGAAGAAATAAGACTCGTCAGAATAAAATTCCTATCTGAAATGGCTAATTAATCCCTATTATACCATGTCTTTGGATACGATTTCCCCTAATGAAACAGGTAAGAGAGCAGAACGCTTTTACTGTTCTTTTTACAATATGTTTGCCCAAATGAATTGATTAATATACCTTTGCCGCCGTGAGTTACATAGCAACATATTCCATCGCCCCCGCGACGCAGAGAGATTTCGATTTCT
>NZ_BAKH01000044.1 GCF_000614105.1 Prevotella micans DSM 21469 = JCM 16134
CAGGATTCCTCTCGGCAGAGATTCTGCCAGCTCCGCGCAGTCTGGGATTCTTCCCGGCAGAGATTCTGCCAGCCAGTATAATGTATTATCTCCCTTCGAAATAAAAAGTTTCCTATTTAGACCAATCGTTTTAATACTTAAATTTTATCCTCATGATTAAAAGCAAAGTTATCAGCGGCACATTGAGTTCTCTTTTCTCCCTCGGCCGCCACGCGAGTTTAATGATGCAACTGCACGAAACCATCTCGAAAGTTCCGGCAGCAAAAATGTTATTAACCGATGTCGACCTGACCAACTGGAAAAGAGACATCGAAACCGAAAGCGACGTCGCCAGAGCCATCGCATCCACCGAAGAAGCAATCTTGCTGAAGAGAAAAGATGCCGAGCGCGATAAACTCATCGCATCACTCTTCATAGAAATCCGCACAGCCGCCCGGTCACAATTCGCCGCCCGGTCGGAAGCCGGAACACGTCTGAAACTCATCGTCGACACCTACAAAGGCCTCACAAAAGAAGCCTACGACGAAGAAATGGCACACATACGCGGCCTGTTGGTTGACCTCACAAAACCCGCCGCCTTAGCCGATATGGCTACCCTCGGACTCCAACCGCTCGCCGACATGCTCAAAACAAGCAACGAAGAGTTCGCAAAGCTTTTCGCCCACCGGAACGATACAAAAGCAGCCGATTTGCTGCCCAACGGGAAAAAAATCAGACTGAAAAACGACGACACGATGACCGAAGTCTTCCGACACATCGAAGCAGCCTATCTCACAGCCTCGACCGACGAAGACCGCCAAATTATCTCCGACCTCATCGACCGCATCAACCAAATCAATTCCGACGCCAAGGCCCGTCATAAAGAAAGTAAGGCCCTGAAAAAGTTGGCCGCCGATAAGAAAAAACCCGACGGCGGAAAGAAACCATCCGACCCCCAAAAACCCGATGACTCCAAAAAGCCCGACGACGGCAAAACACCAAAACCCGGACGAGAAGAAGACCCCGGAGAAGATAAAGTGTAAAACCAAATTGGCAGCGGCCATGTTTCATATTTAATTTTTAAGTTCAAAGATTTCCTCGCCCCCCGTGACGGGTCGCGAGGTTTTTCCGAAAAACAAACAACACATTTTATTAATATAACTTAGATATGAATAGAAAAATTCAAAAAAGTCGCCCCTCGATTCACCCCTTCAGAATGATTGTTGCCCTCCTGGCAACGATGTCGCTAACCCTCATGACAGCCTGTTCCGGCTCGGACGAAAAAATCGACCCGAACCAAGTGGACCAAGATGCCGTACTCGTTCCCGTAGTGGAAGAGAAAAAAGCCATGGTCGAAGAAAACGAAATCGACATCGAAGGCTCGATGACAGAGGCTAAAGGTTACTATTTGGTAACAATCGTGCCGACAATCGAAACACTGCACGCCGAAACTATCGTGATTACAATCAGTGAAAGCCTGAACCATAAAACCGTCGACCTGACCAAGAAACAACTCACCCCCTCTCCGAGGTGGACCATCGTGAGCAACAAAATGAACACCCTGAAATTCACCGTCAGCGAACTCATGGGAACAGGCATATGCAAAAACGGACTAATGAGAATCGACGTCGACAAACCAAACAAAAAATTCAAACTCATCATCGACTATCTCCACGTGAAAGGCTCCAAACTGTTCGGCGACGGCGCCGACCACAAGCTAAGCGTAAACTTCAACGGAGTGATTCAATAAACTGCACTCTGAACAAATGAAAACATTCAATAAATCAATTAGAACCATCGCCGGCGGAATGCTGGCGATGGCTCTTTCTGTTATTCTGTGGAGCTGCTCGGGCAGCGAAAACGAGGAGAATATCGTTCCGGTGGCCAAACCGCAAACAGCCATTATTAATGGTAAGGAAATTCCGATACTTCATTTCTATGTCGATTATGATACAGACTACTTCATTACAGTCCTCTTCAAAGAAAACGAGGTGGGCGACCATATCAGAATCCTCATAGACTTGGACAGATTCCAAAAGAAAATAATCGACCTGACCGACAGACGAGAAGACGGCGACGATAGAGAGTGGTCGATACACTACAGAAAACTCTATAAAACCTACTTTGACCTTACAAGGCAAACCGTCGAAAAAGTTCATTGCTATGGCGGCCAAATGTGGGTCGAGAGAGATTTGAAGAACAATAAATACAAACTCATAATTAATAATCTTCGCGTAAAAGACGAGAACTACGGCGATAAAACAGAATACACCGTGAGCGTTAATGCGGAGAGAGATATCCCTAAATACGATTAGAAAATTATGAAGATTAAACTAACAATCCTGTCCCTACTACTGCTAAGCGCGGTTGCCTCGGCACAAACCACAACAGCCGTAGCGGTGATGGACAGAAAAGATATTCACATCCTGGCGGTGAACGACATGCACGCCAAGCTGGAAAACATGCCACGCCTGGCAGCCATCGTAGACAGTCTGCGAGCCATCGACCCGGAACTCCTCGTTCTCGCAGCCGGCGACAACCGAACAGGCAATCCCTACAACGACCAGTACGAACCCACCTCCTATCCGATGGTTTCACTGATGAATTTCATCGGATTCAGCGCATCGGCATTCGGCAACCATGAATTCGACTCGCGCGAAGCAGGACTCGCAAAGGTCACAGCACTGAGCAACTTCCCATATCTGGCAGCTAATGTTTATCCACCCTTAGACTCGAGAAAAACCTGGTTGTCTTTTAAGATTTTCAATATCGGCACAGTTTCGGTGGGCGTTCTTGGCGTGGTTCAGCTCGGCGCAAACGGTATTCCCGACACGCATCCCGACAATGTGAAAAGGTTTATGTTCGTACCCGTGAACGATGCAATCAGGAATTATAAATGGCTGCGGAAGAAATGCGATGTGAACATCTTGTTGTCGCACATCGGATATGAAGACGACGTGAAGGTGGCCGAGAGTAATCCCGACTTCGACCTCATCGTAGGCGGCCACTCGCACACACAGCTCAACGGCGGCGAAATTCACAACGGCGTACTCATCACGCAGAACGTCAACCGGCTTAAACGCGCCACACTCATCACCCTAACCGTCGACAATCACAAAGTGATAAATAAAAAAGCCGAGAACATCGATGTCGAAAACTATCCGCACGAAAATAAAATAGCCGCACAGATGGTTAAGATGTTCACGAGTGACGAATCGTTCAACCGACAGCTCGGAACGGCACGGACAGCGTTCGGTAATGCCGACGAACTAGGCATCTTCATGTGCGACGCCATCCGCCATCAAACTAATGCCGACATCGCGCTGTGGAATTTTGGCGGTGTAAGATTGGAAGAACTCCCCGCCGGTCCGATAACAGTTGCTACCGTTCTGACCCTCGACCCGTTCGGCAACAACTGTATCGAAATGAATCTCACCGGCAAAGAATTTCATGATTTGTTCCTATCGTGCTATAAACACGACGAAATGCGCGTGCCCTACACATCCGGTAACATCCACAGCACAGTGACATTCGACAAGAATAATCCAACCACCATAAAAAGCCTCGTGCTAACCGACGCAAACGGGCATAAACTCAACATGCGTAAAACTTATCGTGTAGTGATGAATAACTACGTGAGCTCAATCTGCGATTCGCCCCGCAAAGACCAAGGCCGCAACATGAATATCCCCACAGCCGAACTGATTATGAAATATCTCAAGCAGATGGGCGAGGTTTCCTATGCTGGGCAATCGAACCAAACCATAATCCGATAGCCGAAACCGCTCTCGAAACCTATCTTCATAACAGAAAGGGATACATCGTCGAAGCAGACAGTTATGTATCCCTTTACTTTTTTTCAGAAAATATGGATAATTCTATAAAGAACAAGTACATTTGTAAACCGAACATCATTAATACTTTTAGCTAGACACGCTTTTAACTAAGGGTGTACCAATAAAAGAACTAGTGAACGGAATTAACTTTAAAAATGAATATCAATACATTTCATTATGGGACTATTTAACAAATTACGAAACGAGTTCATTGATATAATCGAATGGACCGACAACACGAGTGACACGATGATTTGGCGTTTCCCGCGCTATCAGTCAGAAATAAAGAACGGAGCCCAGCTCACGGTTCGTGAAAGCCAGATTGCAGTACTGGTGAACGAAGGAAAGTTCGCCGATATCTATAAACCCGGTCGCCATGTACTCAATACCGAAAACATGCCTATTCTAACCACGCTTATGGGCTGGAAATATGGCTTCAACTCACCGTTCAAAGTTGATGTCTACTTCGTAAACACTAAACAATTCCTCAACATCCGCTGGGGAACCCAGAATCCAATTATGATGCGCGACCCCGAATTCGGACCTATCCGAATGCGCGCCTTCGGTTCCTACTGCTTCCGGGTGAACGAAGATCCAACGAAGTTCATCCTCAACGTAGCCGGTACCGATGGTAATTTCACAACCGAAAGCATCACAGAACAGCTGCGTAACTTTGTCATCACGAAATTCACCGACCATCTCGCCGAAAGTAAAATCGCCGCGCTTGATATGGCAGCTAATCTCAACGAATTCTCGCTAGCCTAACCGAAGGACTGAAGGACGATTTCGCCGAATACGGTCTTGAATTAACCAAATTCCTAGTTGAAAACATTTCGCTGCCCGAAGCTGTGGAACAAGCGCTCGACAGACGTACCAGCATGGGCGTTATCGGCAACATGAACACCTACACTCAGATGCAGTTCGCCGATTCGCTTAAAGATTCGGCAGCCAACGGTGGCGGCAGTCCGGCAGGCGATGCAATGGGCATGGGCATGGGCTTCGCAATGGCCGGTCAGATGGCAAATCAGATGACCGCAAACCAGCAAGGAATGGGAATGCAACAAGGCACCAGTATGCAACAGCAAGGTGCGGGTATGCCTCCTCCACTGCCGCAAGCTGCAGTCTATCATCTATCTGTGAACGGTCAGCAACAAGGTCCCTACCCCATTCAGCAGTTGCAACAGATGGCTCAAAATGGTCAGCTAACCCCCGACACTTATGTGTGGACAAACGGAATGTCTGGTTGGGAAGCCGCTAAGAATATTCCTGCACTAGCATCACTATTCGGAACACCACCACCTCCTCCACCGACAATGTAAGAAAACATAAAACATAGGAGTTTCGATGGGCAAAGAATAAAAAGGCCTATCCGAAACTCCTGTTTCTATTAATACTCACCATATAACCAAAAAGAAAATGGAACAAGAAACACAAGTAATTAACGACGCTATACAAACCAAGTGCCCATCGTGCGGAGGCATGATGGAGTTTTCTCCAAAGAGCCATAAACTACAGTGCTTGTATTGCGGAAAAACTAAAGATTTAGACCTAACACCGGTCGAAGTACAAGAAAACGACTTCGAAGAATGGGCCGCAAAGAGCGACGACAATCTCAATGAAGAGACTGATACCGAATCTGCACAGATTAAATGTCATCAATGCGGCGCAACAACCACACTGCCACCTGCAAAATCATCGGCCAAATGTGCCTTCTGCGGTACACCGCTCATTTTGCAAGAAGCACAGATTAAACGCTTCTGGAAACCCAACTACATGCTGCCGTTTCAGATTAGCAAAGACGAATGCAACAGTAATTTTCAGAAATGGATAAAGGGTAAATGGTATGCCGTATCGGCTTTGAAAAAAGGCAATGTCCAAACAGAAAACTTCAAAGGAATATATATTCCTTTCTGGACTTACGACGCCGAAACCACAACCGAATACTCCGGAAGCCGAGGCGACAATAGAACCGTAAAAGAAAAAGACGATGACGGAAATTGGGTTACCACCACTATTACAGATTGGTCTCCTGCGAGCGGAACAGTTTCTCGTAGCTTCGATGACGTTATAGTCCCTGCAAGCACCAACGTACCCTTTGCCCGCGCTAACAGCAAAAACGAGAAATGGGATCTGGAAAATGTGGTTCCCTACAATCCCGAATTCCTCGCCGGATTCATGACCGAAATCTACAACATCGACTTTCGAGAAGCCATCGACTCTGCCAAAGGAAAGATGGAATGCGAAATAAAATATGACATCGAACAAGACATCGGTGGAGACAAGCAGGAAATAGATTATAGCCACACTGAATACTCCGACATTATGTTTAAACTGCTTATGCTGCCACTGTGGATTGGCGCATTCCAATACAATGGAAAAACGTTTAATATTTTCGTAAACGGACGAACAGGTGAAGTACTCGGCGACTATCCGATAAACAAGTTTAAAGTAGTTATAACCATCATATTTGGCATAATTCTGGGATGCCTGCTCATCTATCTCACAACTCTAAAAGATTAAGATCTCCTTATTCATAACTAAAATAAAACCAAAATGAAAAAGATTCTTTTCACGGCTATCATGGCCGCCGTAATTGGTCTCGGACTGACATGTTGCGGAAACAAAAACAAAGTAGAAAACTCCAACAAAGCCGACAGCACCGAAATATCTGCCGACTCTGGTACGGCTAGCAAGCTCGACCTCTTCCCATGGGATTTCCCGAAAGAATTCAAGCTCGAAGGTGTTGAACTCGGGCAAGAAGTTTTGGCACCATCAGGCTACAAGAATGCCATTGAGAAAAACAAAGACTTACTCGATAATAGTAACGTGTTCTACAACTTCACAGTAACACGTGTGCCTAACGACAAAACTCTATTCATCAAGATGTTCGGCGACGAGTTCGAGATTCCTAATCCACTAGTCATTCCAATTCCCAAGGGACAAAAGGCAAAGGTTGGAGACATCGTGCTCACCTGGTGGCAAAGCGGTTCGGGAATGCAGCGTGCCATAGTAACCGACGCCTCTGACCCCGAAATACCCAAGGTTTGCTATCTCGATCTGAATTATGAAGACGACGGCAAAGGATTTGCCAACGAACACGCTAACGAACAACTCAAGCCAAACTCTTTCCTAGTGATGAAAAACGGCGAATGGATGTCGGGAGCAACTGTAGCAGTTATGGATGACGGCGAATGGAAAAAGGCTACTATTCTCAATGTCACAGACGATAAGGTGCTGGTTATCGGGTTCATCGGCAAGATTAAAGCTACAAGCGTTCAGACTGTAAACTTATTCCGCTCGTTCCCGAATATAAAGTGGGTGACCACGTAAAAGCTGTATTTGTAACCGGCTTTGCCGACGATTATAAAGTCACTAAAATAGACCAGAAAATCGGACGTGTATGGGTTGAGCACAGAGGCAAGATTGAACCGAAAAGCATCCTTGAAGTAGTAAAAGACTTATAAGTAACACTCATCAAGAGGCGACAATGATTAAGGGAATTTGTCGTCTCTTGATTTAAAACTCTCGAAATATGAAAAAGATACTAGCATCATTGTTTATTGCAAGCCTATTCATTGCATGCGGAAACAAAAATGAACCCGGCAAGGCAACCGATAGTATCGGTACGGCTGACAGCACACAAGCACTCTTGTCCGATAGCATCGACACGCAAGTAGCCGACCAACCTGACAAATCTTTCGGTAATCCAAAGAAAGACCCTTTCACAGCCATACTCCATGCCGATGGCAGCGTATCAATCAAAGCTAACAAAGAGCCCTTAGAAAAATTTATCGAGTCTAACGAAATCAGCAATAAATTCAAGCGCAATCAAGCCAAAATAAAAGGCCTCGGCGAGCGCTGCATTGATATTTCCATCATACAATTTGAAGACGATTGGCTCGTATGCATGCTAACTGACAAAGGACACATGGCAATGCTAAGCCTTAAAAAGGTGATTACCCAAGGCGATCTCACCTGCAGCGGTCCTATACCAACAATCAAGGGAATCAAGAAAATAAGCGTCGTAAGCCTAGAAGAAGGCTATGCTTTCAAAGCCCAAGGTGCAAAAGAGAACTCTATCATTATCAACACATCCGGCTATCAAACAAAGTTCGAATACGAAGGATTCAAAATGACACTCGCCTCCGACTACTCCATCCGAATGGAATACCCCACAAAAAAATGGCAGGCCCAAGGTGCATTCTTCGAAACCAAATTCGATAGTGGCGACGACTGGGGATATCACGAACTAACGGCAAAAATCAACGGATATAACTACACAATATCCATCACCAAAAGATATGACGACGATGATGATAACGACTGTGAAGTGTCTATCAACACCAAAGACCCATCGTTTAAATTCGATGACCTACGTGATGCTACACAAATGATCGAAGCTCAATTATATTAGACAACAAAACAAAATAGAAACATGAAAAAGCTTCTCCTCACAATATTGCTCATGATGACAGCGACAGTCATCATCGCCAAATCGAAAGAAATCAAAGTAAGTACTCCCGAAGAATTCATCAAAGCCATTGGCTCTAACCGAGTAATAACCGTTAGTGGAATAATCAACCTTTCCGATGTGCTCCAATCAAACGAAAAAAGCCAAAAGGCTGGTCTCACCACCATTAGCGAAGGCAGTGAAGCCACCCAACGCGCCTCGCGCGAAACGTTTTCGACGGTTATCAACTCGTACTCAACCAGTGTGTCAACCTAACTATCAAAGGTACAAACGGCGCAGCTCTCATTGTTGCTCCACGATATGCCTATATTCTCAGCTTCCGCAATTGTCACGAAATCGAAATAAACAACCTAACCATCGGGCACACCGACGAAGGATATTGCCAAGGAGGAGTGCTCGAATTCAATAATTGCCAAGACATACAAATAGACCGATGCGATCTCTACGGATGCGGAATAGAAGGCATAACAGCAACTAACACAACCGATCTCGATTGCACAAAAACAATCATACGCGACTGTAGTTACAGCATCATGACAGCCACAGGATGTTTCAACCTCAAATTCACCGACTGCGACTTTTATCGCTGCAAAGAATACGGACTCGTGAACCTCCGAAACAACTCCAATACCTCTTTCGTGCGCTGCCGATTCTCGCAAAACAAAAGCACGCTCTTCGTCGTTGAAAATACAAATATCGATCTTCGTGAATGCGAAATACACCACACTGATCAGCTCGGAAACATCGACATAAACGATTATACAAGCACTATCTACAAGCGTGATAACAAGGAACTACCCGCCAGAAACATCGGCCCCTCTGACCGCGCAAATCTCACAGCCAGCGTCCGGCAATCAGTAGCTGTAAATATCCCCCAAACCGAAGAACCGGAAGACGATGAATCCGGTGAACCAGTCTGGAGTTCGACACTCGTAGAATCATGGAGTAATGGAGTGTTGCAACTCCCAGCAAAAGCCCCTGTCACCGTCAAAGAAATGACAACCCGATTCTGCAGATATTGGCCAGGACTCGATGGGTCGCCACAGAAAATAATGCTCGACTTCGTTAATAAGCCTCGACAATTCAAACAATGCGACCCCGAAGACATGACCAAGCCCGCTAACCCTAACAATCCACATAAAGTTTATACCAGCGGAGAAAAATACATCGAAATCGATACTCAAAACGGATATCTTCGCATCGCAGATGAACATTACACCCTCCAGGCAGGTGTATGGAACCGCTCAAACGGTCATAAACTATTTGTGGTAAACCTCAGTTGTTGCGTCGATATTGATATTAATCAATTCATTGCCTGCTACGACTACGACCCTGTAACTCGTAATCTCACCCCCGATACGAAACAAGCTAGTCGCTTCGAAGAAGACAATAATTACATACTCCATTTCCCTCGGAAAGGAAAAGACATAGTTAGCATTATTATCAAATCCGGAGAATCCACCTATAAACTCTACCGTTGGAATGGACAAGGCTTCAACTCACCCGTCAAAATATCCGAAGAACGAGGTCTGGACCTACTCAACCAATGAAAATAAAAGTAAACGGGCGATTGATTGAAATATTCAAAGGTGCAACGGCCAAAGACGCTGCACGTAGATTTCTCGTAACTCAAGGGCAGAGTCTTAATACACTCCACACCATTATTCTACACGATTCCTACGGGCACGAAATTGACCTTGATGCCCCACTCTACGAATCAACAGAAATAACAGTAATACCTCGCTCCATAAATGAATCTAAATTATAAATCGAATACATTTCATTCTCAACTCGAGGCTATAAACTAAGGCCTGTATGCATCCATATCGGATGCGCGTAGACCTTTATTACGTGAGTTCGACTAAAAAAAATAAGAGAATCTGCTTTAAGGTCTCGGCAGGGCTACAGAAACGGTATCTCACGGATATAATATCCGAATAAAATATGTCAATTCAGCCCACAGGCTGAATTGACATATTTTATTCGGGGGCAAGGAACCTCGAATTGGTGGGAAGATAAACACCAAACAGGCACCGTCCCTAAATTGCACCCTTTCGAGTTTTGCACCACAGATGTAAAAATGTACACATTGCTACTATAGTCGTAAAAACATCGATAGTACACATACAAGGACGGCCCCGTTGAACACTTCCGACACAGCTGAGCCTAATCATAACCCTACCGTTAAATTAACCTTATAAATTATAGGTGTGAACACTGACTCCTTTCACCGAAGGCAGATAGTTTATGCCCCACCAACACATTTGTAGAAGACAAAAACCAATGAGTAATGCCCAAAGAGCAGGACGATAGGCAGTAGGACGATAGCGGCGATAGTGAATATAAACAAGATAGAATAGCCAGGTTATGGCTGCCCAGGTTTCTTTCGGGTCCCAACTCCAATAATGTCCCCACGCTTCCTTGGCCCAAAGAGCACCCATGAGCATGCCGAGGGTTAGAAAGGCTAACCCCACGTAAACCAGGTCGTCGGTTATCTGGCACTCTTTCGGCGTTGGGTCAGTTTTACGGAACAGTAAAAGATACATCGCCATCACAAGCGCAGCCCCAAGAATAGCGTAAGCCATCATGTAGACTATTACATGCGGAGCAAACCATGGACTCTGCAGAGCAGGCATAAGAGTCTTGGAATGTGTTTCGGGCTTGAAAATGTTGAAGCAAACGAAAACAGTGGAGAGTGTCGTAGAGAATGCCAGAATCCATTTATATCGCCAACGACCGTAAACTATCACACCGGCAAAGGGAAGAAAGAGGCTATACCACAATCTTGTTTCGCCCATCGTTCGGAGCGGCGGACGTTCAAGGGTTATCCACATCATAACAATATAGGCGAAAAACACCATAAGACCGGCAACTGTGAATATTATTGCCACTTGGCGGCGTTCTTTCCATGCGGTAAAAGCACCGGCGGCCCATAATACTACAGCAGTGAGGGCGAAGAGAATGAAATAAGTCCAAATCATTGCTGGGTCTCCTTTCTTTTATTTGTACTTGCGGTGAGGAACATGCCGATGGCGCCGGCCAAGAGTAGGAATATTCCTGCATAGACAACCGACTGCCAGGGATCGGCAACGAGTTCGAACACGCTATATTCGCTCCACTTCCCCATTTGTTCGTTGAAGCTGAGTTGATAGATTTTCCATCCGTTAATGGCGAATGGTTTGTTCACTTCTATTTCGGTTTGCTCGGCTTTACCATCTTTCGTGTAGACATCAACGAGAGAGGCATATCTACGGGGTTCGGGATTGCTCATCGCGATGTTATAGTTATTGTCGAGATGAAGCATTTGCAGCGGAAATAGGAAACTGCCACATGTAACCCATCCGCTGCGTTTTTCTTTTCCATGGGTTGCTTCAATGAATGCAGCGTAAGCGGCTCCGCGGGTTTTACTGGGAATGTAGCCGGCTTTGTTACGGGACATTCCGAGAGAGTCCATGCGAATATTGGCCATCATTCCGGCGGGCATCCTACCAATCATCTTGGATAAAGCAACGGGCATAGCGTCGGGTATGTATTTCTTTATTCTGATTGTCCATCCTCCGAGCCGTCCACCGTTTGCATCGGCAATAATCATGTCCGGTTTTTTGGCTGGTTGAGGAGTTCCGCGTCGGTCGAGCATCATCAATTTCGGAGGATATTCGTCGATGGTAAATCGTTCGAGTTGCAGTGCTATGTCGAGTTCGTGCACATTATTCCATGCGTCGAGTCCACGCCATTCGGGCTTACCTATTTCGCAAAACATTTTGAGACGTTTCATGTCGGCGCTACCAAGGGTACTGCAAGTAAGAACTATAAAGAGTCCAAGGTGGCTAACGAACGACGGTATACGCCTACGCTTGAATTCCACAAGTTGATGAATGGTTACTTCGCCCACAATAACTGTCATCCAAACATATTCGAGTACGAACGGCCAAAAGCTGAGCATCTTTGTAATACCTATCGGGTCAGCGGGATTTTTGTCAGACGGTACCTGCTTTGTTAATCCCATCACGATGGTTAGCACAACGGCAAGAAGCATTGCCGGCACAGCCGCCTTCATGGTTGTGAGAAAGCTACAGAAATAGAATCGTTTTCTCATCAAATAAATCACAATCAACACGACAATCAATCCGAAGAGTACGGCGATGTTTCCCGGCCAGGCGAAGATGTCCCAGTCAAGTGGCCCTACCATCATTTGCAGTGCTAAACCCGTTAAAAGCAAACCGACGGCTATGGCGAATCCTTCCTTTAGCGTATAAGGTTTATTCCACATGTTTAAATCTTTTCGTAAGAAAATGGGAGCGTCGTCTCATTACGTTCGACGCTCCCATCGTTTATGATTTTATTGGGAGAAATTTTACATTGGTTTTGTTATAAACCGCTTGTTCTTGCGCGCCGTTTCAATCCACTTCGGCACAACGGTATCTATGAAATCCTTCTTCTGTGAGCGTAGTTTCTTCATGTCAAGACCGATGTAGGCAGCTGCTTTTTCACGGGTAGATATGTCGGGATGAGGAATCTCACCAGTGAATCCGTGCTTAGCTACCACGCGAGCAATGTTCAATCTGGCATCCTTTGCATATTCCATTGCGGCTGCCAGAAGTCTCATAACCTCTTGCGGAGCGTGGAAAGCAGCACCATGACTGGCCAGAGAATAATCCCAACGCCATTGACTCTTACGTATGTCATCGAGCACGGGTTTCATCTCGGCTTCGGTTGCGCCCTTATCCCAAGCAAACTTAGCTTCGATGTGAGCGTAAGCTAGCTCTTTGTTTACACGAACGGCGAAGTTATAACTTTCTTCTGTCGTTCGTAGACATTCTGCCGGAGTGTTTCGGCATCCTGACGATGGCAGGTTTGACAAGTACGGTCGATATGAGCCAACGGACTCATAATGTGGTGGTCGGTGTACTTCACACCACCCTCCGAGATATAAGGCATATGACAGTCGGCACACGACACTCCGCGCTGAGCGTGTATTCCCTGGAGCGACATTTCATATCCTGGATGTTGGGCTTTGAGAATCTTAGTCTTCGAAAGCGGATGGATGTAGTCGTAGAACCCTATGCTGTCATAATATTGCTCTGCCGCCTCGCAAGTTAGTCCTTTCTCTTGCGGGAAATGCAGATAGTTACCGTTCTCTTTCTCGAAATAATATTCAGTATGACATTGCGCACACACAAGACTACGCATTTCCTGATGACTGGCCTTTCTTACATCCTTACCTACGCGAGCCCACGCTTCATAAAGTGCCGGACGAGCTGGACGCAATTCCATCGTACGTGCATCATGACAATCGGAGCAGCCAACGGAGTTCATCATCTGGTCGCCCCAGTCGCTCCATTTGGCAGCATAGAATGCGTTCGTTCCTTTTTCGCGCATCAGTCGTGGTACGTCGGGCCCTTTACAAGTCCAGCATGTTCCGGGTTGCATATCTGTTTGTCCGTCTACGCCTGGACTTCCCGTACGCAGAATCTTCCGCAAGTCTTCAATACAATGCCTGTGTCCGCGCGGCGTATTGTATTCGCGCGAGAAGGCATATCCGTCCCAAATAATTACTATTTCGGGGCACATTTCCAGTACATCTTTCTCTTGCGACCCGTTGTAGAGGCTTTTAAAAGTAGTGTCTTCCGTCATGGCCCACGTTTGATATTCCCGTGGGAAGTCTTCGGCGAACTTTTCGTTCTGCGCAACTATCGAGTCGTTCATCTGGACGCGTCGATTATTGAACACGCTTGCAACTTCGGCTCTGCGCTCAAGAAGTGATGAGCAAATCAAGCCTAACAGAAACACTGCTACCATGGCTCCTGCAAAGAGCAGCCAGCCTTGCCATTTTTTCAATTGCTTTGCCATAATATATTCTTTATTGATTGTTTGTTTTCTTATTCAAGGTTTGGGATAGCTTTATGCCCTAACAGATTCTGCAACCACTTTGGAACCGGACTCGATGGCATCGGTTCTGTAAACTCGGCACCGGGTGTCGACGAAAGTGAATTCATTCCGCCATGCGGCACATTGCGATGACAATCCCAGCAGGCATGTCCTTCGCCTCGTTTGGCCATCATGTAATCAATCCGTCCTGTGTTCACAAACTCCTGATTGAGTTGTTTATGGCAACGAATACAGTTGTCCATAATAACTTCGGCCGACGCTTCTTCGGCTTGAATGGTTTGGCGTTCGTTCTTGGTGACGAAATAGGCTACGTGTTTCATACCGTCCTTACCTTTAAAGAAATAGTGTGCTGCAATATTTCCGTTAGGCACATGACAGTCGTTGCAGGTTGCATTCCTGGCGTGCGACGAATGGCTCCATGTTGCATAATAGGGCGACATGATGTGGCAGTTTATGCATGCTTTCGGGTCGTCGCCCACGATATAGGTTTGCATTCGGAGCAAATAGAAAAACAGTCCACTCAGACCAACGATAATTCCTAAACCCAGTAGCATACTGATTTTCTGCCCGTAGCTCAATGATTTGAGAAGAGTTTTTCGCTTGTTTTCGAACCAAGCTATTATTTCGCGTATATTCATAAGAGGTTCCTGATTTACGACTCCCCAAAGATAGGTATTCGACTGTGAATAATATTCAAAAGCTGATGAATCTAGATTTTATATCAATATGGCAAATCATATTTTGTAAGCAATTATGATTATATGGCTCGGGGGCGACACTGTTCAAACAAAAAAATACCGGGTATTCAGCATTTGGTAAGACACACGAAAGAATACTATTAAACGCTTGATATACAATTAATTATAAAAAGGTTGTATCAGGGCTTGAAAAAGGTACTATCGTTTTGCCCAAAAAGTACTATCGTTTTAGGCAAAAAGTACTATCGTTTTTGGCAAAAGGTACTATCGTTTTTGGCGAAAGGTACTATCGTTTTCCACGAAAGATAATATCGGGCTGAAATGAAGGTGCTATCGTTTCCCACGAAAGATAATATCGGACTGAAACGAAAGCGCTATTCGTGGAGAATAGAAGTAGTATCGTGGGGGGCGGTTCCGGCCCACGTTTTCGTAGAAAGCTGTGGAGAAGTAAGAGGATTTCAAGCCTGCGGAGTGATGCTTATCTTCCTTGAGAGGATTCGCGGTTTCTGCCGACGAGGGAACGAAGGAAGAAATAAAGCTCTTCCTGAAGGCGGAAGAGGGGCCAAGAGGGCATGACGCGGTAGCCGAACTTGTGACGCAGTGAAGGGCGAAGACGGGATGTTTCAATGGTTAATCGGGTGTGGCGAAGGCGGAAAAGGGCCTGGCGACGGGCATCGAGCGAGAAATGGCGGCGGTGGAGATAGTAGAACATGTAGAGGTCGACGAGGTTCAGCCAGCGTACGTTTTCGTATATATCAAGTATCTCGCTGGAGGAGTTGAGCTGCAGAAGTTGGCGTTTCATACTTTCGTTAGCCAGCAGGTAGTCGAAGCGGCGAAGGCTTATGCTGTGGGTTACGGATTGGGGGTGCTGGCGATAGTAATATATCCCTCGGGAAAGACGCACGTGGCGGGAGTTGAGGTAGTGCAGTCGGGTTGTATTGTCGTCGCTGAAGGCTCGGGCGGTTTCGTCGTAGGGGAATTTGAGATGTATGCTTCGCCTAACAGCATAAACGCCGTGAATCTTCCACGTTAAACTGTCTACAAAGGCGTCGTAACCGTTCATTTGCTCGAACTCTGGCATGGGATAGGGCGTTTCATTTGCATCGGGGAATATGTTGATGACTTTGAAGAGTACGGCGTCGGTTGTGGGATGGCGGTCGAACGTACCGACTATTTGTTCGAGAGCGTCGGAGGCGAGATAATCGTCGCTGTCGAGGAAGGCAATGCATTCGCCGGTCGATATCTTGAGGGCCTGGTTGCGGGCGTGTGCTTGTCCGCGGTTTTCTTTTAGGGTTATGAGTTTAATCCTATTGTCGGCCGCGATATATTCTCGCAATATGTCGGGCGAAGAGTCGGTAGAGGCGTCGTCTACGCATATAATTTCTATATCGTCGAGGGTTTGACCGAGTAATGAATCGAGGCATTGACGAAGATATTTCTCGGTGTTGTAAACTGCAACGAGTACTGAAATCTTACTCATCACGACGGAACGCTTTGTTGAGTTTTCGCATCAGCGCGGCCCAAAGTCGGGTTTTCTTACGGAGAATGCTAAGCGAGGCTGTCATGCTGAGGATAGCAAGCAGCGCACCGATGCTCCAATAGAGGCGAGGGTCGGCAATCCATGTACTGGCATAGGCCAGTAAACCGATGGGCAGCTGGATTAGAGTGTATTTCACAATCCCGGCAGTGGGTTTGTATGCATATCGCAGTCGGGCGTAGATAAACACAACGATAAAGTCGATTATTCCGGCTAGCGTTACGGCAACTCCGGCTCCGGTGAGTCCGAATTTTCTGAAAAGGATAATCACGAGCACTACAAGCACGATGTCGTAGAATGCTTCGAGAAAAAGATAGGAAAGAGAATCGCCCTTGGCCAGCGGAATGTATTCAACAGGCAACTTTAAAGCGCGGAAATACATAGCCAACACGATTATCTGAATCATTCCCAGGGCGGGCAGGAATTTCCCGGTGTAAAGCAGCGGCAGCAATATGGGCAGCGTAAAGGTGAACACAACCAACAGCGGCGAAACCAAGAGAAGCATAACCTCAATTTGATTGCTCACCGTTCGGTTGAAAGTGAATCCCAGACTACTTACGCCCGAGAGACGGGGAAAGAAATCGGTTTCCATAGCCGAGAAAACGGTTCCTACGTAGGTCATCGTTAGCATATAGCCAGCGTTGAACAGGCCAACGGTATCTATTCCGGCCACATTGCTTATGTAGCTCCTGATGACGAAGTCGGCACCCGAACCAAGAATGCCCGCAAAGACAAAAGCAATCCCGAGCCTAATCATGCTGTAGCCCTGACGCAAAACACTCCGGCTTAGCGACAGTCGGAGTGGGAAAATCTTGTAGGAAACGGCAATCGTGAGCGCCATCTGAATGAAGGCCATTATAACGAGTGATGGTACGATTGCCCTCTCCTTATATATATAGTAAAGCGGGACGGAAACCAGCAGCGCACCAATAACACTGTAGACCGATATGCCTGCAAGCGCCTTTAGTCTTCTCACACCTTTGAGAACTGCCAGCTCGCCGCCTGTTATGGCCGTCATTGCCACGATGGGCGAAAGAAAAATAAAGTGAAGCGTGTGCCCATGCCACGAAAAGGTGAACGAGCTGAGTAGCGGACTGAACGCTATGCAAACAAACATTCCAAGCAATGCCGTTAGAAAGCTCCACGAACGCACGAGCGCCACGTCGGCCTCGAGTTTTTCAATATTCTGCCGGTCGAAATCCTCGGAAATGTTCCGAACTGCGCTCATCGAAATACCAAAGCTCGTAGAATCGCTCACAAGCTTGATGGTTGAATTGAAAAGAGAAATCAACCCCATACCATTCGGGCCGAGAATCATTGCCACAAGTTTATTGCGAACAATGCCGATAAGGATGTTCAATCCTTGTACACCACCGAAGAGCCCGGTGTAACGAAGTATGTGAGAGTAACGGTCTTTGCTGTCTTCTTTTTTCATCACATGCCTTAAAACGCCACCTAAAACTTTTTATTATTTTTGCATCAACATTTAATTCATGAATCTAAGCATCATCATTCCGGTTTACAATGTCGAGCAAACACTTCAAAGATGCGTGAAGAGCGTACTCGAGCAATCATTCACCAACTACGAAATAATCCTCATCGACGACGGCTCAACCGACAAGTCGGGCCAGATGATTGATTCCCTCGCTGAAACCGACAACAGATGCACAGCAATTCATCAACCGAACCGAGGACTATCGGCAGCCCGAAACACCGGTATTGAAATAGCCACGGGAAACTATATAACATTTATCGACTCCGACGACTTCATAGCACCCGAAACGCTCACTCCCCTGATGAATATTCTTGAGACACGAAAAGGAATTGACCTTTTGGAATATCCCGTGCTCGAGCATCATGGTTCGCCTAAGGAAAAGCTCCTCAATTTCCCGGAGGCAACCTACACCGACATGTCGGCTTACTGGCTCAAAGCGCAAACCTATCGGCACGCTTACGCTTGGAACAAAATCTATCGCCGCCGACTGTTCAATAATATACGCTATCCCGAAGGCAGAGTATTTGAAGACATCTTCACCTTACCCCAGCTGTTAAACGAAACTCGGATGGTGGTAACGACAAACAAGGGGCTCTACTACTATACGCACAACCCCAACGGAATAACCCAAACCGCAACCGGCAAGGAACTCACTCAGCTACTCGACTCGCATCTACGCTACCTCAATCAATGGCCCAACATTGACTCGGACTACTACGCAATGCTACTCAACATTCAGCTAGACGTATACAATGCAACGAAAGCTTCGCCTCGGCTACCCCGTATGCCATTCTTCAGCACCCCGAAACTCATATTACTCCAACTCTTAGGAATCAAACGCTTATGTCAGATCAATCATTTTACACACGCAAGACTGAAAAGAAACCCCTCGTGAGCTTCATCATCACCTGCTTCAACGAACCTCACGAAATGATTCGCGAATGCCTTGAAAGCATTCTCGCACTAACCCTGAGCAAAAGCGAACGAGAAATAATTATCGTCGACGACGGCTCCGAAACTTCACCACTCGAAAGTCTGATGGACCACGAAACAGATTTCATCTACCTCAGGCAAACAAACCGCGGACTTAGTCAGGCGCGTAACATTGGAATCGAACTCGCCACCGGAAACTACATTCAATTCGTCGACGGCGACGACGCACTTATCCCTAACACCTACGAGCAATGTCTCGACCTGGTGCGCTATAAAGCAGCCGACATCGTACTCTTCAATGAAACCAGAATACCCAAAGCACAAACACAACATCAGTACGAAGGACCGCTCACCGGAACCGAATACATGCGCCATAACAACCTTCGCGCAACAGCATGCGGATACATCTTCAAGCGCAGCTTGCTGCTGAACCTACGATTCACAAAAGAACTCCTCCACGAAGACGAAGAATTTACACCACAACTCGTTATTCGAGCCGAGAATCTCTACATAACGCCCGCGCAAGCCTACTTCTACAGAGAACGAAGCCAATCTATCACACACAAAACCGACAAACGATGGAAGGTGAAACGACTTGCCGACACTGAGAAAATAATCATCCGACTACAAGAAAAAGCCGACCTCATGCCAAGCAAAGAGCGAACAGCCATGCAACGACGAGTGGCTCAACTCACCATGGACTACATCTACAACATAATAACCATGACGCACGACGAGCAATATCTAAATCATGCACTCCGTCGACTTGAAAAGAGAGGACTCTTCCCGCTGCCCGACAAGAAATACACCCAGAAATACAAATACTTTCGATTCCTCACCAACAATAAGCTCGGACGGAAACTACTGCTCGCCGCGCTCCCCAAAGCAAAATGAGAATACTGCTCCTCGGGGAATACAGCAACGTTCACAACACCCTCGCCATTGGGCTTCGCGAACTCGGTCATACCGTAACCGTGGTATCGAACGGCGATTTCTGGAAAAACTATCCGCGCGATATTGATCTTGCGCGTCGCCCCGGACGTCTAGGAGGAATATGTCTCCTCCTAAAAGTTCTCCTACTCCTCCCCAGACTAAGAAACTACGATATAGTGCAATTCATCAACCCCATATTCTTTGAACTCAAAGCCCACCGACTTGTACCCATCTTCCGATACCTAAAAAACACAACCGCCGACTCGTGCTCGGAGCCTATGGAATGGACCACTATTGGGTTAGCACCAACATAACCCAAATGCCCCTGCGATACAGCGACTTTAATATCGGCAAACAACTACGCAACAACCCCGAAGCCATCAAAGAACAACATGAATGGCTTGGAACCGACAAAGAATATCTCAATAAACTCATGGCTCGAGAATGTCACGGTATCATAGCCGGACTATATGAATATTTAGTGTCCTATACTCCACACTATCCCCAGAAAATAACCTTTATTCCCTACCCATCATCATCCACTCCACCCACATAAACACTTTTTCATCTATCCCCTACCCCATTAATATATTTATCGGTATAAGTCGCAGCCGCTCGCACTATAAAGGCACCGACATCATGCTCCACGCTGCCCAAACCCTACGCGCCACATATCCCGATAAAGTGAAACTCACTATCGCCGAAGGTCTGCCCTTCGAGGAATACACAAAGAAGATGAACGGTGCCGACATCATCCTCGACCAGCTCTACAGCTATACACCATCCATGAATCCCCTAGAGGCAATGAGCCGCGGAATAATATGCGTAGGCGGAGGGGAACCAGAAAACTACCAAATACTCAATGAACCCACCTTGCGACCAATCATAAACGTAGAACCCACATATGAAAGTTGCCTCCATCAGCTCGAGCAACTCATAAACCACCCCGAACGTATCCCTAAACTAAAAAAACAAAGCATAGCCTATATTGTCAAGCATCACGACCATAAAAAAATAGCTCGTCAATACGAGCAATTCTATCTCCGCCTCCTACAAAATTGCTAGAATTGAAGCTTGTATAAAACGAGCGACCTGCACGCGTCGTCACGACGGATGCAGGTCTTAATGATTATATAAACGATTTATCTTTCTTCCCCGGATTCGGGGAGGGATGGAGAGAATTATTTCCCCTTATACTTTATCTTCTCCGGGGTCTTCTTCTCGTCCGGGTTTGGGGGAGCCGCCGCCGGTTCCGCCACCGGGTTTATTTCCACCATTCCCGCCGGAGCCATTTCCACCGGAGCCTGAACCATTCCCGCCGCCGTGTTTAGAGCCGGAGCCGGTTGATTTTCCGCTCGGCTCGGGAACGACGACGAGTTTGCCTTTAGAGATTACGACCCAGATGGGGCTCTTGCCGGCGACGTTCAGTAGATACGCGCGCTTCTTGCCTGTTCCGCGGAACTCGCGGGCGAACGAGAGGGCACCGCTCGAGAGGCCGCGTTCTTTCTCCAGAGCTTCGAAGAGGGGCTCGAGAAGGGCGGCGTATTTGTCCATGTCGCGCTCGTGGGCCGATTTGTTGGTGCCTTTGCGCTGGGCGAGCATGAACTTCCGACCGTCGATTACGGCATTGTATTCCGTTATCAGCGCGGCCAGTTTGGGTGTTTCGGGCTCGAGGTCGGCT
>NZ_BAKH01000043.1 GCF_000614105.1 Prevotella micans DSM 21469 = JCM 16134
CAAACCGGCAACTACGGCATCACCAGCTATCGACAAGTAGGTTCGGAAAAGCAGCCCGTAAAATGGCGAGTGGTGAAATATCAAGAGAGCGCCGACGGCGGTGCCACATGGAGCGCGGAGAGCGACACCAAGCCCGCCTGGCTCACCGGCCTAACTCTCACCCAGGGCGACGGCAGTACAGCTGCCCAGCAAGGCACAGCCACCGTGCAGAAAGCCCCCATCATCGACAAACTCGCTCCTTACAACAAGGTGTTGCATGATGCCACGCCCAAAGGTAGTGCCGGCAACTATTACGACCTATCCACCCACGACTACAAGGGTAATGCGACCGCCCGCAACACCGCCAATTCTTACCTTATATCTGCTCCAGGCTATTACAAGATCCCGTTGGTCTACGGCAATGCCATCACGGGCGGAAATCCTAATCCTCATGCTTACATCAGCCAAGCACCGACAGGACTACCAGTTTGGGAAGAAAAGAATGTCCTACGTACTTTCAAGGATCACGCTGGCCAAGATATTACCGACCCTTGGATAACGCAGACGAACAGTGGAGCAAATATACCTGACGGAGCCAAAATTATTTGGACTGACCAGAGCGGCATTGTCGAAGCCAGCAGTCTCGGCATCGAGGGCAGCGGTACGAATGCCTTTGTCCATTTCCGCGTACCGCATGATAAGATCAAGAACGGCAATGCCGTCATTGCCGTGACCAAGGGAGGCGTGGTTGTATGGTCGTGGCATCTGTGGTTCGATCACGACGATGCGTTCGATACTGTTGAGTGCACCAACTTTACCAACCATATCTATAAGTTCACCAACCGTAATTTAGGCTTTGCCAATCTCAAATGGATTATCACGACTTACAGTGCTCCACGGGTAGCGCGTATCAAGGTCGAACAGACAACCGGCAACGGTTCGCCCTTCGTAAAGCAATTCTCTTACATCACTATTACACAGAATCCAGGTTCAGAGAAGATAGTCGGTCCTACATTCTACCAGTTTGGCCGTAAGGACCCTTTCCCATATACAGACAATGTTATGGATGGTTCCTTTACTAAGGATGCCGGCAACAATATGTCCGTTTCTAACGGAATCCTGAACCCTGACAAGTTTTACACTTATGGAACTAGTTGGTATAATGACACAGACCATATGAATCTATGGTCTTCCGATAACATAACGCGTTATACTTTTAACATACATGATGATGCCTTGATAGTTAAGACGATTTACGACCCATCGCCCGTGGGCTTCCATATGCCTCCGATAAGTGCTTTTACAGGTTTCTCCAAGACTGGCAACAACACAACAGTTCTATCCGACATAAATGTCAGCGGGGCCTGGGATGACGGCTGGCACTTTAACAATAAGATCACATCCTCTGACAAAACGGTTTACTTCCCTGCATCGGGATATCGAGATGGTTTCAGTGGCGAGGTTACTGATATCGGATCAAAGTTAGAGTACCATTCAGCTCTCCCTAGTGGTACAGGAGGTGTAAATGTGGGATTGGGGTACTATTATTCATCCCCTCAATTAAGATTTTCGGGGGGTATTGTACGAGCAGAAGGATGTCCCATTCGCCCTGTGGCAGAATAATCCCACTGGGGTTTGATTCATTATCGGATATGAAAAAGGCTTAGTCCGTACCTAAGGGTACCTCGGTCGCCACCTAAGGGTACCTTAGTCGCCACCCGAGGGTATTTCATCCGGGTGGCGAGGCAGTCGGAAAGAGAGAACGAGATTCATATTTCAAACAACATAATTATTCATTTTAAAACATTACTGTTATGGCTTTTTTTAAAAAAGTACTGAAGAAAATCACCGGTAAGTGGTATCCCGAAGTGGTGATTGTTGGTAAGCCGGTGACAACCGACGAAGTGGCCGACCGATTGGCCGAAATATCCACCGTGAGCCGAGGCGACACGTATGCCGTCCTGAAAGACCTGGGACAGGTGATGGGACAGTTCATGGCCGAAGGTCGCACGGTGAAACTTCAGGGTATCGGCACGTTCTACTACACCATCGTGCTACCGGAATGGGCCAGAGTAAGGCCGAAGACGTGAAGGCTTCGCAAATTGAAAACGTTCGCGTTAGGTTCATTCCCGAAACAACGCGCACGGCGAGCAATAAAGTGGCTACGCGCTCGATGGTTAACCAGAAAATATGGTGGGAAGAGTGGAAAGGCGAAGAAAAGAAAAAACCGACACCGTAAATGCTCTTCATTCCAATAATACCGAAAAAAGGATACGCAAGAAACTGCGTATCCTTTTTCATTCATCTAAAAACTCTCAGCCTTTTCCTCTGATAGAGCCTCTTGTCGGATTCGAACCAACGACCCCGAGATTACAAATCACGTGCTCTGGCCAACTGAGCTAAAGAGGCGGGGGTGGGCAAGCTGTTCTTATCGCGCCGCTACAACCTCCTACCCTTGCTGCGTTCCCACCCTGGGGGATTTAAAGGGAGCTGGCCGTAAGAGACTTGCCCGTGTTGTTGTGACTTCCTTCAAGAAAGAAGACGATGCAAAGGTATTGAATGGAAGATTAATTTAAGAAATGGGCCATGTAATTTTTAGTCCCTTAACAAAAAACCATAATTTCAATCTACCCCCACATTTTTATATTTCATTTAATGACTAATTTTGTTGCATGATTTATGAAGACTACAAGCAATTGCGTACTTATTCCCGATATGACGGCGTTTATTTAGCTATTCTTTGGGCGGCAAGTTTTGCATGTTTCGTGGGTAGTGCATGGCAATCTTTCTTAGGAACATTCAGTTCTTTATTGATTCTTTCCACCCCTTTTTTTGTTGCTTACAGATTGCGCATTTTTCGTGAAGAAGGTCGTGAGGGAACAATTTCTTTCAGTTTTGCTTTGATGTATTGCCTGCAAGTTTTCATGAACTCGGCTTTCCTTTTTAGTTTATTGCAATGGGCCTACATGTCGTTTCTAGATAACGGAACACTTTTCGGCATTGCCTCTAAGATGCTTGGAATGCCACAATATCAAGATTTTATAAAAGAGATGGGACTTTCGGCCGAGGATTATCTGACCTCACTACGTGAGATTTTCGAGCCGTTGACACTTGCTACAACCGGCTTTATTTATGAGCTTCTGCTTGGCGCAATTGTCAGTTTTCCTGTTGCGGCTGTGATGGCTCGTAGGAAGCAAACGAAATGAGTTAATCAAAAACGATACATGGATATTTCAGTAATCATACCGCTTTTCAATGAAGAGGAAAGCTTGCCCGAACTCCACAAATGGATTCAACGGGTAATGAAAGAACACAATTTCAGCTACGAGATTATTTTTATTAACGATGGTTCGACCGATAAGAGCTGGGACGTTATAGCCCAGCTCGGTAAAGAGGATAAGAACGTTCGTGCTATCAAGTTCCGGCGAAACTACGGTAAGAGTCCTGCGCTTTTCTGCGGATTCAAGGCCTCGAAAGGCGATGTTGTCATCACAATGGATGCCGATTTACAGGATTCGCCCGACGAGATTCCCGAACTCTATGAAATGATAACCCAAGATGGTTACGACCTCGTGAGCGGATATAAACAAAAGCGCTATGACCCTCTGACTAAAACAATTCCGACAAAACTGTTCAATGCAACAGCACGCCGAATAAGCGGTATTCGCAACCTGCACGATTTCAACTGCGGACTGAAAGCCTACAGACGCGACGTTGTGAAAAACATTGAGGTTTATGGCGAGATGCACCGCTACATTCCATATTTGGCCAAGGAGGCTGGCTTTGCAAAGATTGGCGAAAAAGTTGTGCACCATCAGGCACGTAAATACGGAAAGTCGAAATTCGGCATAAACCGCTTCATCAACGGTTATTTGGACCTGCTCACACTTTGGTTTTTAACCAATTTCGGTAAGAAGCCCATGCACGTGTTCGGATTCTTGGGTAGTGTGGTGTTCTTTATCGGCTTTGTGGCTTTGGTTTGGCTGGGATGCGAAAAGATTATAAATCTATGCGATGGCGTCTACGGTGATTTACTTTCAAATCATGCCTCATTTTTCATCGCACTGGTTGCCATTCTTCTTGGCACGCAGCTTTTCTTGGCCGGGTTTATAGGCGACCTAGTTAGCGAAGTAGTTTGCATCGCAACGATTATCATATCGAAGAAGAAATCAATATCGAAGAATCATAAACCCATGCTTAAAAGAACGCTCTATTTGCTGCTGTTTCCGATTCTTCTGTCGGCCTGTTCGGATATTAACTGTCCGCTCAACAGTACTGTATTTTCATCATATACGATGAAGGGCGACACGCTCAAAGATACGCTAAGCATCATTGCCATACGCCCAGACAGCAGCGATGCAGTGCTTTTGAATCGTTTTGTGGGGAAAACAACTTTCAAAATACAGATGAGCTACGTTAAAGATGTAGACAGTTTGCTGTTCCTTTATAGCGACACCGCCGGCAATAGTCAACTTGATACGGTTGTTGTTCGCAAAACAAATATCCCGCATTTCGAGAGCGTTGATTGCCCGGCCAACTATTTCCATACCATCATCGGCACGAACCATACTAGACATCGAATCGACTCCATCGTCATCAACAATCCTAACGTAGATTATGATGCAAATAAAAAACACTTCTTCATTTATTTCAATTCTGACAATTAGTCTGCTTTTGTTGTTTCCTAATGCGGGTAACGCGCAAAGGCGAAAGCCTGTGACAACAGTTGTGAAAGACACCGTACCTCTGTTTCGAGGAATATCTGTGGGTGTAGATGTCGTGGGCGCTGCGATTGCTGTAATGTCAGACTATGGGCAATATGAAGGAGTGGCCGTGGTGAACCTGAAAGATAAATATTTCCCAACTATAGAAATCGGAATAGGAAAGGCCGACAAGAAAGACGACATAACCGGTACAACCTTCGCCACCCGAGCTCCATATTTCAGAATTGGCACTGATTTCAATGTAATGAAGAATAAACACGATATATATCGTGTTATCGTTGGAGCGCGCGCGGCTTATACCTCATTCAGCTACGATTTCGGAAACCCGAACGTAAAAGACCCTATTTGGGGCGGGCCTGTTGACTATAGCGTTGCCAATGTTCCGTGTAACTTTCTGTGGGCCGAACTGGTCGGCGGAGTCAACGCTAAGATATTGGGCCCTATTCATCTCGGGTGGACGGTGCGCTACAGAGCTCGACTTTATGCTAAAAGCAGTCCTTACGGTGCGCCGTGGTATGTTCCAGGCTACGGTTTAAACTCAACCTCCCGTCTAGGTATAGTATTCAACATCTGTTTAGATTTCTAGAGATTATGGATAGAAAAAAACTCTATTGGCAGTTGCCTTTTCTGGTCCTTCTCATTGCAGGCACGATTTTAATCATCAAAAGGCAGCATTCCATGCCCTATCAGCACGATAACGGATTCGTGTTCGGTACTGTTTATCACATCACGTATCAAAGCGACCGCAATCTGCAATCCGAAATCGAAGCGCAGCTCAAATTGGTAGACCAATCGCTTTCAACATTCAATAAACAATCCACCATCTCCAGAATAAACCGCAATGAAACTGTGAAAGCCGACCGGATGTTTGTTGAAGTGTTTAACCTCGCGCAGCAAATCTCGTCCGAAACCGAAGGAGCATTCGACATAACCGTGGCTCCGCTAGTGAACCTCTGGGGATTCGGATTTAAAAAAGGAACCTTGCCTACACGCGAAAAAATCGATAGTATCCGCCCACTAATCGGTTATCGGAAAGTATCACTTCAAGGTAGAACCATCCAAAAAGCAAACCCAAGAATAACACTTGACTGCTCGGCCATAGCAAAAGGTTACGGCGCCGACATTGTTGCACGATTCTTCAAACAGAACGACATCACAAACTATATGATTGAAATAGGAGGCGAAATAGTAACCAGCGGGAACAGTGAACACCGAGTGCCATGGAAGATTGGAATAAACAAGCCTGTGGACGATAAACAAAACAAGAACCAAGATATAATAACCGTACTCAACGTTACCGATAAAGCAATGGCAACTAGCGGAAATTATCGCAACTTCTACTATAAGGGTGGAAAGAAATATGCCCACACTATTGATCCATATACTGGGCGGCCCGTTCAGCATTCCCTCCTCTCGGCAACCGTCCTAGCCCGCGATTGTGCCACAGCCGACGCCTATGCCACGGCGTTCATGGTTATGGGAATAGACAAAGCAAAAGAGGTTCTCGATCGACACCCTGAACTGATGGCTTATTTCATCTACTCCGCTGGTGGAAAGCTACACACATGGCACAGCAAGTCCATGGAAAACAAAATGACTAAGTAGATGTTTATTATTAAATGTACTTATACATGAAATGGCTTCAATTCGCTTTGCCGTCTTACTTTCATCTCTCGTTCCCGCCTCTTAAATTCAAGGGCTATTAATTGCGAACATATATTTAATGCTGCAGATTTATAACAAGCTCCTTGAGCTGCCACTCTTTCTCGGTATCGACCGGGCAGACCTTGCGCAGATTGTCGATAAGACTCGATTCGGATTCCTCAAGCTGGAACCAAACCAAACCCTTGTTGAAGAAAATCAAAAATGTCAATTGCTATATTTCCTAATGAGTGGACAAATGATCGCTCAAACGCACTCAGATAACCGCCGATATTCAATTATTGAACAATTCCACGCCCCAAACATCATACAGGCCGAACATTTCTTCGGATTTTCGCAACGCTACACCAAAACATTCACCGCCCGAACAGACTGTAGCCTACTCTCGCTCGACAAAAACGAAGTGCTTCGCCTCGCAAGCCAACACCTCATTTTCCAACTCAATCTTCTCGGTACTCTCGCCACGGGTTCGCAACGCGGGTCGCGTATTCTCTGGCATAATGAGCCAACCACGTTGCGCGAACAATTCGTGAGATTCGTAGTGCAACGTTGTATGCGTCCCGCAGGCGAAAAAACAATAAACATCCGAATGAAAGATTTAGCTGCCGAACTACACGCTCCCCGACTCAATATTTCCAGCCTACTAAACTCCCTACAAGCCGATAATTTGCTCACACTCTCGCGAGGTCGAATAGTAATTCCCGCCCTGGAAAAGCTCATCCAGGAATAATATAGGTTCTCTTTTCGCTGGAACGTCGACGTTCCGGGAACTTCAAAAGCCATTTGTGGCCGGAACGTCGCATTTCGAGAGTTTCAATACATTTTTTCTATAGGTGCTGGAACCTAACCTATTCAGAATTCGTGTATATCATATTCTGCGGAGTAGCTTACGGTCTGTCCAAACGCCCTTTTTACTGTAAATAATAGAGGTTTCTTCTTGGGATACAGGCCATGAATCTTTGTCGAGCTTCAGGGATTTTCGAATTGTAGAGGGCACCAGGTCGGCATTTTCGAGGCTATCTATGTAGGCGGTGTCATAATCTTCGTCTAATTCCGCTGTGTCTAATTCCGCTGTGTCTAATACCGCTGTGTCTAATACCGCTGTGTCTAATACTACGGAGTCAGAGTCGTAGTCGTAGGTATCGTAGGTAGTTAATGAATCAATATCCACCGAATCCACATCCATTATAGTATCTACATTATCTTTCGAGCTGCCAATCTGAGCATGTACATAAGCCTCTTTGGTACTTTGTAATGTGAATGACCCATCACCAGCCGTTATGGCTGTTTGGGTGTAGAGTATATTGTCTTTGTGGAGTGAATCAGGCATCTGTCCGTCAGTGTAAGTGCCCGGTAAGAACGTTTGCCTATAAATACTGCGGAAATAATCCATCCCGGGGATGAAATATGAAAGCATACTGTTGAGGAATGTATTATCAATGTCGTTGAACATCTCGAGCAGTTCTTCTCTTTTAGGCTCATCTTTGTTTCCGAGTAATTTCCGATTCTTCCGGTAGGCTGATATTAATTCGTCGATTATTTGGTTGTATAGCTCTTCATTAACGATGGGCATACATTGATTCAAGTCAGCAGAGAACATAATGTTGAGGGGCGTTTTACGGAAAATGCTCAAAGTTAAATTGAACAATGCGGCCTCGTTATCGTCTTCGAATTTTATGGAAGATTGCTTGAAGTCTAGAAACCTTAGCTCCATCACATATCCGTAGGCTGACGCGTCGAGCACCTTAAGTGAAAAGCGGCTCATAATGGTGTCGCCACTTTCCATGCCGAACTTTCTCATGCTGTGATTGCAGCCGAAATTGTAGTCCGAGTAGCCTCTCATAACGCTGTCGGTTTCCGAGTTACGATAATCGTAAGTTACAATAAACTCATAGTTTGCCGTTTGTCCGATACGGAATTGCGGTTTAATGGACTGCGGCTTCTTCTTAGCCGTCACGGTCGTTGTGCCAAACATAATGATGATGGCGAGTGCAATAATCTTTTTCATAAATCTTTATTATTTGAATTTGCTGCATTGATATTTCGTTTTATGCCTTCGAACTTGGCGCGCTTAACAGCCGAGCCTTTGAAGAGGGTACGATATTTTTCTGGGGTGAGTCTCTGCCAGTCGGTTTTGCACATGCTCATTAGTTCGTCGCTGGGTTGGAGCAGAGGTTCGTCGGTTGGATTTGCGAAACGATTCCACGGACATACTTCCTGACAACGGTCGCAGCCGTAAATCATGTTGCCCATTGCCGATTTGGCCTCGGCAGATAGTTCGCCACGGTTTTCGATAAGCTGATAGGATAGACATTTTTCCGAACAGAACTCCTTCGTCTCGACGATTGCGCCGGTCGGACAAGCGTCAAGGCACCGTCGGCAACTACCGCACCGCGATGGCATCGGTGAATCGTAGGCATCAGCATCGAACGGGAAGAAAATCTCACCGAGGAAAAACATCGTGCCTCCGTGAGGAATTATAAGTTGATGATTCTTACCCGTCCATCCGAGTCCAGCTTTCCATGCCCAATATCGCTCTAGCACCGGAGCAGTATCTACAAACACGCGAACCGATTCGGTGCCTTCACTGAGAGCATTACAAATGGTTAGTGCTAGCTCTCTCAACCGCCCTTTCATCAGGTCGTGATAATCGCGTCCGTAAGCATAGGCCGCTAATTGATATTCTTCTTCCGGAAATGTTCGGGCTGGTGCATAATTCAGAGCTACCGATACTATGCTCTTAACATCCGGAACTAGCAACCGTGGGTCGAGACGTTTATCGGTGTGTGCCGCCATGTAGTGCATATCAGCCTCTCCACCAGAAGATAGCCACGCACGCAATCTGTCGGCAGTTTCTTTCTCTACCGGTTCGGCGCGTGCAATTCCACAAGCAGTGAATCCCAATCTCCGAGCCTCACACTTTAAATAAGAGTTATCAATCTTTTTCACCTGAATCGTCATAACCGTGCACAAAGTTAGAAAGATAAATATCTGAATAACGGGCTTCAAAAAAGATTTGAGCAGAATGAAAAAAGAAGAAAAGCTTTTCATGAAGCCGGAATTAAATTTATATTCTTCCTTCTTCAAAATGAAACCGATATTGCCAAACCTCATTCGTCAGATTTAAAATAAGAATCTAATTATGGAGTTTTTCCTTTTTCAAGCATCAAAAAAAGTCCCAGAATCCATGCAGTCATTTAGGCATAATCTACTCCTTTTAATAAAAAGGAAAAATATATCTATGAATATAGATGTCGATATAGACGCATGTAAGAAAGGAGAACGAGAAGCTCTCGAAGATTTATATAAGGCATATTCCAATAGATTAATGAGAATATGCCAACATTATGTGACAGATAAAAGTACTGCTGAAGATATTTTGCATGATGCCTTTATCATCATCTTCACCTCCATAAATATGTTGAAGGATAACTCAAAATTTGAGGGATGGATGATAACCATAGTAAGGAACCTTTCTTTGAAATACCTGCAAAGCACTGAAAAAGATGAAATCCCTTTATCTTGTCTGGAAATAGACCTTCCTGATGAGAATAGTGATGAAGAAAAGAGTATTAAACTAGAATTGTTGCTATCGGCAATAGAATCCTTGCCAGAGGGAAATCAGGAGATATTCAAACTCTCGGTTCTGGACGGTCTCTCACATAAGGAAATAGGAGAATTGCTAGGTATCAATCCTCACAGCTCTTCTTCCCAGCTGTTCAGGGCAAAGAAGATGCTGCGTGCAATACTGATTAACTATTGGATGCTACTTCTATTGCCAATTCTGATACCCGTATATATTTATCTTACAACGAGAGACAAGTCTTCCGAAATTACCGACAACAAGCCGACCGCAGTGAACACTTACAAGGAACATTCCAGACGTATTCAAAATGAAAGAAGAATGCAAAGTATAGAACAACCAGAATATTTCATACCATCAATTAACAGTGATAATAATAGCAGTGTTCCTGTAGAAATAACTGCTCCTACTGAAAAAGTAAAAACAGACAGTGCGGAATCTGGACAGGTGGTAGTATCATTCAATGTGGATTCCTTGCAAAAATGTTTGGCAACTGATATAGGCATGGAAGACTCTTTATACCACCTTCTAAATATTTCCCGGGATAAAATGATAGCGCTGAATGAAAGCGTAAATATCAATATCAAACAAAAGAAGAAATATCCGTGGACATTTAATTTTGGCTATTCTTCCAATGCCGGCGCAAATGGAGCTATGTCCAATCTGAACTACCTGTCCGTAATAGATTACGCTAACGGAGGTGTAGCTGCGAAACTTTATACTTGGGAAGATTATGCAAACTACTTAACAAGGAACGGTGCTTTGATGGATTCTATCGAGAGAGCGAAAATGTCTTGGATAGCACTGAATAATGCAATGGGTGGGAATAAATCTTTAGGCGAGAAGGCGCATCATTATCGCCCGAAGACCTTTGGTTTCTCGCTCAACAAGCAGCTAAGTCCTCGTTGGACTTTCGGAACGGGTATACTCTATACCAGATTAAAGTCTGAATTTGAGAGTGAATATCACAAAGCAAAACTGTTGAAGACACAGAAAATAGATTATGTGGGCATACCATTGCGATTGACTTATCGTATATGGAGCAAAGGACGGTTCAACGCATATACAACAGGTGGTGTAACATTTGAAATGCCTGTCCATAGTTCACTCAACAAGAGATATATCATTACGTCCGATTCGTCGTATACACTTAGGGGCAACATCAAGGCACGTTATCAGTGGTCTGTTAACTTAGGTGTAGGTGTACAGTACAAAATATTCAAGCCATTCAGTCTGTATTTTGAACCTAACATGTTCTATTACATCGGGAATGACAGTGGTCTTGAGACTTACCGCACAGAGCATCCGCTCATGATAACGGTACCTTTCGGTCTGAGACTTACTTGGTAAGTAATGAGCAAATAGAGGAAAGTCATCAATACTGTGCAGTCTTTTGACTGATTTCTACTCTTTATCATAAAAGATAAACTAGAAATAATGTACAGTATTTATGACTACATCCATAATGGGATAGTATTTGCCAATAATGTAATACACAGACGACACAAGGAGCTCACCTCCCTTATGATATATTCCACCACAAGTTGTCAGTCTCGTTGCAAGCACTGTTCTATTTGGAAGAAACCTATGGAGAATTTAAGTTTAGATGACATCATCAATATCATGAACAGCAAATGCGTAACCAAGCACACGGTGGTAGGTTTAGAAGGTGGTGAGTTTATTCTTCATCCTGAAGCCGACAAGATACTTGCCTGGTTTGATACGCATCATCCCAATTATACTCTACTGTCTAACTGCCTTGCAGTGGGCAAAGTAATTTCTGCCGTGAGGAACCATTATCCCAAACACCTGTATATCTCGCTTGACGGTAATAGGGAAACTTATCGATATATGCGTGGACGGGATGGGTACGACAAGGTTATTGAAGTAATCGAGGCATGTAAAGATATTGTGCCCGTATCCTTGATGTTCTGTCTTTCTCCATGGAACTCGTTTGAGGATATGGAGCATGTCATAGACGTTGCGCGGAAGTATGACATAGACGTGCGTATCGGCATTTACAGTACGATGTCTTTTTTCGATACGACACAAGACCTGATGGAAGCCAATAATAAAGACTTCATAAACCGGATTCCGTCGTCCATACATCAGACTGACGAGAACTTTGACTTCGTTGCCCTCTATGACGAATGGAAGAACGGCAGACTGAAACTTAGATGTCATAGTATTTTCAGCGAGTTGGTAATCCACTCAAATGGTGATGTACCTTTGTGTCAGAATCTGGATGTGGTCTTGGGAAACATCCACGAGAATACTCTCGACGAGATATTCAATTCACGGAAAACATGCAAAATTCAGTGTCAGCACTCCAAAGAATGTAATCAATGCTGGATAAACTATCATCGCAAGTATGACATCATATTGTTGAGGAACCTGGAAAGAATCTTTCCCAAGTGGTTGATAGAATTGTTTTACGGAAAATATCAATGGACAGATAACAAGCATACTACCTATAAAAAGCATTTTAAGGAAATAACAGTATAGCCAGATATGGGATATTTAGACAACATCATAGGCAGATATAAGAGCATGCGCAGCATGAGGGAACTGAATCAAATCTACACTCGGCAGTATGCGCTTATAGGTATAGGTAATCATTGTGTCAGCAATCTGTTGCCAGTCATGCAGTATCTTCAGCTGCCACTGAAATACATCTGCTGCACCTCGGAGAAGAAATCCTCGTTGATTTCTCAGAAATATAAGGGAGTTAAAGGAACCACTTCTTTGCACGACATTCTGTATGATGATAATATTTCGGGAGTCTTTGTAGCTGCCAATCCACATTCGCATTTCCGGATAGCAAACGAAGTCATTAAATCGGGGAAGCATCTCTTCATAGAGAAACCTCCTTGTGAGAACGAAAGAGAACTGAAGTCTTTGGTAGATGCGATAAGGTTGTATGGTTCACAGCATATTATAATTGGACTGCAAAGGCGATTTGCTCCGGCTACGCAGATTCTGCAAAAACGATTACGAAGAGAAGGCAAACGGCATTACCATTATCGCTATCTGACAGGGCTATATCCTGAGGGTGATGCTTTGCTCGACCTGTTCATCCATCCGCTTGACTATGTAACGTTTCTATTTGGAGAAGCAAAGGTGAGGGCTGCAGATACTGTAAGCAGCAAAGATGGTGGACAGACCCTGTTTCTTGTGTTAGAGCATCAGGATGTAACGGGTATGTTGGAACTGTCAACAGATTACTCGTGGCAAGATGCACTGGAACAGTTAAGTATAAGCACCAACAAGGGATTGTATGTATTGGACAACATGGAGCGACTCAACTTCACACCGAGACGCTCTGCTGTATTTGGAGTTCCATTGGAGAAAGTCTACCGAAATAATGCAACTGCTGTTGTCAATCTATACGGAAGAAATGGTTTTGTCCCGACTGTTGGTAATCATCAAATCGTCTCACAGGGCTTCTTTTCGGAGATTAAAGCGTTTGCCGATATGGTTGAAGGTCGATATGAGGCCGATTCATCCTTTGGTTTGGAAAGTGTCAGTCATGTTTACTCATTAATGGCCGAGATAAAGACTGTAGAAGTAAGATAATGGTATTGTTTCTGTTTATAAAACAGCGTTTCGGCACCCACCGACGGAGTGAAAATCGGAAAAATAGCTCTTCGGCAGGTGCCGAAGACGAGAAAATCCAAAAAACAGAGCTTCGCTCTGGCGCGAAACAGTGAAAAACGAAAAAATACATCGTCGCACAGGAGCGAAAGCTCGAAAATCAGAAAAATAGAGCTTCGCTCCGGAGCGAAGCACCGAAAATTGAAAAAACATCTCTTCGCTCCGGAGCGAAAACTCAAAAATCAAAAAAGCAACATTTCGCGCCAGAGCGAAGCATCGAAATACATTTCATCTTTAACATTTAAGTATTATGGAAATAAAACGGCTTCACAAAGGACACCTCCAAAACATGGAGCACCTCAACTTCGCCGAACACGTGTTGATAATGAACAAGGAGGCGAATATCGACAAAATCAAACCACTTCTTCCATAAACAAAAATTACTAGAGCGTGGCGCTCCTGGCTATTTCTGTTTGGAAAATTACTAGAGCGTAGCACTCCCGGCTGTTTTAAAGAGGATGTGAAGTTACTGTATTGGAATCCGGCGCAATGGATTCCGCCGACGTATTTCTTTGTTGGGTAACCGTTGTGCCTAAGTCCATAACGTGTCACGCCGAACGATGCTCCGAGATTACTCATGGAGTCGATTTCGAAGCCAAGGCTCACGTTGTCCATGGTAAACGATTCTCGGCCGCTTGCCGTTTGATAGTAATCCATCGTGCTTCCGTCGGGCGCTGTTCTTTTCATGAAAATCTCGGTGTCGTTAGATTACAAAAACTTTTCATACGCGACGCCTCATCATTTCGAGCAACATAAACCAGTTCGAAATCGGGGTACATGCTCCGGGCGATCATCACATATGGGTATTTTTTACATAAAAATGAATTTTGAATTGCTTTTATTTAATTGTTGAGGGATGCGCCACGTACATTTGCCGACGATATTTTACAGGATAATAGTTTCATAAATTTAGTTTTAAGTAATGAAGAAATTCTATGTCATAGCTCTCGTAGCTACTGGTATGGCGTTCTTTTCGTCGTCGGTTTCGGCCCAGCGTATCGAACCGACAACCAAGAATGCTGTTAAGGTGGCGCCGAAGAGTGTGTTGAGTGGCGACGCAAGGTTGCAGGAACCCCGTCGTACGAAAGCAAGAACAATTACGAGTCCGGGCATATCGCAAGGCCGCGGCTCCGAATTGTTAGTGCATCGCATTCCTGCAATAGAGAGTAATCCTAATGCTCCCGTAATCTACGGATTCAACTACAAGTCGGGCGACTGGCGCACGCCGAGTCCGCTTGCAAGTGGAGTGTTTTCGTTTAGTGCATCGCAGCCGTTTAACTTCGTTGCAGAGTCGACAGGTGCAAAATTTCCCGATGACCCGCAAGTAGCTTTCTATGCCAACGGAAAATTCTACTGCATAACGTCGACTTACTGGAAGGATGCCGACTACGGTATGCACGCGTTTTCGCGCATATATGTTTTCAACGCTGAGACATGGCAACAGATTGGCGACACCATTTCGCTCGGAAAGCATTACCCAATGCAGTGCGCAACCTATAATAAGGCTAACGGAAAAGCGTATTTCATGAACTGGAATATGGAAACATCGGACGACGACGATGACCAGCCGTCGAAGATGCTCTGCTCGATCGACCTCGCAACAAACAAGGTCGACACGTTGTTGCGCACCGACAACTTTTTCGTTTTCCTGGCTGCCGCGAAAGACGGTTCGCTCTACGCAGGCAAGATTCAAGATAACGAGCTTTGCAAAATTAACACGTCTACAGGCGAGGTTACAAGTGTGGGCAAGTGCAATTTTACACTCGCCAACGGAACTGCTCCGGCCGAGGCCGTGTTCGACGATGCAACCGGCGAACTATATGTAGCAGCCTTGGATAATAAAGACAGAACTTTCCTTTATAAAGGCGATGCCTCTACGGCGCAGTTCACGAAAGTTGGGCAATTCCCCGGCTCCGAACATTTCAAAGGATTGTATATAGTCGACGCACCCGCCAAAGCCCCCGCAGCCCCGACAAACATTGCGTGGACATTTACAAACACTGTTCGCACGGCCGGAAACCTCACCTTCGGCGTGCCGACAACGGCGTTCGATGGCTCATCGCTTAGCGGAACACTAACGGTTTACGTTCGATAGACGGAAACGAAACCTCGCAAACAGCATCGCCTGGCGACAATGTATCTCTGCCCCTGTCATTGGCCGAAGGCAATCATACGGTTTCGGTTTATCTTGGCAATACTGCCGGAAAATCGCAGATTCGCCGCATGTCGATATTCGCCGGCGAGGATGTTCCGGGTGCGGTGGGCAATTTGAAGTTGGAAATAAATGAACCAACCAAAGCTGCCACAGTTTCGTGGACAGCCCCAACGACAAGTAAGAACAACGGGCCAGTAGACGATAACTCGATAGTTTATAAAGTAGTTCGCCAGCCCGACGGCATGGTTGTGGCCTCGGGCATATCGGCCACTACATTCACCGAGACTCTTAGCGGAGCACGTGCCCATTACAGCTACGACGTTACACCGATGAGCAATGGCAAGGAGGGGCTAACGGCCTCGTCGAACACCATCGCTTCGGGCACATTCTATAACGTTCCGTTCTACGAGAACTTCGATGAAGAAGGCGACGCCGCCCTGTGGAAGGTAGGCGATGCCAACCACGACGGAACCACATGGGCGCGAATGCAGGTTAGCGACTACGGAATGACTATCGGCACGAGCTATCAAACGGCCGACGACTATCTAATTTCGCCCTTAATAAAAGGTATGACCACCCAGCAGGCCTATCGCGTATCGTTCACCGCTCACGGCGGAAGTTTCGAACGACCAGTAAAGCTGGCTTTGTATCTCGGACAGGACGACAACATCTTAGTTACCGAACCCCTGAAGGCTGTCGACATCGAAAGCGATGAAACTGGCACCTATTCGGGCGTGTTCAGCATTCCGGCCAACGGCGATTATCAGCTTTTGGTGCACGCATATTGCACTGCTTATTCGGATGCCGACCTTAAGTTCGGACACCTGCGCGTAGAGAAAGATGCCGACATCGACGCTCCGGCGGTAGTCGACAACGTTGTTCTAACGCCTGGTGCCCAAGGCGCGCTCAATGCCGAACTCGCATTCAAGGCTCCGACAAAGAATACCGACGGTAGCGCACTGTCATCAATCAGCAAAATAGAGGTTTATCGCGGAGCCGAAAGCGATACTCCGCTCAAAACCTTCACCAGTGTAACGCCCGGACAGAGCCTTTCGCTTAGCGACGCCCTTAGCGAGTCGGGCATGCAAACATATCTTGTTCGCACATACGGTAGTAAGAAAGGCGCACTCAAAGAAGTTAGCGCATACGTTGGAATCGACATTCCCGACACGGTCCGCAACCTCAAAGCGGCTATGCCGGTCGAAGGCAAAGCCACGCTAACATGGAACGCCGCCGCCGTTAAAGGTTTGCACGGCGGATACGTAGATCCCTCAGCGGTTAAATACGTTATTACACGATGGAGCGAAGAGGCATACACCTGGGCACAGATTGCTTCGAACGTTTCGGGAACCACATACACCGACGAAACACCCGACATTCCCGTAGGCAAGCAGCAAGCGTATGTGCAATACGGAGTGTACCCGGTTTCGACAACCGGACGCGGTCGCGGAACCCGAGCTACCACACTTGTAGGTCAGCCCTACGCGCAGCCTTATCAGGAATCGTTCACGAACGCTAAGCTCGACACCGAACCGTGGATAACACACACCGGAATAGGAAAAACTTCGTGGAATGTTCAGGGTACAGGCGGAGCCATCGACCCATTCGACGAGGACGGCGGCGAACTTAAATTCGCCAACCCGGGAACAACTCCGCAAAGCGGCTATCTGCAAGGCCCGCGCGTTAAGTTGAGTGCAACCGACAAATCGGCTCTGTCGTTCTACATGTATCACGGTATGGAGCCGACCGCGGTGATGCCTACGTGCAGATTTACGCTTCGGTAGACGATGCCGATACGCTTTGCCTCGGCACATTCCAGTATAACGACGGCACTACCGGATGGTATCGGCACGTAATCGACCTTAACCAATACACCGGCAAGGGTAACATAACCTTCCAGGTTTACGGCTACACCGCCGACGCCAGCGCAACGCTCTATGTCGACCAGTTCCGCATCGATGCTTATGCCGACAACGACATTGCAATTCAGAGCTACGACATACCTACGCGCATGAATATCGGTCAGCCTCACCAGCTAAAAGCGCGCGTAATCAATGCAGGTAGCAAGTCCACCGGCGTCTACACCGTAGCATTATATAAGGACAACGCACAAGTTTCGTCGCAACAGGGCGCAGCTTGGCTCCGAATGCAGTGCGCGATTTTGTATTCAATGCACAAAACGAGTTGTCGGAGGCCGGCGACTCTGTTCAATACTCTATCAGATTGGATATGTCGGCCGATGGCAAGCTGTCTAACAACGCCACGCCCGAGGTGCGTGTATATCTAAATGGTCCGAAATATCCGCGTCCGCAGGCCCTCACCGGTAAGGTTGTTGCCGGAAAAGCCAGCTTAACCTGGCAGGCTCCTGCCTCGAGCGAGATGGCCAACGATGTTACCGACGATTTCGAATCGTACGAATCGTTCATCATAGAACACATCGGCGATTGGACTGTTTACGACGGCGACAAAGCTACATCGCTCTACTTCAGCGGCCCGGAAATTCCAAACTGGTTCACTCCGCAGGCCTACCAGGTGTGGAATCGCGATAAAGCCGGATTCCAGAAGTTCGACGTACTTAAACCGCACTCGGGCGACCAAATGTTGGCTGCATTCAGTGCGTCAGACGGTCAATCCACAGCCACGCCTAACGACAACTGGCTCATATCGCCCGAAATAGTAGGCGGAAGCGATCTATCGTTCTGGGCCAAGGAATCGCAAACAACCCACGGCCCCGAAACGTTCGAAATTATGTACTCGGAAATGGAGAAACCCAACACGATAAACGACGACTTTATCGACTCTTTCGAACGTTTGGCCACGGGAACCGTGAACTACGTTTCGTGGAAACAGAATGCCTATACCCTGCCGGCCAAAGCCCGTTACTTCGCCATTCGCCACAACACGCAGGTAGATGGCATGGTGCTGTTGCTCGACGATGTTACATACACTCCGCTCGTGGGCGGCAATTCAACCACGCTGCAGTTCAAGGGCTATAACGTTTATCGCGATGGCCATCTTATTGCATCCAACCTTACTTCGCCGGCCTATACCGACAACATCATAGCCAAGGGCGATTACCTCTACCAGGTTTCGGCAGTTTGGAACGTTGGCGAATCGATGCTTTCTGATGGTTGGACTCTCCACGTAACCGACGGAATCGAGCAGGCTGATGTCGCCAACAACAAGCCGATGGATGTTTATACTCCGTCGGGCATCCGTGTTCGCACAAAAGCCACCACGCTCAATGGTCTTCCTAAGGGATTATACATTGTAAACGGCAAGAAGGTTGTCGTTAAGTAATTCGTCCCTGTGAATAATATCGGTCGACTGATTCGTATTGAATTAGTCGACCGTTTTTCTATCGCCAAAGAAAATGATATCCCTTGTTGTACCTTACAAAACCACCAAGACAGTCGGAAATATGGTTTTGTCACCTTACAAAACCGCCAAGACGGTCGGAAATATGGTTTTGTCACCTTACAAAACCTCTAGACGGTCGGAAATATGGTTTTGTCACCTTACAAAACCACCAAGACGGTCGGAAATATGATTTTGTCATCTTACAAAACCTCTAGACGGTCGGAAATATAGTTTTGTCACCTTACAAAACCATCTCGACACCCAGAAATATGGTTTTGCATCGTGCGAAGGGCATAATTTCCTAACGTTATATTCATATTTAAAACAATATAGAACATGAAAAAAATAATACTCATAGTCTTGCTTTCGGCTTTTATACAATCTGTCCGCTCACAGCAGACACAAGGCATCCGACTGCGCCACGGCGAACGAATAGAAGCCGGATTCGGACAAGGAAATCAAATTATTACGCCCTACATTGTGCTGCCCTCACGAACAATAGAGGCGTACAAAACAAACCAGATAAGTAGTGTACGCATCGGACTGAATCGCGACGCATCGAACGTAACCATTTACGTTAAACGCCGACCGCACGATGGAGTGGTTATAACCTCGCAGAAGGTGGGCAACCTCACGGCCGGATGGCACGACATCAAACTGGCTAAACCAGTAGACATTAACGGCGATTCGCTCGCCATAGGCTATAAAGCCAGCTTCTTAGAGGGCAACGAGGGCGGTGCGGGCTACAGTTTCGGCAACGACGAGTGTGCCAATATTGTGTTCGTAAACTCTAAGTCAACCTGGAGCAACATAGACGGCTCGTTCTGCATCGAAGCCGTGGTTACGGGCGATGCGCTGCCACAGAATCAGCCTCGCTCAAGATGTTCGCTGCGCCAGCCTATATTTACGGAGAGCGCCACACCTTCAGCGGTGTTGTGCGCAATATCGGGGGCAACGGTTTCGATGGACTAACGGTAGACTATAGTGTTAATGGAGGACCGTTCGTGCAATTCGCTAAAGGCGGAAGTGTGGGTATCAACTCTAACGATACACTCAACATCGACGTGCCTGTTGATGAGGCCGACAATCGTATAGTTTTTCGGATAGGGCGCCTGGGCAACCAACCCGATTCGTATGCGGCCGACAATTCCGATACGCTTTCTATTCAGCGACGCAATCCGCTATACAAACGGCGTGTGCTTATGGAGGAGGGCACCGGCGACTGGTGCAAGTTTTGCGTGGGTGGAATCGAGGAGGTTCGCTATCTGAAGGCGAACTATGCCGACGAATTCGTGGCGGTTTGCATTCACTCTAACGACCGGCTCGAAATTCAAGACCCCGAGCACAGTTACGAGCCGCTGTTGTCGCGAATGCCGGGCTTCCCCGATTGCTTCCTTAATCGCACATACGAATGCAATCCCTACGGCACAGCACGCAGATTCTTCCAGCAGTTGCAGGAGAGGCCGGGAACACTGGGGCTCGAAATGAGCGCCAAGTTCGCATCAGACAGTACGGCCATCAATCTGCGCGCCCGAATGATTAGCGAAACGCCTGTAACGGCGCCCGATTATCGCATATCGTTCGTGCTGTTAGAAGATTCCATCCCCGGCAAGCAGCTCAACGGTTATTACGGAAGTAAGGGCGAGTTTTTCGGGTGGGAAAAGCTGCCCGAATACGTAGACATGAACTTCGACGACGTGGCACGCGGTGTTTATAACGGGTTCAACGGCGGACTATTCACCAACACTTCGATGGCGGCCGGAGAGTATCGTGACTACGATTATACGCTCGCTCTGCCCGCTAAGCGAATCAGAAATAAAAACCGTTTGCACGTTGTGGCAATCCTGCTCGATACCGACGGTAAAGTGCTTAACTGCGTCGACGCCCATCCCGCCGGAATAGTCGACGCTATAGATGCAGCTTCCATCAATCAATCTGCCGATTCGGATGTCGTGCTCTACGCCATCTCGGGCGTCCGCCTTGGCACATTCCCCAGCATCGAATCAGCTCACAACACAGTTTCGGGCGGCATCTACATTGTTTATCAACAAGGCAAATACCGCAAGATGATTTTCGCCAACTAACCAGCGCAAAACATTACAAACACAAAGGAGGGTGTGCCTATTTTGACACACCCTCATGATTGTGATTCCGTTGGGATTCGAACCCAAGACCCACAGCTTAGAAGGCTATCCGAGAGGATAGACGCTATCGCTTGAAATACAACTGATTGTGATGCTTGTGCTTTTGCCTATATATTCGTTTTATCGCGAGCGGAACCCCTGGGATTGCTATTTATAAATAATTCCAGACACGTAGAATACGGGCTGGCTTTGTGCATCGGTTACAGACACGTTCATCTTTGCGATGCCGCGCCCGTCTCTATCTTTTACGATAGCGGCAATTTTAGCTGCCACATCTCTGATGTCGATGTCGATATCGATATTCCCGTCCGTAGTGATTATTGTCTTGCTCGTCGGCACGACTATGTCGTCATTAGAATTTCCGGAGAGGGATATTTTCTTGCTCTTATAGGTCCGTGAAAATCGGACAATCTCGGAAAGCTGCCCGAGCGGTGTACGACCGTCTGGTACTTCAGTATCCGAGACTTCAATTCCGTTTGCGCGGAATAGGGAGTAGTCTATAAAAATGGTTCTCTCAAATCCGGGCACAACTGTTGTCGTTGAGCACGATGTTAACAACAGGACCGAAAATGCTATCAGTCCGAAAATTTTTCTTGATTTCATATTACCTGTATTTAATTACTGTTTATTTCTTTTCAGTTCCTTATTTGGCACTTGAAACCACCCTTTCAGATGCCCAAACGGCACTTGAAGCTGTTTCGTTTTCTTTCTCTTATACTCTCTTTCTTTATTTATATATATTATAGATATA
>NZ_BAKH01000042.1 GCF_000614105.1 Prevotella micans DSM 21469 = JCM 16134
AAGAAGAAGTCGGACGGCAATGACCCCAAGAAACCCGGCGGCGGAGGTAAAAAGCCTCCGACCCGAAAAAACCCTCCGACGGTAAGAAACCCGATGACCCCAAGAAGCCGAATGACCCCAAGAAGCCCGGCGGCGGAGGAGATACTCCCAAACCCGGGCGCGAAGAAGACCCCGGCGAAGACAGGTGTAAGAGAAATTCGTTTATATATCAATCAAAAGCCCTGCACGCTCCGAGATGGATGCGTGCAGGGCTTGCCGTTTTATTATATCATGGATTATTTACGTTGCCGATTCAAACTCGCGAAGGAATCGCACGTCGTTCTCGGAGAAAAGTCGAAGGTCGTTTACACGATATTTCAGGTTTGCTATGCGTTCAACTCCCATTCCGAAAGCGTAACCGGTGTATATGTCGGGGTCAATGCCACAAACGGCAAGGTCGTGCGGGTCGGTCATTCCGCAGCCAGAATTTCAACCCATCCGGTGTGTTTGCAGAATCCGCAGCCTTTACCTCCGCATATATTGCAGCTGATATCGAGCTCGGCGCTTGGTTCGGTGAAGGGGAAATAGCTTGGGCGTAGGCGTATTTTGGTATTTGTTCCGAACATTTCGCGGGCAAAGGTGAGGAGCACTTGTTTCAGGTCGGCAAAGCTCACGCCTTTGTCGATGTAGAGCCCTTCAACCTGATGGAAGAAGCAGTGGGCTCGCGCGCTGATGGCTTCGTTGCGATAAACTCTTCCTGGGCAGAGCACTCGGATTGGAGGTTCGTTGGTCGACATGTAGTGTGCTTCGTCGTTTGTGGTGTGACTTCTTAGGAGCACATTTTGTGTTATGTTGCTGTCGCGTTCTATGAAGAATGTGTCTTGCATGTCGCGTGCAGGATGGTCGGCTGGGAAGTTCAGCATTGTGAACACGTGTTCGTCGTCGTCTATTTCGGGCCCTTGGAAGAGTATGAATCCCATGCGGGCGAAGATGTCGATTATTTCGTCCTGAACGAGTGTGAGCGGATGCCGGGTGCCTAGTTTGATAGGGTAGGGCGTGCGCGTGAGGTCGGTATCGACGTCTTGTGTTTTTGTGCTCTGCAGCGAATCGCGCAGAGCGTTTATTTTTTCCTGTGCTTGCTGTTTGAGTTCATTTATTTTGATTCCTATAGTTTTTTTCTGGTCGGCTGCAACGTTTCTGAACTCGCTCATAAGTGCATTTATTTCGCCTTTTTTGCTGAGATATCTCAATCTCAGTTGTTCAACTTCGTCGGCGTTATTAGCCGAAAGCTGGCTCACTTCTTTGAGCAATTCTTCGATTTTGTCTATTAACATATTGATGTTTGATTGATTGCGTGCAAAGGTAGCATTTATAATCATACCGTGCCAGGAGGTTTTGAGGCGAAGAGTCGAGGTTTTTGGTGCGTCATAAATATGCTTCTTAAGCATTTCGGATAAAGTGAATAATCTACTTACTTTTGCATTTGAAATTCAGACAAACTAAACGAATATGAGAAAAGTATTTTTATCCATCCTGGCTGTTTTCGCCATCGTTATGGTTGGGATTGGCGGAGGTTGTACGGGCAAGAAACCCGAGGCAGCCGATTCTGTTGCGACCGATTCTGTTCAGAGTGGCGATTCGGCCGAGGTTGTTGATTCTGCCACTAAGATTATCGCCGAAACGCCTATGCCGAAAGCGGCCGACCAGCTGTTCGACGATTTCTTCTTTAACTTCATCGCCAATGGAAAACTGCAGAAGAACAGAATTAAATTCCCGCTTGAGATAGAAACTGGCGAGGGTACGCAGCAGTTGTCGCAAGCGCAATGGAAAACAGATCATTCTTCCGAAAGCAAGGCTACTACACAATTATTTTCGACAACGAAAAGCAGATGAAGGCTGCAAAATCAACCGACATAGATAGCGTGACGGTCGAGAAAATACATCTCAAGAAACAAATGGTTGAGCAATATCTCTTCGACCATCAGGATGGGAAATGGAAGCTGAACAAAATCAGGAAATCACCATTCAGCAGTAGTAGCAATGCCTCGTTCTTAGACTTCCTGGCACAATTTCTGGGAGGCGACGGGCTGAAGTATGTTAAGAATCCGCTCTCTTACACCGGCCCGGACCCTGACGGTGAAGAAACGTCGATAGTTAACCGAAACATACCGGCTTCGGAATGGTCGTCATTCCTACCCGAAGTACCGAAAAACACGATATACAACATTCTTTACGGGCAGAAAAATGCCGACAGCAATAAGAAAATTCTAACATTCCGCGGCCTTTCCAATGGAATTGAAACACAGCTAGTGTTCAAGCGGAACGGTGGCAGTTGGCAACTCGTGAAGCTTATTGCTTATTAAGTTAAAGCCTCGCTCCCAAGTCGATGAAAAGCTTCGAAAACTATAGTCTGCTAGCACACAACACATTCGGGATAGACGCGAAATGTCGGCGTTTCGTGGAATATTCCACAAAAGAAGAAGCCGCGGAACTTGCGTGCTCGCTGGATTATTCGGATTCTCCGTTATTGATTATCGGAGGGGGAAGCAATCTGCTTCTGACCGGAGATTATCCTGGAACTGTTCTGCACTCGGGCATTTGTTTTATCGAACAGGTAGACGACGAGCGGATTCGTTGCGGGTCGGGATTCGTTTGGGACGATTTCGTGGCCCATTGTGTGAACATCAATCTTTATGGCGCCGAAAATCTGTCGCTCATTCCGGGAGAAGTGGGAGCCAGTGCGGTGCAAAACATCGGAGCCTACGGAACCGAGGCGAAAGACATAATCGAAGAGGTTGAGGCCGTGGAGATAGGAACCGGTAAAACAGTTGTTTTCAGCGCGGCAGAATGTCAGTACAGCTATCGTTCGAGCAGATTCAAAACCGAGTGGCGCGATAAATATCTAATCGTCGCTGTTACGTTCCGCCTTACTCGCACATTCCAACCGAAGCTCGACTATGGGAACATCCGCGCAGCCCTGAAAGAGAGAGGAATATCCTGTCCCACCGCCCAGCAACTCAGACAAACCATTATAGATATTCGTCGCGAGAAGTTGCCCGACCCCAAACAAATCGGAAATGCCGGGAGTTTCTTTATGAATCCGGTAGTGTCTCGGGAGAAATACGACCAGCTCGCGGCCCGATTCAAAAATATGCCCCACTATACCATCGACGCTCATCGCGAAAAAATTCCTGCCGGATGGATGATTGAACAACTCGGATGGAAAGGCAAACAACTGGTCGAGCAGGAGTATATTCCAAACAAGCACTTGTGCTCGTGAACCACGGAGGAGCAACCGGACGCGAGGTGCTTAACCTGTGCAAAACAATACAGGAAGACGTTCGGTGCGCATTTGGCATCGAAATTCTTCCCGAAGTAAACATCAAATGAAAATCCTCACATTTCTAGGTACCGGAACATCCAACGGTGTTCCGGTGATTGGTTGCAACTGCGAAGTTTGCAGAAGCAACGACCCGCGAGATAATCGACTGCGAACATCGGCCCTGCTCGAAACCGACGATACAAGAATACTCATAGATTGTGGCCCCGATTTCCGTCAGCAAATTCTCCCTCAACCATTCCGGAAAATTGACGGAATCCTCATCACACACATTCACTACGACCACGCCGGTGGAATTGACGACGTACGACCATATTGTCAGCTAGGCGACATCGACGTGTTTGCCAACGATAATACATGCCACGACCTACGTCACAACCTGCCCTATTGTTTCACCGATAAACTCTATCCCGGAGTGCCTCGTCTGAAATTACACACCATCTCGTCGCACAATGCTTTCCGAATTGGAAGTATCGACATAATGCCAATTGAAGTAATGCATGGTACGTTGCCCATTCTCGGTTTCCGATTCGGCTCTTTGACTTACATTACCGACATGAAAACAATTTCTCCCACCGAACTGCCTCTTCTTCAAGGCACTGAAGTGCTCGTGATAAATGCTCTGCGCTGGGAGCGTCCCCACCATTCACATATACTCATCGACGAAGCGATAGCTTTCAGCAAGCAGATAGGTGCTACCGAAACTTATCTCACACACCTTACCCATAATATAGGTTTGCACGAAGAAGCACAGCGTCGTCTTCCCGAACATTTCCACTTCGCTTACGACGGTATGCAGCTAGAACTATAGAAATAGCATTATTATATATTGTTGTTTGTTTGCGGGATCTTCCGTAAGTTGTTTACATTGATGTTTAACACTTGCAGAGATTTCCGCAAATTGTTTATACTATTATATAGTCTTGCAGTTATTCCCGCAAATTATTTGCAGTGTTGAGATATTGGTAATAGCATTAGCGAGAGAGCAAACAAAAAGAAAGGGATACATCGTTAAGACGCATCCCTTTCCGAATTTTATGAAAAAAACTAATATTCTTAGTCGAGATTGGCGAGTTTGTTGTCTGAACCAAGCACGTCGGTGATTTTGTGCTTGTAGAGTTCTTCCATGTATTCGCGAGCCTTACCGCAATACTGGCGAGGGTCGAAATATTCTGGATGCTCGTCGAATGTTTGACGTACGCCGGCGGTGAAAGCTAGGCGAGAGTCAGAGTCGATGTTGATTTTGCAAACGGCGCTCTTTGTAGCCTTGCGGAGCTGCTCTTCGGGAATACCGACTGCGTTGGGCAGCTTTCCGCCATGGGCGTTGATGATGTCGACATATTCCTGCGGAACCGACGATGAGCCATGCAGAACAATCGGGAATCCGGGGAGCTTTTTCTCGATAGCTTCCAATACGTCGAAAGCCAATGGGGGAGGAACGAGCCGACCGGTTTTCGGATCGCGTGTACATTGTTCGGGAGTGAACTTGTAGGCTCCGTGCGATGTTCCGATAGAAATGGCGAGCGAGTCGACGCCTGTGCGGGTTGCGAAGTCGACAACCTCTTCGGGCTTGGTGTAGTGCGACTCTTCGGCCACTACATCGTCTTCAACTCCGGCGAGAACTCCAAGTTCGCTTCAACGGTTACGTCGAACTGATGAGCGTATTCTACTACCTTTTTAGTTACGGCAATATTCTCTTCGTAAGGGAGAGCCGAGCCGTCAATCATAACCGATGAAAAACCGTAGTCCACACAGCTTTTGCATGTTTCGAAGCTATCGCCGTGGTCGAGGTGCAGAACGATTTCGGGGTGGTGGCATCCAATTTCTTTTGCGTATTCAACAGCTCCCTCGGCTAGATAGCGCAGCAGGGTTTGGTTGGCATACTTTCGGGCACCTTTCGAAACCTGTAGAATCACGGGCGATTTCAATTCGGAAGAAGCCTTGATGATGGCCTGCAACTGTTCGAGATTGTTGAAATTGAATGCAGGAATGGCATATCCGCCATTGATGGCCCTCTTGAACATTTCACGTGTGTTCACGAGCCCTAGCTTTTTATAATCTACAACCATAATTTTGTGATGTATTAAATGAGTAAAAAATGAATAACAAATACCTATTTTGTATTTAACACGAGCAAAAGTAGAATATTATTTCAGGAAAGCCAAAGAACGCATTAACTATTCCCGGCGATGGTATCGAGTAGGTATGAATGCCTTTCTCTAGGGGACTTTTCTACCTAGATATGATTATGGGGATATACCTCTTTTTGAGTATTGCCTTAGATTTTGGCGCACCGTAATTTTGCATCCAAAATTTTTATCATCTTAATCTTTAAAACATGAAATTTAATTATTTACTAGGGGCTTTATGCCTATCAACGTTTGTGTTCTCCTCGTGTGGAGGAGATGATCCTGTTCCTACGCCGAACGAACCGAAGGTTATTAAGAAGTCTTTAGAGGTTGTAACTCAAAATGAAGGTACGAAGGATAATATGTTCCCCGACTACGACAAGTGGGTTTATGTGAACCTCGAAACGGGCGATACGGCTATACGAAAAGATGTGAGTGCCAAGGAATGGCGTACGTATTCGGATGATGGTGAAAAAACTGATAGGTTCGGAAAGTACAAAATAACGAAAACCGTTGAAGCTGGTAAGGACAATGCTCCTGCAAAATGGCATCTGGCTTTCCACATATACGACATTAAAACCAACGGCGGCGAAGCTTATATGAGCGACACTACCGACATTGAAACCATCAAGACTCTGCCGGAGAAAGTGAAGTGGGCAAGCGACACAAAAGCCTATTTGATTTGCGACATGAGTGGTATGATGGCCAAACCAACCGTGCTGGGTTGCATGTTGAACTACGTGAACATGGGCCTTTATTATTGGATGCACAAGGTGAAGATGGGAGTATATGAGCTCACGATGTCGAAATCCGACCCGAAGAAAACACCGGTATTCATTGTTAAGTTCAAGGACGGAAGTTATGCCCTCATTCAGTTCACCGACCTGAAGGATAAGACTGGTAAGAGGAAGACTGCAACCTTCACCTATAAGTTCGTGAAGAACTCCAAATAATAGGACTGATAGCTTCTATCCCCCTAAACTAGTATGAATCTTTCCCCCAGTCCGGGAGAGATTCATTCAAACCAAGACAAAGTAAACATGCGGGTGTGCCTGAAATCCTTAAGTGCACCCGCCTTTTTAAAGGCTAAGAAAAACATGACCAGGATTATTTTATTCCTGTCGTTTGCCTTGTTATGGGCACTCGGCATGCGAGGCTCCGATGTCGTGTCGCTGCCCGCAGAACGTATTGTGTGCGGCGTGGTAACCGATACAGAAGGTAATCCGCTTGCAGGTGCATCAGTTGTTGTAGAGAAAACCAATATAAGCGTCGGCACGAATACGCGAGGCGAATTCAAGCTGACTTTGCAGAGCACAGACGCATTCACTTTGAAAGTGAGCTGCGTGGGATTCTCAACCGGACGAATAAGAATAGACGGTCTGGATGGCAATATAATAAAGGTGAGTCTGCGCCCATCCGACTCCAATTTGGACGAAGTTGTGGTTACAGGCACGCGTAGTGAACATCCGCTGAAAGATGTACCGGTGATAACACGTGTAATATCGCGAGAAGAAATTGCCGCTATTAATCCGCCCGACCTTACGACGCTGCTCGAGAGCACACTGCCCGGCATACAGTTTTTCTACAACAGTATGAGCCAGGCCACGGAGATAACCTACCAGGGCATGGACAGCAAAGCTGTACTCTTCCTCATTGACGGAGAGCGCATCAGCGGCGAGGGAGGAGCAAACAATATAGACTACAACCGATTCAACATCGACAATATAGAGCGCGTTGAGGTGGTACGCGGAGCAGCCTCTACGCTTTATGACAGCCGAGCTATAGGCGGCGTTATCAATATTATCACCAAGAAGAGTCTCCGTCCGTTCGATGCCAGTGTCCGCACCCGTTATGCAGGTTTCAATGGAGAATCGTATGCCGTATCGGCGGGCGTGAATCTGAAGCGGTTCTCATCGCTCACTAGCTACGGATTCCGCCGGCGGGACACCTACACGATAAAAGACAAGGAAGGAAAAACACGCGAAACCATCCTACCCGACGGAACAATAAAGCGCGATACGCTCGATGCGGAAGAGACCTCCATCTATGGTTACCGCATCATGGACCTTTCGCAGAAATTCGTATACCGATTCACCGACAAACTAAGCCTCGATTTACGCGGTTCCTACTACGGCAACACGCGTCCGTCGAATAGAGGCAAACGCTTCCATCTTCGCTACGATGACCTCACGCTGAGCGGGAAGCTGAAATGGCATATAGACGACTGCCAGAGTATAGACTTCTCATTCCTGAGAGACGTGTATGTGAAGAATAATGTCTACGACCTAGTAGACCTGCGCGAAAAGGTGTATCGAAACATCAACGACGTGCTTCGGCTCTACTATACCGGCACTTTTGGTCGCCACACTCTAAGTGGAGGTATAGACTTCGCAAGGGAGAGACTGAAGCACTACTTCATGAAAGACACGGCCGACGTGAGCATGAACCAATTCTCGGCCTGTATCCAGGAAGATTGGCACATAACCGACAACCTGAATATAGTACTAGGATTCCGTGCCGACAAGGGTATGCATTACAATCTCCATTTCACGCCGAAACTCTCACTACTCTATCGGCCCATCGAGCGCATAACCTTGCGTGCCGGATATTCACGCGGCTATCGCATGCCCAATCTTAAGGAGCTCTATCAGGAATTCAACATGGGCGGCATAGGTATTATGATGTATGGAAATAAAGATCTTAAGCCCGAAGAAGGCAGTCAGATATCGGTATCGGCTGAATACAACTTCCGTGCGCTCAACGTGGCCGTATCAACCTATCACAACCGATACAAAAACAAGATAGCCTATGAGTATGTAGACCCCGAGAAGTCTTACAGCATGCGCTATGTGAACGCCCTTGACGTCAAAACCACCGGTATCGAAGCCACGGCAAACTATCGAACGTCTTTCGGCCTCTCGCTTTCCGGAGCCTACGCCTATGTGTACGACTACAATAAGCGCGATGGTTATAACATGTCCTGGCTCCGTCCGCACAGCGCGCGTCTTAATCTACAATACAAGCATAAGTTCGGGAAGACTACTGAGTCTATATCAATCAACAACAATTGGGCGTCGCGCATCACGCGTTATTCTTACGACAGTAAGGCTAAGTCGTATATAAAAACTGTCTACGACCCGCGCACGGTATGCTCGGTCAATCTGCGTTCCGAGTTACCCCGCGGCATAAGTCTCGGTTTCATGATAGACAACCTGTTCAACTTCAAAGATACAGCCGCCGATTCAGCCGTGCAGTTGCCTTATAATGCATCACTTACGTTGCCACACTTTCGGTTAACATAGCCGATATGTTTAGGTGGTGAGTACTGGCATTTGAGAAGTATACGACTTGTGCCCCACAACTATACGAGTTGTAGTCGACAAGTATACGACTTGTCATTCACGATAATTATGCGCCACGTGCGCCATCAGAATAAAGCATAATAGAACATCAGTTTTTATGAAGAAGAAAATAATCCTTTCGGCCGTCGGCCTGGTGCTCATCGCCCTCGGCGTAGTGGCATGGAACATCTGGTTCGGCACCACGAAGATTGCTTTCGTGAACTATCAGGCCATCACCCTCGGTCATATCGCCAAGGCCAACGACAACCCACTCATCAAAATCTCATCAGTGGGAGTAGACGAGCTGGAGAATATCGACAGCTACGACGCCGTGTTCGTCGAAGCCATGGGCTTGCGACTCACCGAAGAGCAACGCGCACAAATAGAGACTGCCGTAGATAAAGGCACGCCCATCGTGAGCACGATGATAACCAATCCGGAGAACGATTTTACAACACTCGACTCCATCACGGCCGACACGCTCTCGCGCTACATAGCCAACGGCGGACAGGAAAACTATCGCAACATGCTTAGCTACGTGCGCCGATATGTAGACAAGAAGATTATTTACGCACCCGAGCCCGGACGATTAGTTGAACGCGAGTCGGGATTGCTATATCATCCCAACCTCCAGAACGAAGACGGCGAGGATATTCAATTCCCTTCAGTGGCCCGGTATCAGTCGTTTCTTCGTAAAAAAGGCTTGTGGAAAAATGCTGCTCCAGCCGTTATTATAACCGGACAGATGGGCGAACCTCGTGAGCTTATCGCCAAACTCGAATCTACCGGTAATGTGGTTTATCCTATTAACTCGATACGCGAATTTATAGAGGGAGGTCATGCCGACAGTATCCCTCTGGCAGCGGTTATAAACATGGCGCACGGACGGATGGGCGACAATGTGGTACAGTTTCTTAAAGCGAAAAACGTTCCGCTATTCGCGCCGCTCAACGTAAATAAATCTGTCGACGAATGGGAGAAAGACAAAATGGGAATGGGAGGCGGATTCCTGTCGCAAAGCGTGGTGATGCCCGAGATTGACGGTGCACTACGGTCGTTCACACTATTCGGTCACTATATGGGCAAAGACGGACTGGAATACGTGGCTGCCATTCCCGAACGGTTAGAAACATTCGTCGGTACGGTTAACCGATACATCGCCCTGCGCCACAAAGCCAATGCACAGAAACGTGTTGCCATTTACTACTACAAAGGGCCGGGGCAGAATGCACTTACGGCAAGCGGAATGGAAGTAGTACCTCGCTCTATAATCTGCTGCTCAAACTCAAGGCCGAGGGGTATAACGTTAGCGGATTGCCCGCATCTGCCGAACAACTCGAACAGCTAATTCAGCAACAAGGCGCCGTACTCGGAACCTATGCCGAGGGTGCGGCCGATCGATTCATGAAAACCGCTAAACCCGAAATGATAACCAGGCAGCAATACGAAAGTTGGGTGAAGAAAACTTTGCGCCCGGAGAAATATGCCGAGGTGGTAAAGACTTTCGGAGATTTCCCCGGAGATTACATGAGCACGTCCGACGGTAAGCTGGGAGTACCTCGACTACGGTTCGGCAACATCGTTCTAATGCCACAGAATGCAGCCGGGCGAGGCGGCGACGCTTTAAGATTGCTCATGGCACCGATGCCGCGCCTCCGCACAATTATATCGCATCGTACTTGTGGATGCAATACGGTTTTAAGGCCGATGTGCTCATACACTTCGGTACACACGGAAGTCTTGAATTCACTCCAAAGCGGCAGGTTGCACTAAGCAATCAGGATTGGCCTGACCGCCTCGTGGGCTCCACGCCACACCTTTATATATACACCATCTGCAACGTGGGCGAAGGACTTATTGCCAAGCGGCGGTCGTATGCCGGACTGCAATCCTATCTCACCGCACCATTCATGGAGAGCAATCTACGCAGCACCTATCACGAACTAGAAGACAAGATAAAGTTGTACAACGAACGCATGGCTAAGCATCAACCTGGTGTTGTGCAAGCCGCATTGGATGTGAAGGCGCTGACAGTGAAGTTAGGCATACATCGCGACCTCGGGCTCGATAGTATTATGAATAAACCTTACAGTGAAGCCGACATTTTGCGCATTGAAAACTTCGCCGAAGAGTTGGCCACCGAAAAGATAACCGGTCAACTCTACACGATGGGAGTGCCCTATGAGCCGGCACGCATCGAGAGCAGCGTTTATGCCATGTGCACCGACCCGATAGCCTATTCCATGTTCGGAATCGACCGTGCAATGGGTCGAGCCGATATGACGCTTCTTAAGCATAAGCCGATTTTCACCGAACGCTACATTGTGCCGGCAAAGGCTCTGGTGGGCAGACTGCTCGCCAATCCGGCTACAGGAACCGACGCTCTCGTGTGTCAGACGGGCCGCATCACGCAGCAAGAACTCGACAAGGCACGCAAGATATATGAGGAACTCTCGCAACCTAAGAATCCTATGGCCATGATGATGAGCATGGGCAAGGGTATGGGTAAAGGCATGAGTTCGTCGGGTAAGAAAGGCGGAAAGAACACGCCATCTATCGCTATGATGAAAGCCATGGGCAAGATGCTCGGCATAAAGGATATGAAGAGTATGCCGCCCGAAATGAAGAAGAAAATGATGGCGGCCAAAGAAAAGACAGACGGCAAGAAACCAGCTGCCATGGGAGGTATGAAAGGGATGAAGGGAATGAAAGCTATGATGGGCAAGATGCCTAAGCAGCCTGAATACTCCAAGCGAGAGAAAGACCTTGCCTTTGCCATTATGGAGCTGGAGCGCACAATTAAGAACGTGGCTCTGTACAAGACTAACCTCCTTATTAGTCCGCGACTGGAATTCGAGAGCATCGTTAATGCTATGAACGGTGGATTTACAATGCCTTCGCCGGGCGGCGACCCTATAGCCAACCCGAACACTTTGCCCACAGGTCGTAACCTATATGGTATTAATGCTGAGGCTACACCTAGTGAAACGGCATGGGAGAAAGGAAAAGAACTGGCTCAGAACACCATCGACATGTATCGTCGTCGTCATAATGACAGTATTCCGCGTAAGGTGAGCTACACGCTCTGGAGCGGTGAGTTCATCGAAACCGAAGGGGCAACCATTGCACAGATTCTCTACATGCTCGGAGTGGAGCCTGTAAGAGACGCGTTCGGTCGTGTGTCCGACTTGCGCCTGATTCCTTCGAAAGAACTCGGCCGACCGCGTATCGACGTGGTAGTGCAAACTTCCGGACAGCTGCGCGACCTCGCCGCATCGCGCCTCTTCCTCGTTAACCGTGCCGTGGAGATGGCCGCGGCTGCTAAGAATGACAAGTACGAAAATCAGGTTGCCGAGGGCGTAAAAGAATCTGAACGTATGCTCACCGATAAGGGTGTATCTCCTAAAGAGGCTCGCGAGCTTGCCTCACGCCGTGTGTTCGGCGGCATCAACGGTAACTACGGCACAGGCATACAAGCTATGGTCCTAAGCGGCGACCGTTGGGAGAAGCGAGATGAGATAGCCGATACGTATCTTAACAACATGGGGGCCTTCTATGGCGACGCCGACAACTGGGAGGCATTCAAGGAATATGCTTTCGAGGCAGCACTGACGCGGACAGACGTCGTTATCCAGCCTCGCCAAAGCAACACGTGGGGTGCGTTAAGCCTCGACCACGTGTACGAATTTATGGGTGGACTGAATCTAGCTGTGAACAAAGTGACGGGCAAAGACCCCGACGCCTATTTGAGCGACTATCGCAACCGAAATAACATGCACATGCAGGAAGTGAAGGAAGCCATCGGCGTGGAAAGTCGCACCACCATCTTCAATCCCACCTACATAAAAGAACAGATGAAAGGTGGAGCAAGTTCGGCTTCCGGATTTGCGGCTATCGTGCAGAATACCTTTGGATGGGAGGTGATGAAACCCAAGGCCATTGACGAAGAATTCTGGAACGAGCTGTATGATGTGTATATCAAAGACAAGTACAACTTAGGAACCGATGCTTTCTTCGAGAAGCAAAGCCCGGCTGCCATTGAAGAAATAACGGCAGTGATGCTCGAAAGTGCTCGCAAGGCATGTGGAAGGCAAGCCGCGAACAGATAGGTACGTTGGCAAAGAGACACGTTGAATTGGTGAACAAATACCGTCCGTCTTGCTCGGGCTTCGTTTGCAATAATGCCAAACTGCGTAAATACATCGTTTCGAGCGCGCCCGACAAGTCGTCGGCACGTCTTTACGACGGCAATATCGAAAAGATACGCCAAGGCGACACCGGCAGCAAGCAGGGTATGAAGATGCAGAGGGAAAATCTATCGCAAAATACGGAGCAGAGCAAAGGAGTGCTCAGTAATGTAATTGTAGGAATTGTCGTAGTTGTGGTTCTTGTGGGCTTGATATTTATTGTGCGCCGCAATCGCAATCAACGACGCGACGGAGAAAAGTAAGTAAGGCGGATGCAAACCGTAGTGACGATATTGATGGTACTGGTTTGCTTCAGTTTTCTGCTGAAGCAAACGTTCATTCCTCGAGGTGCGATGTTCGTCACCGCTGCTGTGCTCGCTCTGTTCACGGCTCTCACATGGGGTTATGCCATCGAGCAATCGAAGACACAAATCAGTGCGTGGCTGGCCAACCAGTCGCTAATGCGCGACATTGCTGTCTTGTTGAGCGTCGACATCATTGTGCAGCTCACGTTCTGTGTGTTTTCAGCGTGCAGGAGGCCGCACGCTGAACTGCGCCGACGAATGCGAATCATCCGCACGGTGCTTACGTTTTTCCCCGGACTCATGATATTTCCTGTAGTGTTCAGCATGCTGGTTCAGGTAATATTCGCCCTCCCCGGTACTTCGTTCAGTTTGATAGCCTACGGTATGGCCGGCGCCATTCTTGTTATTGTTCCTGCGGGCACATGGTTGCTTCGCCGTTTGCTTCCCGAGCACGAACTGCGACTCGAAACGCTCTTCCTCTCGTTGGTTCTCATTGCCATTCTCGGCGTGATAGCCACCGTGAACGGAACCACCCAAAACAAAGGAGTAGGGAGTGTGGATTGGCTCGCGTCGTTAGGCTTCGCGGTTTTATTGACAATGGGCATAATCTTCGGATTGATTATTAATCGATGGAAAGGAAGAAAGCGCAGATGAAAATATCTTTCCCAAAGTTGGGACGTTGCACTCGAGGTTTATTTTGGTCTTCCCAAAGCTGGGACAGTGTGCCCGAGGTCTATTTTGGCTTTCCCAAAGTTGGGACGTTGCACTCGGGGTCTATTTTGGTCTTCCCAAAGTTGGGACGTTGCGCCCGAGTTCTATTTTGGCTTCCCCAAAGTTGGGACGTCGCACCCGAGTTCTATTTTGGTCTTCCCAAATTTGGGACAGTGCGCCCGAGACCTATTTTGCTCTTCCGGAACGCCGATTTTAGAATAACATAATAAAAACATTATACGAATGACTTACATCTCAGACTTTCTGTTTTGGATTTCCACGGGCCTTCTGGTACCCGTCATTGTACTCCTGCTCATTTTCTTCGGAAGAGCCCTGTTGCTAATCGGCACATTCTTCGGCCAGTATATGAACGTTCGCAAAACACATGAAGCGGTGAAAGAACAATTGGATAATCTCACTGCCAACAATCTCGCGGAACTTGCCGATAGGTTACCGCACAACGCTTCTTCATCATTCCTAACCTATGCTCATCGGATGCTCGAAGCCGGCGGCAGCGAACCACACATTGCACGTCTGCTATCACAGTTTGAAGTAGCGGCCGACAAGGAAATGAGCACCTCGCGTACCCTCTCCAAACTCGGACCGGTGCTCGGACTCATGGGTACGCTAATTCCTATGGGGCCCGCGCTTGTTGGTTTGTCAACGGGCGATATAGCATCAATGGCCTACAACATGCAGGTGGCTTTCGCAACAACTGTCGTTGGTCTCTTCTCGGCCATAGTGGGCGTGGCGACGTTGCAAATCAAAAAGCGCTGGTATATGCAAGATATGTTGCAACTGGAATTCCTAGCCGAGTTGCTCACGCAGAAAGGAGATGCACAATGAAACGACGCAGACTACTGTTCCGCGACGAGGAAACCAACCCGATGAGTGTCGTTGGCAACCTGTTCGACGTGGCCATGGTCTTTGCCGTGGCGCTGATGGTGGCGCTCGTAACACGATACAATATCACTGAGGTGTTCAGTAAAGAAGACTATACGATGGTGAAAAATCCAGGGAAAGAAAACATGGAAATAATAACCAAGAAAGGACAGAAGATAGAACGCTACACTCCATCGAAAAATCAATCGCGTACCGACGGTTCACGCGGAAAGAAAGTAGGCGTAGCCTATGAGCTGGAGAACGGCGAGGTTATCTACGTGCCCGAATAAGAATAAAGAAAAACCAAAACCAACATTTTTATAAATCAATAAAACAAGAAAAAAATGAACAGACAACTACGTTTGGCAGCGGCCGCCACGATGATGGCCGCAGTGCAATTTGCCACGGCACAAGTAAAGATGGCACCTAATTATTTTCGCGCCGACCCAGCCGTTTACAAGTACAGAATGGCAAAGGTTGTTGAGTGGAAGGGAACAGAGAGCGAGCAGTCGACAACCTATTCCTACGACAGTCGTGGATGCCTGATAGGCGAAGAGTATAAAATGATAGACCAGCCTCGCAGCAACGTCTATTACTATACCTACGACGACAAGGGCTACATGATTGAAAAGGAAGAATGGAACATTAAAGCCGACCAAACCGACTCACTCGTGTCGGCCCGCCACATCTACGACCGCGATGAGCACGGATATGTAACCGAATATGCTCGCGCTACGCTACATGGTACCGACCCCGGCGACCGAACACTCACCGAAGACGTGAAGATGAAATTCGTGTACGACGACCAGATGCGCCTTGTTCGCGTGGATATACGCCAGTTCGATTATCCATCCAACAAGCTCGAAGATAATGTGGGACGTGTGTGCAAGGTTGAATACGATGCTGCAGGGCACATCAGCCGTGTTAGTCAGATATACCCCGAGAACGACGAGCTCGTGTGGGCCGAAGAATTCAGCTATGACGAGCAAGGACGTCGCATCTCGATAAAGAAAGTGCCCGGGCCCAACTACGACCCGCAAACCACCCTCACGTGGACATGGCATTACAACTCCGACGGCGACATAGACGAGCACTCTTGCACCAACGGATTCGGTAATAAGTTCGAATACGACAAGAGTAAACTGTCCTCCGAAACCTTTATGGCTCTCGAAGCTACAGAAGCTGAATGGGCTCTCCAGGGGCCGCTTAACTGCACCCTCTTCAAGGAACTTCCGATGGAGAAAGGATTCACCCACGCTCCGATAAAGGAAGTCGAAGGAGAAGCCTATGTAATGTATGAAGCAACCGGTTCGACCGACGGAATAGACCACACCATCGCCGCAAGTCAACTCCAAATAGAAACCAATGGCAGCGAACTCACCATAAACTCCGACGCATCCGCAATCGGAAAACCGTTCGCTATCTACAACTCCACCGGTATTTGCGTACTTACTGGCGTACTCAAGGGTACACAAACCAAAATCTCTACTCAAACGTTCTGTCCCGGCTTGTATTTACTTTCTGCCACCGGACAAACAATTAAATTCTTCAGATAATAAAAACAGGGTTGATAGTAGAGATTGATTTCGTAGCGACGAAATCACCATAATCTGATGGCATGCCAAAATAGGCATGCCATCAATTATTTTAGTACAAAATAGACATGGCACCGTACCCTCTTTCACATTATAAGTCACTTGTTTTAAATCAAGAAGACACGCTAAATTTTGTTGAAACGAATTGAATAATATATCTTTGCCGCCGTGAAACAGTTAGATATACATTTCCAGAACCCAATCGCCCCCGCGACGCAGAGAAATTTCGATTTCTCTGTGATTTTTTCGTCTGATAATTTGGTAGGTTCGGAAAAAGTGCTAACACACACACACACACACACACACACACACACACACACAGGCCAGACCTATTAATTAGCTTTTTCATACGCGCGCGCGAAGCGTGTCGCAAATCCAGTATACACGGGGATTCCGAGAGGATTCTCCGTGCCGTTTTTTGTATCCTTTCGGGAAACGATATAAGAGAAAATAGTTGCTTATTTTCTCCACAAAACCCGTGCGATTCTCGCACGGAATATCCCCCCATTTCCACAAGTGCAAATATTCTTTCGCCACCAATCAAGCAACTGAAATAATAATGGATTTTTATCTCAAAAATTTAAATGTAGAATTATGAAGAAAAGTAGAAAACTGTTCCTTGTCTTATGTACTGCGCTATTTATTGCCCTACTTCCGGCATGTAGCAGCGACAACGAAGAACAAGTAAATCCCCAAAAGCCACAAGACGAAAATAGCACTGTTGTGGATTTGGGAAATGTGAAATTTGATATTAGCGAAATGCCATTCGGAGAAGATATCGAAAAGAAAACTCGTACTGCCGAACAACCGCTAATGACCGACACCGTTGTGCTTAGCAAAAGCGTTGAGGCCGAAGTGACTCTCGAACAAGAAGAGCTACCCGTAACTCGCGGAGTGAAGAATGGACTCAGTGACGGAACCTATCGCATGATGGTTTATCAGGCCAACACTTTCAAAGGAAAGATAAGTTTCACCGTTAGTGGAGGAAATATCACCTATCTCGAAAAACTCATTCTGCAACAAGGCACCTATGATTTCTATTGTTGCAACGACAAAGTTGAATTCAATCAAGTAGAAAACAAGTTCAAGGTCGAAGTCGACAATGCCGGCACGGCTCTTATAGGCATAACTAAGAACGTTCAGGTGAGCGGCATAAAGAAAACCGTCAATTTCCCGATTAAGCACGTTGGAACCCGCATCAAGACAAGACTAACAGCCCTGATGCCGTTTCCTGGAGACGTGCAGGCTAAGTTGATTTCCACTCCTAATGGTGCAATCGGCGATGTGATATATGACATTCCAACGGGAACATATTCCTCTTCGAAACAGAGTACGCTTTCATTTCCGACCACGGCCTACACAGCTGCTACCGATATCTACGACCCTACTCTTTTAGCGAACATATATGCAATGGAAAGCAGCGACTATCGCTATATGCTGCAAAACAACACTCTCACAAATCTCATGCTTCAATTCACTAACTCCGGGCAGCTCTATCGCAAGGCCATGAGTTCTTATGGTGCGCTGAAAATAAATAGTGGGACTCAACAAATGTTAGCTGGACACTCATATGTGTTGCGCGTAAAACTCAAACCGGCCTTCCGATATCTTTTTCAAGATGGAACCACTGGATATCTTCGCGACAAAGGCAATCGTATTCCTGTTGCATTAGTGCTAAATAAACGATTGGGTGTTGCGCTATACGATTCGCATGTGAATAGCGATTTTGTTCCCTCATATTTTTCAGGTGGAGTTCTGCAAGGAAATTGGTCAGTTACCGGACAGCAGGACAACGACCGTATCTTCTCGCTTACCCAATGGAACGACGCGATAACAACCGTAACTAGTGGAGCACATTGGACATGGGCTGCTGGCGGAACACTCAACCACACCAATCCGGCTTATAACGGCTCAAAGGGTGCCAAGCGTGAAACTTATCCTGCATTCTATTGGGCCGATGCCTATCGGAAGGATATGCTAACCAGATGCCAAAATGAAGGAAAGGCTTACGACACCGACTTACTTGCACAAACAGGACGATGGTTTCTGCCAAGCGTTAACGAATGGATGGTACTACTTGATAACCTCGGCTTTGGCAACCACAACGGACTATTAGTTCCGGGCGGAGTAGCGAGCGGAATCCCGATAAGTACATGGTATAACATACTAATTGTTAAGCACGCATTCATTTCGGCTGGCGGATGGGCGCTTTGGGATGACACAGATCCGCAAGGGCGCTATTACTGGACAAGTACGGAAGGGCCCATTCCCACCCAAGCCTATATAATAACCACACGTCCCGACTTCTATTTCTTTCTCTCACCGGCTAATAAGAACCTCATAGGCTTGCCCTACAACTACACGAAAGCATTTAGAGTGCGAGCCTTCGTTGTGTTTGAAAATACAACCGTACATCCCAACCCGGGTAGTTCGAGCGAAGACGGTTGGGCAGGCGATCCGGATATCGACGTGAACGGCGACGACATGGAAGTAGATCTATAACTCAAAAGAAGTATCACCAATAACAACACGATTATGATGAAAAGAAGAATAAACAAGCATCTATTGTCAATCATCTGCCTGGCAGTACTTACAACAGCATGCACCAACGAAGAACAAAATCTCCCTCTGCCACAGCAACCGACCGAGGGAAACACAACGGTCAAAGCGGGAAACATAACTTTCTCCATAAACGAACTTCCTTTCGGGGTAGATATCGAAGAAGATACTCGCAACACTCAACCCACTATCAAAGATACCGTCGACCTCTCCGACGGTATCGAAGCTGAATTAACTCTTGAGCCTGATACTAAATCCGCAACACGAGCATCGAAGATTGGGCTAAGCGATGGGACCTATCGTGTTTTTGCCTATAAAGCCGGAGTCAACAAAGGCATGTTCACCTTCGTTGTTTCGGGTGGGAACGTAATCTCAGCCGGACAGTTATCCCTGCCCGCCGGAGTTTACAGTTTCTATTGCTGCAACGAACATGTGGCTGCCGAAAACAACAAATTCACCATTCCACACTCAAATGTTGGTGGCGCACTCATAGGCTTCGCAAAAGATGTCTACGTGAGCGGAGAAAATCAGCACATAACATTCTCGATGACCCATGCCGGCGGACGAATCCGAACTAAACTGATGGCGCTTACACCCCTCCCGGTCGACTTGCGAACGAGGCTCGGAATTGCAACCGGCACACAATCACACGATATGACCTATAATCTCATAACCGACGCTTATGCCTATGCACCGGCCTCGCCCACTCCGCTTCCTTTCCCCGAGCATTATTACACCCGAACGGCCGATGAACCCGATGCCGGCCTGGGAGTAACTTTCAATACCTCGGTAAGCAACGATTATACCTATTTTGTTTCCGGAACCCCGTTCCGTGAGATAGCAATGACATTCCTCAACCCTTCGCCGATCTATAGAAAGGCTATGAACTCTTTTACAGCAAAAAAACTCTCGTCGGGCATAGGTAATGTTGTTGTAAACAAGTCCTACACTCTAAAGATTCGCATAGTACCCAACTTCCGTTATCTCTTCCAGGACGGTAATAGCGGCTATCTGCGCGACCGCGGCAACCGCCTGCCTATTGCTCTCTGTATAACCGACCATCTAGCAATGGGCCTCTTCGATGCTGCACCTTGGGATTACCCCGAGGCTTACACTCCATCTATCCAAAATCCTCCAACTTATGTGCAAGAACAAGCAAATAAAGCAAGTTGGTCTAGCACAGCATGGGTACGGCAAGTAGAACCTAAATTTGTTAAGGTGAGAGACAACGACGTAGTATTCACTTCCTGGCAAAATGCTATAAGCTACGACACACATGGCGGTTATTATTGGACTTGGATTCCCAATGGCAGTACTGGTTTCAATTGGCAATTTGGAGGACCGGGTCAAGTTATAACAGACCCCGCCAAGAAGATAAAAGGAAAGAATTTCAATAAACTATACCCCGCTTTCTATTGGGCCGGTAACAGATATCCCGACGCAATGATTCGTAAATGCCAAAGCTTGGGTTTACCTTATAACGCAACTTTCCTGGCAATCGAAAACAAATGGTTTCTTCCAAGTGCTTATGAATGGTATTGGCTTCATCTCAACATTGGCTTCGGACAAAATTTCACAATAGCTAATCCGGCTGATCCAAGCACTTACGACCGATTTGCCGTCGCCAACTATAGCTCTCAAATAGTTAATTACGCCCTTGTAAAAGCCGGTGGCATGCTTTATGGTATTCTAATGGAGAGGGGCATCATTATTACACAAGCTCCGAGTATATCAATTCCGTGTTTCAACAATCAGAGCCCAATTTTGTTTCTCAGGTTTTCTGCTTCACAGCAAACTCGAATAACAAAATGTATATCACCGCCGACCTCAAAGACCCGTTGGCCGAATTCACCTATCCGCGTTACAGAGTCCGAGCATTTGTAAACTATTAAAAATCGATGTTATGAATAAAGAAAACAAACAAACCGTCAGTCAACTCCTTGACGAAAAAGGATTATATGTTTCCCCTTGGTGCGAGGTGCTCGAAGTCGAAGAAGAGAAGTTCTTGTGCACAACCGCCGCTCCCGGACGTGATGGTTCTACCGAAGACGAGTGGGGTAACGATGAAGACATTGACGGTGACACCGACCTGGATTTGTAGCAAATGATTCTGTCCCTACATTCGGGCGGAACGCCCAAATTGGTATCTGTCAGGTTACCGTCTCCTCTTAGTGAAAAATATATTGAGACAGTCAGGAGCGCCACGCTCTAGTAAAAATCTGAACGGAAGCAACGAGAAGCGTCACGCTCTAATAGAAATCTGAACGGAAACAACGAGAAGCGCCACGCTCTAGTGGCTTTTCAAAAGAAAACAGCCAGGAGCGCCACGCTCTAGTAAAAATCTGAACGGAAACAACGAGAAGCGCTACGCTCTAGTGGCTTTTCAAAAGAAAACAGTCAGGAGCGCCACGCTCTAGTAAAAATCTGAACGGAAATAGCGAGGAGTGTCACGCTCTTAGACTTAAAAAAGAAAACGCACGGATAAGCCGTGTATCAGCATCATAAATTTTAAAACTTATAAACTATGAAACAGATCAAAGGATTTGATATTGGGCATTTAAACAATGGAGCTCATTTTTTGTTTGTAGCTAATGCGCATAAACGTGCAATAGCCGACGCTGCGGTAAAAGATAAAGTTGCTAACGAATTGCAGATGCTCGAACGAGCAGTGCAGGAGGAAGATCGAATTTTGGTGACATCGCAAAAAAGTCTTCTATCCGACGACATTCGAGAGGCCGACCGTAAACGCGACAATATCTATCGTGCCATCGTGAAAGCTGTAAACGCCTATATGCTCTTCCCGAACAAGGAAACAGTGGAGGCAGCGAAAGTAGTTAAACAACTGTTGAAGGATTACGACATCAAAATCACCATGCAACTCGACCGCGAAACAGGTTTGTTGCTTAACCTGATTAGCGATTTTGAAAACAAGTATCAAACCGAAATTGCCAAGCTAGGTCTTACTCACACTATTATCGAGCTCAAGAATGTGAACGATAAACTGCGTGGTATAACCGAAGACCGTCTGCATGCCAAGGCTCTCGTGATTATCGGCAACCTTAAACGCGCTCGCACTGCAAGCGACGAAGCCTATCGCACACTTGTTCAAAAGGTGAACGCCCTCGCAGTTGTTGAAGGAGATGCTGTTTATTCTACCTTCATTGACCAGATGAACACCGAAATCAAGCATTACAAAGAGGAAGCTCTCGCCCATCCGAAGAAAAAAGATGATAATAAGAAACCCGGCGAGGGCGACCCGAAAAAGCCTGGCGATGGCAAGAAACCTTCCAATCCGAAGAAACCCGACGACGGTAAAAAGCCGGATGACGGTAAAACACCGAAACCCGGACGAGAAGAAGACCCCGGAGAAGATAAAGTATAGGGGGAAAATAATTTCCCCTCCCTCCCCGAATCCGGGGAAGAACGATAAATCGTTTATATAATCATTAAGACCTGCATCCGTCGTGACGACGCGTGCAGGTCGACCGTTTTTATAGGCCCCGAAATCTTTATATAAGCCCAACAAAATCCTCCTTTGATATGTTTGTTCTACCCAACAGATGCCAATTCGGGCGGAACGCCCGCAGG
>NZ_BAKH01000041.1 GCF_000614105.1 Prevotella micans DSM 21469 = JCM 16134
AAGGAGTTCCCTTTGTTCGCTTTTTCGTGCCCTTTTGCCAAGCCGCGCAAGAGGCAAATAACGACGATTATTCAGGTTAAACATTCAACGATAAAACAAGGAAACATGAAGAAACTTTTATCACTTATCTTTTGCATAGTGGCAACACTAACAAGTCATGCCCAGGCGGGATACGACTTCAGCGCAACTAATTCGAACGGGTACACACTGTATTACAAAATTCTCGATCCGATTCGTAAGCGGGTTGAGATTGTCAATGCTCCGGGAGCCATGGGCATGTGGGGCGGATATTCTTTCAACGGGCCGTTCGATGTTCCTGCAACAGTGGAAAATGGCGGAATAACCTACAATGTGGTTAGCATTGATGTGTTCTTTATGCTTGGTTCCGCGCATGGAGGTATCACAGAACTCACACTCCATGAAGGCTTAGAGAAAATCGGTTATACCACATTCTGGCAGGCTCCTTTGGGTAATAGTGAATTGGTCATTCCGTCAACAGTTACCAGTATGGGAGGGTCTTTCGCTCAACCATATTGGAAAGCATCCTCTGTCACTGTTCGTATGCTCAATCCCATTCCAACACAGGATGGAGGACCAGGTCTTAATGTTGATCTCCATGGCTATACATATGCTAAAAACCTTAAAATAATCGTACCAACAGATGTTACACATGCTTATTGCAATAATGTAACTCAATCTCCAGGTGCAGGTTGGCCCTGGAGTTACTATGCCAACTTCTATCGCGAAGAGGTGAAGTTCGGACCCACTGGCTACATCAGCTACTACCTCGGCACAGAGAATTTCCTCATCCCCGCGGGCTGCACGGCCTACATCATCACCGGCGTCACGCCCAGCGGCAGCATCACCACTCCCGACCAGGCCATCGTGAAAGCATTCACGGCAGGCAAAATCATCCCCAAGCAAACGGGATTTATTCTGCAAGGCACGCCTAACAGCACGGTGATTTATCAGCCAACGTGACGGGAACAGAAGAAGACGTCACGGGCAACCTGCTCATCGGCACCGCCACCGAACAGGAGTTCAACGCAAGTGGTTACAAATATTATATCTTCTCCAATAACGGCGACGAGGGCCTGGGTTTCTATAAGCAGGGCACTCGAAATGGTGCTTCCATCAAGCTTAAACCTCATCGCGCCGGCCTCCGATTGCCCGTAGCCATAGCTCCCGCCAAAGGTTTTGTGGTCGACTTCGAAGCCGCCCGCCGGGAATCCGAAACAACCGGTATTCGCAACGGTCGCCCGACAACCGGGCCACGTCAAGACGTCATCTACGACCTCCAGGGCCGTCGCGTCACCAATCCGGGAAGAGGCATCTATATTGTCAACGGTAAGAAAGTAGTGAAATGGTAAGTAGTAAAGACAGCACAATGAAACAGAGATATATCACCCCCAGTATTAAGGTCATCCAGCTCGTAACCGACAATAACATCGCCCAATTTGTAATCAGTTCGCATTCCGTGCCCGAGAATGGCGGACTGGCCAAGGACAACTTCTTCGAGGAGGAGGACGACCAGGCGGCCGAGGAAACCAATAATGTGGGATATAACGTGTGGGAGGATTAAGACTGCGTTAACATGCCGGCGAGTGGCTCGCCGAGGCTGCGACAGGTGGATTAATCGCAGCGAGCCACTCGCCAAGGCTGCGACAGGTGGATTAATCGCAGCGAGCCACTCGCCAAGGCTGCGACAGGCGGATTAATCGCGGCGAGTCACTCGCCAGGGCTGCGACAGATGGATTAGTCGCGGCGAGTCACTCGCCAGGGCTGCGACAGGCGGATTACTCACGGCGAGCCACTCGCCGACATCATCAAAAAGAAAATTCATTAATTAACTCTACCATTTAATATCATACAAACGAAAATGAAAAATAAACGTCTTAAAATCGTCGGAAGCAACAGTGTGCGCTTCGACAATGCTCATCACACAGGGTATCACCGTGCGTTGTATGACATCGTGACGGCCGCAGACAAACAGAAACTGCACGTAACCGACGAGATGCTGAAAGAATGGAAGCAGTGCATCAGCCTGGAAGAGGACATCAGCCGCGAGACAGCCGCCTCTATCTACACACAGCAGCTCGTAGAGAAAGACAAGGAGCGCGACACCGTGCTCTCGTTCATCTTCGGCACCATCGACGTGAATCGCCATTCGGCCATCAAAGCCATGCAGGATGCCTCAAAGGTGCTGTCATTGACGCTGAAACCCTATCGGCAGATTCAGAAAGAGGGTTTCACTGAGGAGACGGCACTCGTGGTGGGCATGCTCCACGACCTGGATAAGTATTCGGCTGAGGTTATGCAACTCGGGCTCAACGCATCGATAGGGCAGCTGAGCACGCTGAACACTGAATACGAAAAACTGCTCGTCCAGCGTCGCACGAGTGAAACAGCCTCGGCACTGCCACCATCGAAAGTAGCTCGTCCGAAAACCGACGAGGCGTGGGACGCCGTAGCCGACCAAATCTACGCCTCCTATCTCTTCGCCGCCACGGATGCCGACCGCGATTTCATCGCGCACCTCATCACCGACATCAACAAAACCTCGTCGGACTTCAAAGAAATTCACAACATGACCACGGCACAACGCGCCGCGGCCAAGAAGAAGAAAGGAGGTAAGGATGGCAAGAAACCCTCCGACCCGAAGAAACCCGATAGTGGTAAGAAGCCCGACGGCGGTGGTGGTAAGAAACCGGATGGCGGCGGAGGTACTCCTAAGCCCGATCGCGAGGAAGACCCGGGCGAAGACCAAATGTAAAGGAGGAGTTCGTTTATATATCAATCATTTCAGACCAGCATCCGGCGAGCCGGATGCTGGTCGCTTGGTTTATATGTTTGATAGGGTAGGGGGAGTATTGTAAAAACCTTCTCCATGAAAGGAGGCATTACACCTGCAATCCTATTTTCAGCCTTTTATAATATCGGAAAAGAGAGGCATAATTTTTTTCCATACCTTTGCGCCGTTTAAATAGTATATACGCTTCAGATTTGAACACAAACAAATGAAAAAAATATTTGCAACAGGCCTGTCGATTGTTCTTTCTCTGCCTCTCTGGGCACAAGGTGGAACCAACTCGCCTTACAGTCAATTCGGACTGGGTATACTGGCCCGCCAGTCTGCCGGATTCAACAGAGGAATGAACGGTTTGGCATATGGCTTCCATGAAACGACAAAGTTAATTTTCAAAATCCGGCCTCCTATTCGGCCATCGACTCTTTGACATTTATATTCGATGCCGGAGTGAGCCTTCAAATAACGAACTTCGAAGAAAAAGGACATCGAAAGAACGCCCGTAACTCGAGCATTGAATATGCAGTGGCCGCATTCAGAGCCTTTAAACACTTGGGCGTAAGCTTCGGATTCCTGCCTTACTCGAATGTGGGCTACAACTTCCAAAACACTGAAAACATAAATGCTTTCCCAAATCCCTCGTCGCAAAGCGCAACTTTCTCAAATACTTTTAGCGGGAGTGGCGGTCTGCATCAGGTGTATTTAGGAATCGGATGGGAACCTATTCGAAACCTCTCTATCGGTGCAAACGCGTCGTATCTCTGGGGCGAACTCAACAGAGATGTGGTGAACAGCTACAGCGACAAAAACATCAGCACGCTTTCTAAAAGCTACATAACCAGCGTGGCAAGCTATAAAGTTGACCTTGGATTGCAATACACGCAGAAAATCAACAGGAAGAATCAGGTTACACTTGGACTTATTTATTCCTTGGGAAACAAGTTGAACGCCAATCCGGAATGCCATGTGATTTCGAGAAACTCGCAGACTTTGATCTCAGACACTACAAGCTACGTTATACATAAGGCTCTGGAGTTGCCGCAAACATTCGGTGGGGGAGTGACGTGGAATTATTCTAACCAATTGAAACTGGGCTTCGATTATCAAATACAGAAATGGGCCAAAATCGCTATGCCGCAATTTACTGTAGTAAATGGTGTGGCCGACTATAAGCTAGTGGGAGGACAGTTTAACGACAGACAGCTCTTTACTTTAGGCGGAGAATTCACGAAAGGCGACCGGCATAGAAGCTTCCTAGGACGAATGCACTATCGCGCCGGAATTAGCTATGCAACACCTTATCTAAAGATTGAAGGACAAGATGGACCACGGGAAATCTCAGCCAGCGTAGGAGTTGGAATACCCATCATGAATAACTATAACAACCGTGGATTACTGAACATCAGTTGCGAATGGTTCAATCGACAAGCAAATAATTTCATTAAAGAAAATGTTTTCCGAATCAATATCGGACTAACATTCAATGAACGCTGGTTTGCCAAGTTTAAAGTTGAATAATTGCAGTTCCTGATGGGGGCGTCTAAATCATTTATATTTTTATTTCTTACGGCTTTCTTTGTTCTGCTAGAATCGTGTAGCGAAGAACATGAACATACTGCACCTGCAATTCACGACCGCGATTCGGTGGCAACAATGACAACCTATGGTGTGAATACGCTAATATCCGATTCGGGTATAATCAAATATCGAATCGTAGCCGAAGAATGGGAGGTGAACGAAAAGAAACGTCCATCACGCTGGACTTTCAATAAAGGAATCCTACTCACGCAGTTCGACCTCAAAAAACATGTGACAGGTTATATTCAATGCGATACTGCAACCTATTTCGACCAGGAACGCAAATGGGAAATGCGAGGTAGAGTTAGAATTCTCACCGCACAAGGACTGAATTTCCAAAGTAGCGAATTGTATTGGGACGAACAGAACCATGAGATTTGGTCGTATAAATATTCTCATCTTCGCACACCCGATAAGGAATTGGAGGGTAATTGGTTCAAGAGCGATGAACAGATGACACACTATGAAATCAGGCAAACTAAAGGATGGACTCTCTTCCAAAAGCACGATTTCTCACCTAATGCTGCTATGACTCCTCCACCAATGCCAATAGATTCAATGCCTACAGATAGACTGAACAGCACCATAACCAACCGATAAAAACAATAAGAAATTGGATATAAGTTTAATCATTGGTCTTCTTGTCACACTTATTCTTTCGGCATTCTTCTCCGGAATGGAAATAGCATTCGTGTCGAGCAATCGAATGCTAGCAGAAATGGATAAAGAACGGAATACACTGTCACAACGCTGTATTGACATCTTCTATCGCAATCCTAACGGCTTCGTGTCTACCATGCTCGTTGGAAATAATATTGTTCTAGTGTTGTATGGGATAATCTTTGCTGAAATATTCAATAAAACCATATTCAATGGCATAGACACAGCCACACAGGTGATTCTAGACACTATTCTCTCAACTATTATTGTGGTTTTCACAGGCGAATTTCTACCTAAAACATTCTTTAAACGAAATCCTAACCGACTGCTCACAATTTTCGCTCCTTTGGCTTATATATTCTTTATTATCCTCTGGCCAATAAGCCGGGTTTCAACCTTCTTTTCACGTATAATTCTTCGTATGATAGGCGTGAAGATGCAAGAAAAAGTAAACGATGGTACATTTACTAAAATAGACCTCGATTATCTTGTCCAGAGCTCAATCGACAACGCCCGAAATGAAGATGAAATCGACGAAGAAATAAAAATCTTTCAAAACGCCCTCGACTTTACAGATACAAAAGTACGCGACTGCGTTGTACCACGAACTGAAATAAACGCCGTGGAAATTAACTGCACCTTATCTGAATTGCAACAGAAATTTATAGAAAGCGGTAACTCTAAAATCATCGTCTACGAAGACGACATAGACCATATAAAAGGCTATATACATTCTTCCGAAATGTTCAAATCTCCCGAACAGTGGAGAACCCATATAAAACAAATGCCATTTATACCCGAAACCATGCCAGCTCAGAAACTCATGCAAATATTCCTTCAACAGAAGAAAAGCTTGGGCGTCGTTGTTGACGAATTCGGTGGCACCAGCGGCATAGTTTCTTTAGAAGACATTGTCGAAGAAATATTCGGAGATATCGAAGACGAGCACGACAACTCAAAATACATTGCAAAAAATATTGGTAAAAATAAATACATCCTTTCAGCCCGATTAGAAATCGACAAAGTGAATGAGATGTTTAGTTTAGACTTACCTGAGCACGACGACTATATGACTATTGGCGGTCTCATACTGCATAACTATCAAAGCTTCCCTAAACTGAATGAAATAATTCATATTGGTAAGTTTGAATTTAAAGTTATAAAAAACACTATGACAAAGATAGAGCTTGTTAAGTTAACAGTTCACGAAAACATATAGCTTAAACCTAACAATTATTTATCATAATTGTGTTTATATTGAAAGAATAATATGTTTGGTATTCTTTGTCTGGTATTCTCAAATATAGTACATTTGCCGTGACATTTTTTATAATACTATGGACTGGAACTCACATATTAATTGAGAAACAGGACCTAGTAATCTTAAACATCTAGACAACATGAGAAAAGATCAAGAGATTTTCGCTCTTATCGAGCAAGAGCATCAACGCCAATTAAAAGGCATGGAGCTCATCGCATCTGAAAATTTTGTCAGTGATGAGGTAATGGCAGCTATGGGCTCTTATCTCACCAACAAGTATGCTGAGGGCTATCCCGGTAAACGCTATTACGGAGGTTGCCAAGTTGTAGATCAAGTTGAGACATTGGCAATTGATCGCGTAAAACAAGTTTTCGGTGCTGAATTTGCTAATGTACAGCCACATTCCGGTGCACAAGCAAACCAAGCTGTATTGCTGGCTATTTTGAAACCTGGTGATACTTTTATGGGACTCGACCTAGATCAAGGTGGACACCTGTCACATGGTAGCGAAGTGAATACTTCGGGTATTCTTTATAACCATATTGGTTATACACTGAATCCTGAAACCGGACGCGTAGACTATGATGAAATGGAGCGTCTTGCACGCGAACACAAACCAAAACTCATCATTGGTGGAGGATCTGCCTATAGTCGCGAATGGGATTATGTACGTATGCGTAGAATTGCAGATGAAGTAGGTGCTTTGTTATTGGTTGATATGGCACATCCTGCAGGTTTGATAGCTGCAGGTCTATTAAATAATCCTATAGAGCATGCGCACATCGTCACAACGACAACACACAAAACATTGAGAGGTCCGCGTGGAGGTGTCATCATGATGGGTAAAGACTTTGATAATCCTTGGGGATTCACAACAAAGAAAGGCGAACTGAAAAAGATGTCTATGCTTCTCAATTCCGCTGTTTTCCCAGGCAACCAAGGTGGTCCACTAGAGCATGTAATTGCTGCTAAAGCCGTTGGATTTGGTGAGAACCTTCTGTCAAGTTGGAAAGAATATGCAACCCAGGTCAAGAAGAATGCAACAGTACTTGCACAATCACTGATAGACCATGGATTCAGTATTGTGAGCGGTGGAACAGATAACCATTCTATGTTGCTTGACTTACGCCAAAAATATCCAGATCTCACAGGAAAAGTTGCTGAGAATGCACTTGTTGCTGCCGATATAACAGCTAATAAGAATAAAGTTCCATACGATGGACGCTCTGCATTCCAGACAAGTGGACTTCGCCTAGGTACGGCTGCAATGACAACTCGTGGAGCTAAAGAGGACATGATGCATCTCATTGCCGATCTTATCGACGAAGTTCTTGCCGATCCTGAAAACGAGCAAGTGATTAAACGAGTTCGCGATAAAGTCAATGCAACGATGAAAGACTATCCGTTATTTGCTTATTAAGAGAATGTTTTTAGTGACTGACTCTCCATCTTTTCAAGCGAGAAAAGATTCGGTACCTATGAGAGAGCCATTACATTACAGAGATCTACTTCGCAAATAAGAAAAATAATAAACCCTAAGAGCTTGCCAAGCTCTTAGGGTTCTTCACTTTTAAATTGGAAATTTTTCTAATGCAAATGGTTCATAAACGCGTTCAAAATAACGTTGGGTACTCCTTACTGTGTAAGCAAGTCCACCATTCCATAATCTGATGGCTCGTTCGACACTGTTCAGTGGATTATGAAAAGATTGGATAATCACAAACATTTCACGCGACTTATTAGCATCAAAGCGATCAGATAGTGAATAACGTTTCTTGCTACCGCGTCCACGAAGAATGTTATTACATTCTCTAACCAAAATCGGAGAAATTTGCAGGATACCTACAAATTGGCCATTTTTAGCCTTTGCATTATCCCTACTTTCCACCATCATGATTGCATCCATCACCGGTCGCCAATCGAAATTCTCTTTTTTAGAACTTATTTCGGCACTGATTGAACCCGAAAAAACCAAACACATTAGAATTGAAATACTCAATACTTTTAAAAATCTCATTACTATAAACTTTCCGAAACCTTAGAAGAATCTCCAAATGGAAATTCTATCCGCAACACGTACTTATATGAGAATGGACTAGTTCGTGTTTCAGTTCCATATTAACGTTTGCAAAGGTATTATCCTCATACTGAGTATCAGTCCTTTAGCAGTTAAAGAGGTCAAAAGCATGTTAAACTTGGAATCCTTGAGAGTCCCCTACCCTATTTTCTTATCTTAAATCAACTCTCAAACGTCTAAGTCTTTCGAAATGGCTTTTGAAAGTTCGACCATCTTCTGACGGCGTGATATTGAGAATGTTTTTCCGTGGGTCTCGATGTAGTTTAACAATAAATAAGCCTTTTCCATAAGCATGTCACGCATAGGACCAACCTTGAATGTGGCTTCGGCATATACGATCTCGGCTATCATACCAATACGGCCCATACATTCGTTGGCCGGCCATTCAGATGAAGCATAATCAAGAATTTCGCTCCAGGAAAGATTATGGAGCGTATCGTAGTCGCCGAGATATTTTTCATACATGAGGCGTATATCTTCATCGGAGCGCTCCCGTTCTTCCTTTTCCAGAAAAAGCGAGAGCGCTGCCATGAACTCTTCGATGAGTCGTAGGATATAATCTTGTCGTATCATGTTCGTTAACCGTAGATTATTTTCCCATTTTCGTCCCTATATTCGTCTAAACCGCGTTCATAGGTAGCCATTGCACGCAGCTCATGCCCACGTTCGAGAATCCGCCATCATGGAAGAGATTCTGCATTGTCACTTTTCTAGTTAAGTCAGAGAACATTACGATACAATAGTCTGCACACTCCTCAGCCGAAGCATTTCCAAGCGGCGACATACGATTTGCGAAATCGTAGAGCTTATCCATACCCTTAACGCCCTCGCCGGCGGTTGTAATAGTAGGGGACTGAGAGATTGTATTAATTCTGACACTACTTTCGCGGCCATAGATGTAGCCGAAACTGCGTGCGATACTTTCCAGGAGAGCTTTTGCATCGGCCATGTCATTATATCCGTAAAAGGTACGTTGTGCAGCAACATAGGAAAGGGCAATAATAGAGCCGTTTTTATTGATAGCATCGAGCTTCTTAGCACTTTGAATCATTTTATGGAACGATATGGCTGAGATGTCGAGTGTTTTGTCGAGCATATTATAGTCAAGGTCGTCGTAGGTTTTACGTCTCCGAACGTTAGGCGACATTCCGATAGCATGCAGTATAAAGTCAATTTTCCCACCGAGTACATCGATTGATTTTCTGAACACGTTTTCGAGATCAGCTACGTTGGTTGCATCGGCTGAAACCACTTCACAGTTTAATTTATTTGCTAAAGCTTTTACAGCTCCCATTCTCACAGCTACAGGTGTATTTGAAAGGGTTATTTTAGCCCCTTCTTCAACTGCGCGTTCTGCAACTTTCCATGCAATGGACTTTTCGTTGAGTGCACCGAAAATGATACCTCTTTTGCCTTTCAATAAGTTATTACTCATAAAGTTTCTGTGTTATGAAATTAAAATTTTATCTATCCTGATAATGTAGGCAAAAGTAGCACATTCAATCCACAAGCTCCTAAAGCACCCTTATTTTTGTAATTTTGCGATGTATTTATGAACAGAATCTTCCCACATAAATCAGATACCAAGAGCTTGCCGAAATAATCATTTTCGCCGGTCTGCACATTGCGTACTCATTGAATATGGGCGGAAGAGTATAAGCATCATGCCAAAAAATTCGAATTATCTCATCAAAAACATATAGAATTACCTATGAAACCCAAACTCTTTGCCATTGTCATGATGGCAGTTCTTTTTTCGTTTCCGCTAAAAGCGCAGGTATACATCGACAGCATTGAGATTGCGCGTCTGCTCAATGAAAATCAGCAGGCAACAACCGTAATTCTTGAGGACGACAGTATTCTAGATAGTATTATTCCCACGTTCGACACCAACCCAGAGTTAAGCTGGCAGGAAAATATTCGGCTTAGACTCGACAATTTATTGACTGGCAAATTAAGTGAAACTATTCAAACAGGTTTGATGGTGTGGGATTTGACTGGTGACAGTTGCCTTTACAGTTATAATGCCCGACTCCACCTTCGTCCAGCATCGACTATGAAATGCGTAACTGCTATTGTGGCGCTCGACCGTCTCGGAAGTTATTATAAGTTCTCCACGCGACTCTATTTCACCGGGAGTATTGTTGATTCGACACGTGTGCTACAGGGCAATCTATATTGCGTAGGTGGGATGGACCCGATGTTCGACTCGTCGGATTTATCCTCGTTCGTAAGTGCAGTTAAAGAACTGGGTATCTCGGCTGTGGATGGAAATATATATGTCGACCTATCTTTCAAAGAACGCGAAAAGATGGGATGGGGCTGGTGCTGGATGATGATAATCCTTCTTTGTCGCCAATCCTCGTTGGCCGACGTGATGATTTTGTCGAACGTTTCCAAAAGGCCTTACGCCAGGCAGGTATTGAGGTCTCAGGAATAGGAGAACAACAGTTGCCGTCTGCCGCTCAGCTTCTTGATACTCGATTTCACTCCATCGACCAGGTGATGCATCGAATGATGAAGCGAAGCGATAATCTTTTTGCCGAATCAATGTTCTATCAGATTGCTGCAGCCAGACGAGCTCGTTGGGCCAAGGCACAGCATGCACGGGCTGAAATCAAACAGCTAGTAAAACGTATTGGTATGAATCCATCGGACTGCATTATTGCTGACGGCTCCGGCCTTTCGCTCTACAATTATCTGAGCGCCGAACTCGAGGTTAAGCTTTTACGATATGCTTTTCTAAAGCCTGACATTTACAACACATTTTTGAATACACTCCCAATTGCCGGGGTCGACGGAACGCTTAGAAACCGAATGAAATCAACTCCTGCACAAGGAAATGTTCGGGCAAAAACCGGCACTGTACGTGGTGTTAGCTCTCTGGCGGGCTATCTCACGGCGTCGAACGGTAATAGGCTTTGTTTTGCTATTATAAGTAATGGTGGATTAACTCATAGTCCGATGCGCAATCTGCAAAACAAAATTTGCGTCGCCCTCTGTCAGTGAAAGTTTTGTAGAGCCGGTAGAGGTTTTGCCAGCTCTGCGTAGTCATGATTCCTGTCGGCAGAATTTTTGCCAGTGTATTCGCTTTTATTCTTAATCTCGGGGTTTAGAATTCGACGTAAGGTTTAAGGCGGTTTATTGCTTCGGGAGGAAATTCTTTGAGAATACTGAGTTGAGAAAGATTCGTGAGTGGCCCTTTCAAACGGCGATATTCACAGATTTGTTTGGCTTGATAGAAATTAATATAAGGATGGCGACGAAGTTGATTCAGTGTTAGGCGATTTAAGTTGATTTTGTCAATACGCGGATTGCGTATCTCGAAATAGGGCAACGATTCTTCGGGGAATCCATCTATTTCGCGTAGCTGTCCAACTGCAATATATCCGCCGAGACGCCTACCGTAGCTGATTATGGTACGAGCCCATCCGGAACCTATTCCTGGAACTTTTTTAAGTTGTGAAGTATCGGTCTGGGCAAGGTTAATGTGCAGTCCTGCCTTTATTTTAATCGGGAAGCGCACAGTGTCGCGGTCGTATTTTTTATAAGGCTCGTAGTTGTCTTCTTTCTTGAATTGCTCGTAAGCGCGACGAATCTCTTCAGCATGTTTTTCCCTATAGGATACAACCTGGGGTAAGGTGGAGGCAGGCATATAATCGGGACTTATTTTTATGTATGGTTCGAGTTGGCGGAATTGTTTCCGAGTGAGCCCATAGAGCCGTGCAAAGTCCATCGGCGAGCGATATACTCCTCCTTTTGCGCGGTATCTATAAATGTTTCTAATTTGGAATCTTGCTAGGCCAAGTCGTCGGAGTGCAGTACTGTCGGCGGTGTTGGGGTCAAAGGGGAAGAGTTCTATATGTCGGTTTTCGTAAGTGTATGGAGAATAGTTTGAATTAGCCGAGCGATGCTTAAGAATTGATTTCTCGGCAGAAAAGGGATCTGAATGGTCGGTTTTTATTTCTAATTTGCCAATAAAGAATATTCCGGCGACGATGAATGCGCAAAGTGCGAGAAGGAAGATAATTGCTTTTCGGTCGGATTTTTGAAGATAGAACAGATCTTTTAGTTTCATAATTCAAAGATTTTGATTCAAGCAACAAGACTGTTTGCCACTCCAATTGTAAATACGCTAATTTCTACATTTGGGGCTTTGAGGAGTTCGGTTGCTAGGGCAACTATGGTTGCTCCGGTTGTCACGATGTCGTCAATGATTAGGAGATGCTGCCCGTTTATCTTTTGTTGGTCAATAAGTTTGAAATCATTGGCCACATTCTCGTTTCGCTCTATTCTACTTTTCGAAGTTTGCGATGAACGGAATCTCCTTCTTTTTATGGCTCCGTCGATTATCGGTAGATTGGTTGCAGTATTTATTCCGCGAGCAATTTCGAGGCTTTGATTGTAGCCTCGTTGCATGAGTCGGCGACGCGACAATGGTACGGGAAACAGGGCGGTTATGCCGTTGAAGAATCCGGTTGGTAGATATTCTTCGGCTATTGCTTTGCCCAACGATAAGCCAATCTGAGGCTTATTACCATATTTAAGCTCATAGATTATTCTTGCACTTGCCGAGCTCGGAACGTGGAGAAGAAATGATGTGCCGGATGTGATGGGGAATCGTCCCCAAAATATTCTCACAAGTTCATTGTCTGTGGGTGAAAGGTGATAGTTTGTACGTGGCAAGTGCATGTTGCAGTCAGCGCAGAGCGTGTTTTCACTTATAGTGAGTCGTGAGCCGCACATAACACAGCTTCGTGGAGCTATTAAATTCAGCAGTCGTTCGGCAAGACTAAATGTTATTTTCTTCGATTTCATTGTCTATACATTTCCTAATTAGTTCCATTTCGAAGCCGCGCCCCATGGCAAACTTAATGAGCTTCATAGATCGTTCGTAATCGGTTTTAGCCTTTATAGTTTTGAATTTACTTTTGAGTAGTGGTGCAAGAATTTGGATATATTCTTGGTCGTCAACCTGGTCAAACACATCGTGGGCAATATCTTCCGATATTCTTTTCTGCCAAAGGGCCTGTTCGATTTTCCGTCGCCCCCATTTGTTGTAGCGAATCTTGTCGTGCACAAAGAATCGGGTGAATCGGGCGTCGTCGATGTAGTGCTGTTCTGTAAGTTCATTCAGTACACGCTGAATGGCCTCATCAGACAGATTCCAGTTGCGCATTTTTTCGCGAATCTCTCCTTCGGAATGCTCGCTACGGGCGCACAGGTCAGCCAGTTTGCGTAAAGCCTGCTGTTCGGTTATCTGTTTTTTCTGAATCATATTCTTATACTTTGAATGAGGTTTTTACACCATATTTCACATAGTCGATAGCAACCGAGATAGTATAAACTCGCAGAAATATAATCAAACTTCCTGCTGACGAACACCCATACGTGCCTCGACAACATTTACGATATAGTCGCCTAGCTTTTCGCACTCCTGAATTATATCCATATACATCGTGCCTATAGCATATGTATATTTATGGTCGTTTACATCGTTTATATTCTGACTTCTGAGCTGATTACGATAGTTATTGATTTCGTTCTCTATGTTGAATGAGAGATTAACGTTATTGTCCTGCTTATGACCAACAAGAATATTGTTCATTTCAGAGAGAGCGTTGTCCACAAGAGCGAACATTTGATTAATACGGCTGATTTGTTCGTCTGTGAAATCCTCCTTGCTAGTTATTCTACGGTTCTCCGTTCGAGCAATGTTGTAGCAGGCATCGCCAATGCTTTCGAGTTCGGATATTTCGCGAAGCATAGCCCGTACCTTATCCTTTGTTTCGTCGCTCAGATGGGCGTTGCTCACTCCGTCGAGATATTTGGCTATTTCGATTTCCATGTTGTCGGATATGCCTTCGTATTTTTCTATTCGCGAGAATAGTTTCACGAACGCGTTCTCATCTTTTGTTACGAGCAATTCGCGCACCATACCGAACATCCGCTGCATTCGTTCGGCAAAAGAGTGTATTTCCTTGCTGGCTTCGAGAACCGACAGTTCTGGAGTTTTCATTATGCCTGCCTGGATGAAACGTAATCGGAATTCTTCGTCCTCTTCCTTTTTCCGGGGTTTGATAATGAGGCAAACCATCCTTTCCAACTGTGGGATAAACCCCATAAGCATTGCAGTGTTTATCACATTGAAACTGGTGTGGAAAGCGGCGAGGATTATAGGTAGTTTTATCGCGAGTTGTTGGTGTGTAAGGTTATTTGTTTGCGGGTCATAGCCAACGAATCGGCAAACTGTATTGACGAATGGATAGAACAGACAAAGCACCCATATCACTCCGATGACATTGAACATCAAATGAGCCAGAGCAGCTCGTCGAGCCTGTGTATTGGCGGCTAAGGCAGCCAGATTAGCGGTGATTGTAGTACCGATATTTTCGCCCATAACGAGAGCTATGCCGAGATAGATTGGTAAAACTCCTGTAGAGCACATCATTATGGTTATAGCCATAACGGCGGCCGATGACTGTACGATGCAAGTTATCAATGTACCGATGGCAAGGAAAATAATGATTGTGAAATAGCTATTTACATCAAACGAACGGAAGAAATGGATTATGGCAACATTACTTTCAAGCCGAAGAGCACTACCAGCACTGCTGAGCAGAACTAAGCTGAAGAACATGAATGACAAACCGAACAGGAAGTCGCCTATGTAGCGCATCCGGCGTGTATAAATCAAAATTATTCCTACCAGGAACGCCGGAAACACAAAATTGCTAAGGTCTACCGAATAACCTAGCGACATTATCCACGCCGTCAGCGTTGTACCGATATTAGCGCCCATAATCACGGAGATAGCCTGTGCGAGCGTCAGAAGTCCGGCATTTACAAACGAGACCGTCATAACCGTGGTAGCCGACGACGACTGCACGGCACAGGTTATAAATGTTCCTGTGAGCATGCCAGTGAATCTGTTGGTTGTCATTGCTCCCAGAATATGGCGTAGCTGCGAACCGGCCATTTTTTGAAGGGCTTCGCTCATTGCCTTCATGCCGTAGATGAGTAAGGCCAGCGAGCCGATAATTTTAAATGTAATAGCTAAATAATCACTTGTTGTCATAAATCTATTATCCTTGATACAATATACATTTTCCGTTACGACAGGGGATTTCCTTACCTTTATGCACAATTAATTAAAAACCCGTAAACATGAAACAAATATTGAAAATACGTTGCAAAAATAATAAAAAGAACCTAGAAGTACCTTTGGGCTCAACCCTTTCTGAAATATTCAAAACGGCAAACATACACATGCAGCACGGCCCTGTGAGTGCCAAGGTAAACAACAAAGTCGAGGGCTTGCACTTCAGAGTTTTCCGCAACAAAGACATAGAATTTCTCGATCTCCGCTCGTCGTCAGGAATGCGAACCTACACCCGTTCGCTGTTCATGGTTCTTTGCAAGGCGGTGCACGACCTATATTCCGGAAGCAATGTTATAATCGACATTCCCGTATCCAACGGTTATTTCTGCAACCTCAAGCTGGGGCATCCCGTAACTTCAAGCGACGTGGAGAACATTCGTCGAAGGATGCAAGAGATAATCCAGGCCCAGATACCAATTATGCGATTCGAAGTGACAACCGAAGAAGCCGTAAAGCTATTCAACGACCTGGGCGACCGCTCGAAAGTAAAGCTCCTCAAAAACGTGGGTGCGCTCTACACAACCTACTATGTTCTCGACGACTACAAAGATTTCTACTACGGCTCGATGCTAACCAACACATCCCAGCTCAGTCTTTTCGGTCTTGAGCCGTTTTTCGACGGAGCTCTCCTCCGTCTTCCCTCACCTGCCGACCCTTCGCAGCTTGGACCGATGATTAAACAGCACAAAATGTTCGAAGTATTCAAAGAGCACCATCGCTGGCAGGGAATCCTCGGAATCTCAACCGTAGGCGATTTCAACGAAGCTGTGAAAAAAGGATTCGCAACCGATTTGATAAACGTAAACGAAGCCCTTCAGGAGAAAAAGATATCCCAAATTGCCGACACCATTGCAGCTCAACCCGAACTGAAGGCAGTATTCATTGCAGGCCCATCGTCTAGCGGAAAAACAACATTCAGCAAGCGACTTTCAGTGCAGCTGTTGGCAAGCGGAGTACGACCAGTGCAAATTTCATTGGACGATTATTTTGTTGACCGTGAAAAAACGCCACGAGACGAGCACGGCGAGTTCGACTACGAAAGTCTCTATTGCCTCGACATACCCCTCATCAACAAACAATTCAACGCCCTTTTTAACGGTGAGGAAGTAGAACTGCCCAAATATAATTTTCAATCCGGACAGAGCGAGAAGAGCGGTCGCAAGTTGCGCCTCAATTCAAACAATATTCTAATCGTTGAAGGAATCCACGCCCTCAACCCACTACTCACCGAAAAAGTACCCGCCGAGCGAATCTTCAAAATCTACGCCTCCGCCCTCACAACCATTCTTCTGGACGACCACAACTACATTCCCACAACCGACAACCGACTGCTCCGCCGAATAGTTCGTGACCATAAATACCGCGCATCATCGGCCATCGAAACCATCAAACGCTGGCCAAGCGTGCGCGCCGGCGAAAACAAATGGATATTCCCCTATCAGGAAAACGCCGATGTGATGTTCAACACCGCCATGCTATTCGAACTCGCCGTTATCAAGCCCCAAGCCGAAGCCATTCTCGAACAAGTACCCGAAAACTGCGAAGAATACGCCGAAGCCTATCGCCTCCGGAAATTCCTCAGTTATTTCAAGCCACTCCCCTTCAGACACTTGCCACCCACCTCCTTACTCCGCGAATTTCTAGGCGGGTCGTCTTTTAAATATTGATATTTCTTCAGCCCAGACCAAAAAATTCGGAATGATTGCAATCAATCCATATAAACATCGAACCAACTACCTTTGCAAACATAAAAACAGCAACACAAGAATGAAAAAAGCAAAACTCATCACATTACTATTAGGGACAATAATTATGGTTGGATGCACCGACCGAAAATTCCATATTACCGGAACACTCACAAACGCAAAAGACTCCACACTCTATTTCGAGCATAATACACTCGACGGAATCACAATTATAGACTCTCTCAAACTCGACCAAACAGGACAGTTCGAATTCGCAGCCGACACCGTATCAAACCCCGAGTTCTACAGACTCCGAATAGCCGACCAAATTATAAACCTAGCCATCGACTCAACCGAAACTCTACAAATAAAAGCATCATACCCCGGAATGGCAACAAACTATGAGGTGGCAAATTCACCTGAAAATCAAAAAATAAAAGAACTGGCCCTAAAACAAATAGCACTCCAAAACGAATGCCAAAACATCATGGCAAACAGACCCTACGGAGCTGACTCCATTATAAACCAGCTCATTGAAAACTACAAACAACACATAACCCGAAACTACATCTACCGCGAACCAATGAAAGCCTACAGCTACTTTGCACTCTTTCAATACATAATCATCGGCAATCAAGCACGCCTAATCTTCGACCCTTCAAACGAACCCAAAGACAACAAAGTATTCGGAGCTGTAGCAACCAGCTGGGATACATATTTTCCCGGAGCCGAACGCACCCAAAATCTCCACAACATAGCACTCCAAAGCATTGCAAATGCCCGAAAAACCAAACAAAAAGTGGTGGAAATGAATGCCGAAGAAGCCGGCGTGATAGACATTCCGCTACGCGATAATCTGGGACACCCCCGACATCTAACCGAACTCAAAGGCAAAGTAGTCCTGCTAAACTTTCATGTGTTTGCATCCGAAGGCTCAACAGCCTACATAATGCACCTGCGCGACATTTACAACAAATTCCACAACCGTGGATTCGAAATCTATATGGTGTCGCTCGACGACAACGCCCATTTCTGGAAAGAACAAGTCTCGTCGCTACCCTGGATAAATGTCTACGACAACACCGGTGTAAGTCAAGCCTACACAGCTCCCGCAACCGTTTCACCGATAATCTATCTAATCAATCGCAACAACGAAGTAGTTCGCAATCCATCTCAAATAACAAATCTCGAAGCCGAAATCGCCCGCCTACTATAAAGCAAGCGGGCGATTTCTACCATTACTACATTCTTTTAGCTGAACTTGAGCCAGTCAGACACCACAGCATCCGACGGCATGCGCCAATCACCCCGAGGAGAAAGGCTCACACTGCCCACTTTCGGACCATCAGGCAAGCACGAACGCTTAAACTGCTGGGCGAAGAAACGCCGAAGAAAAACAGTTAACCATCGTTTGATAATATCTTCAGAATAAATGTCGGCAAAAGCAATAGTCGCCAGATAAAAAATCTTTTCGGGACGAGAGCCGTGACGCAGAAAATGATATAGAAAGAAATCATGAAGCTCATAAGGCCCAACTATGTCTTCAGTTTTCTGTGCAATTTGCCCATCCTTTGCAGCCGGTGTGAGTTCTGGCGAGATGGGAGTATCGATAATATCGAGCAGAATCGAGGCTGTCGCAAGGGGCGATTCAGTAGCTGCAATATGGCGGACAAGGTGGCGAATGAGGGTTTTCGGAACACCGACATTGACAGCATACATACTCATATGGTCTCCGTTATAAGTGCACCATCCGAGGGCCAGTTCGCTCAAGTCGCCCGTGCCGATGACAAGTCCGCCGTACTGGTTGGCAACATCCATAAGTATCTGAGTTCGTTCGCGCGCCTGGGAGTTCTCGTAAGTTGTGTCATGCGTATGAGGATTGTGGTTGATGTCTTCGAAATGTTGCTTAACAGCTGGCGCAATGCTTATTTCTTTTACACTTATCCCAAGTTGTTTCATCAGAGTCACGGCGTTGTGATATGTTCGATCAGTGGTTCCGAGTCCGGGCATTGTTATACCGATGATATTTTTACGTTTGCGCTTTAGTTTATCGAAAGCTTTTACGCAAACAAGTAAAGCGAGAGTAGAATCGAGCCCGCCGCTGATGCCTATAACAGCCGTTCGTGCTTGCGTGTGAACGAGTCGTTTAGCTAGGGCACAAACTTGTATGTTCAGAATCTCGTTGCACGACAATTCCATATTGGCATCGGTTGGAATAAAAGGATGAGGATTAATTTTCCGTGTGAGTCTGAACTTGCGATTGCGATTATTTGGTGCGGCGCATTGAATGAGTCGCGCTTCGGTTGCTAATTTAATGGCAGATGAATATGTGCTATCGATACGCCGCTGAGTACGCAGTTTCTCCACATCGATTTCGGATATCGTTAGTTGCGGTTCGAGCGAGAATCGGTTGGCTTCTTCGAGCATTACTCCGTTTTCAAAGAGCATTGCGTTGCCGCCGTACACCACATCTTGGGTGCTTTCACCGAATCCGCATCCGCTGTAGACATATCCACTGATGGTTCTTGCACTTTGCTGTGCGAGCAATGATTTTAGATAGGCGTGCTTGCCAATGAGTTCGTTGCTTGCCGAGAGATTGAAGATTATTTCAGCTCCGGCCAGCGCGAGGTTATTGCTCGGAGGAGTAGGCGCCCATACATCTTCGCATATTTCGATGCCGAATCGCATACCTTCATCGGTTTGGAAAATCTGTGCGTCGGGCGTAAGGGTTATTTCCTGTCCGGCGTAGCAGATGTTTTGCTGGCGAATGTTCCGCGATGATGCGAACCAGCGTTTCTCGTAGAACTCGCCATAGTTCGGGAGATATGTTTTGGCGACCACGCCGAGGATTCGTCCTTGTTGCATCACGACAGCGCAGTTGAGCAGCATGGCGTTTATACTTATAGGGGCGCCGACGATTACAATTACATCAAGCTTATGAATGATTTCGAGCAGTTTGGAAATTGCGTGTTCGGCGTTGTCGAGCAATTGCTGCTGCCCGAACAAATCCTGACAGCTATAGCTTGTAATTGACAGTTCGGGAAACACAACAACTTCTACTCCCTGCTCTTCGGCGTGAATGATTTGGTTTTTGATTTCGGCCAGATTGAATTTTGTGTCGGCAACTCTCACCGACGGGATGGCCGCAGCAACTTTCACGAATCCGTGTTTCATAACTCTCTCTTCTAGTTTCTAATTGTTACTTGTGTGGCACCGTAGCCGTATTCGCGGAACGATGCGTCTTGGTATCTGAAGTGTTTGTATTTGTAGTTTAACTCGTGAATGAGCGCGTGCCGCAGTACTCCTTCGCCTTTCCCGTGGATGAAGATGAGTTTCTGCCCTGGCTTATTCTTGTATTGTTCGAGGGTGTTGCGGAACACGTCGAGCTGATATTCCAGTATATCGGTGGAGTTCATTCCGACGGTTGTTTCGAGGAGTTGTTCAATGTGGAGGTCGATTACCACCTTATCGTCTTTGAGAATCTGTTTCACCTTTGCGCTTTTGCTTTGTTCGGATGGGTAACGTTTCTCTTGTCGTGTGGTATTGGCTTTGCGAGCCGGTGCTGTTTGTGGTTTCGCCGGTTCGGGCTTTAGGGTTGTGAGCATACTTTCCTTGATTGCATCGGCATTTGATTTCGAACTGGTGTATAATTTTATCGGCTTCCACGATGGGATATATAATTGCCGACTGTTCGAAGAAGTCGTTTTCGCGGAAAGAGTTTTGTTTATAGAATTTTGTTGCGTCGAGTTTGAATCGCGAGTCGATAGCCGGTTTGATTTTGAATGTTTTTTCGCGTTTGTAGGCAATGAGCTGAACGGCTATGTTGAGCATTGAGTTCAAGTCGGTATGCGAAAATTCATTCAGTAGGAATTTTGTATTCGGTTCTATTTCGCCTGACGATTCGGCTTGCCATTCTTCTCCGTTTTTGAACAGGTAGTTGTAGGCTATGAAGTAGTTCGAGTCGTTGATGAGATATGCTTCGAATTTTGTTTGTGTTATTTGCTTTTCGTCTATCGGAACGAAGCCTACATAGATAGAGAGCAGTTCGCCTTCTTCGCGTTCTTTCACGGGCGGGGTGAAGTTAACCGACGGGTCGTCGGGTGTATCGTCGTATTCATCGTTTTCGTTGTCGGCGAGTCGTTGTTTTATGGAGCGATTATCGGGTTGGCTGCTTGCCTGTTGTTGTTTTTCGGCTTTTGCTATTTGTTTTTCGGTTTCGCTACTGTCGGCAACGACAATTACTTCCGAGACGAGGGTTGGGATTTCGAATCCGTCTTCGTCTTCAACGAGCACTATATTTTTTCCTTGGAATCCTGAGATTCTTCCGCCTCCGGTTTCGCTCAGGAATCGAACTTTATCTCCGATTTTCATAATTCTATTGTTTTGAGATTAGATGATGTTATGGTATCAGCAAGCTACTGTCGCCATAGCTAAGGAAGCGGAAGTCGTGCCGGAGTGCGTAGTTGTAGATTTGCCGCCAATCTCCTTTCACGAATGCGCTCACGAGAAGCAACAGAGTTGATTTGGGCTGATGAAAATTGGTTACGAGCATGTCGACGATTTTATATCTGTACCCCGGCGCTATTATTATCTGCGTGCTTGAATGCAGGGCTTCCGAGCCATCGCGCTCGAGGCAGTTCAGCAGATTTCGGAGCGATTTTTCAACGCTCACCGCTCTATTCCTGACCACGACCAGGCCGGCTTCGTTGTGTTCGAGGTCGTATGGTTCCCATTGCGATACGTGCAGGTTGTGCTGGGTTGTGTCGGGGTTGATTTCGAGTTTTACGCCCATGTAGTAGAGGCTTTCGAGGGTGCGAACGCTGGTTGTGCCGACGGCTATGGCGTGCGACTGGTGGGCTATCAGGCGTTCGAGCGTGTGCCTGCGCACCACAACATATTCGGAATGCATTTGGTGACCGGCTATTTCGGCCGACTTGACCGGTTTGAACGTCCCCGCGCCTACGTGCAGCGTTAGTTCTTCGCGTTCGATTCCCCGACTGTCGAGTGCGTCGAGCACCTCGGAAGAGAAATGCAGTCCGGCGGTTGGAGCCGCAACCGAACCGTTGATTTTCGAATACACGGTTTGATAGTCGGTTTTATCGCTTTCCTGTGTTTCTCTGTTCAGATAGGGCGGAATCGGCAGTTCGCCCACGGCTTCCAGAACTTCGGCGAACGAGAACCGGCCATCCCATTCGAAATCGATACTCTGCATGCTGCCCGACGTGCCGTTAATCGACGCACTGAGAACGGCCGACGTGCCTTTTATGTCGACAATTCGCTTGAGCCTACCGTCCTTCCACTTCTTCAGATTCCCCACCATGCAAAGCCACGAGCATTGGCCATTCGATTGGAACACCCGCTCGTAGTCGGCCGGCCGAACGGGTTCCATGAGGAATATTTCGATTAGTGCTCCGGTTTCTTTCCTGAAGTGCATCCGCGCCTGAATAACTCGGGTGTTATTGAAAACCATGAGCGCACCTTTGGGCAGATATTTCGGCAGATTCCGAAACGAGTCGTGGGTTATTGTGCCTTTCCGATACACCAGCAGTTTACTGCGGTCGCGTTGCGCGATAGGGTGTTTCGCAATACGTTCTTCGGGCAAAGAATAGTCGTAATCGACAATCTTTATATGTTTCGAATCAGTCAACATTTTCGGTTTGTATTTATTCGCCAATGCCCTGTTATCCTTGTGTATTGGCGTGCGACAAAGGTACAATAAAAATCAGAGTGTGTTTTCGGTCGGTCGTAGTGCCCGTCGTCGTCGGTCTCGGGCGGAACGCCCGCACTTAGTGACAGACCCCGAGGGATGATTTGCCGCCCCACATTGATTCGCCCCACATTTCGCGCCAACTGATTTTGCGCCCCCAACTGAAAAATGTATTTTTGCCAGCGTAATCGTTTTAAAAACAACGATAACCACCCGGATGAACCGGACAAGAAACCTAGGCTGAATGAAAAATTCAATTAACATAAACAACTCCAGAACGAAACAAGCCGAATACAATAGTATTTTGCCCCGCGCCGTC
>NZ_BAKH01000040.1 GCF_000614105.1 Prevotella micans DSM 21469 = JCM 16134
CCTGGGAATTCAGGGAACAAAAAACGGTCATCGGGAAAGCGTCCTGGGAATTCGGGGGGCAAAAACGGTCACCGAATTGCGTTGTCATCTTATAAATTATTAGAATACGATATACGTAAATGAAATTGCCCTTTGATGGTGAGTTATACGCATCTCAAAGGGCAATTTTCATGTAAGATTTGTTGCTAGAGGTTTATTTGGGTATCGGCGAGGCCAATGGAACGGGCGCGGAGAGTTATCGGATTGGGAGATTTAGATTTCAGAACAACGAGACAGCGACCGAAAAAGGCTTTACGATGATTGGCCTTGAAACGCTCGGTTGAGAACTGAGAACCGTTGTCAACACCGATTATCTCGGCATTGTCGGACGAGAAAACTATATCGTTTTCGGCGGTCGTACACAGGTTGCCTTCTTTATCGACCACCTCGGCATTAACGAAATAGGTGTCCTTGCCGATATAGTCGGTGGTGAGACGAATAGCGTAGGGCTGACCGGATGTTCGTATAATCTGTCGGCCGGTTTCTTTGCCATTCGTTCGGGCTACAACCATCACTTCACCGGGTTCATATTGCACGCGCCATGAGACATGATAGGTGTGCGAGTCGGGTTTACGACGAATGCCCTGACTTTTTCCGTTGACAAAGAGTTCAACCTCATCGGCCCGACTGTAATAGCACCACATGTCGATAGTTTGTCCCGGCAGCCAATCCCAATGCGGAAAGAGATGCAGCACGGGTTTGTTGGTCCATTCGCTTTGATACATATAATAGGCATCCTTTGGGAAACCGGCCAAGTCGATTATTCCAAAATAGCTGCTTCGTGCGGGGAAGCCATAAGGAGTTGGTTCGCCGATATAATCCCAGCCTGTCCAGATAAACTGCCCGGAGCAATATGGTTTATGCTTTACAACATCCCAGGTTGCCTCATGGGTCGAGCTCCATGGGGCATGCGAGTTGTCGTAAGCCGAACACATCATTGTCGGGTCGGTGTAAGGTCGGTCCCACCGTTCTGGCATAACGAAGATACTATCCGACGGCATCCTATAAAATCCGCGCGTCTGCAAAGCCGATACGCTTTCGGTCATGATGAACGGTTTACCGGGGAAGTTTTTCGGGACATCGTTTATCATTTCGTGATGATAGTTGAATCCTATCAGGTTGAGCGCACCTGATTTGAAGAGGTGGTTGTTGGGCGATGGCTCATTGCATCCCGCGGTTATGGGGCGCGATGTGTCGAGGCGGCGAATGATGTCGACCAGATGAATTGTGAGTAGCGAATTGGGCGATAGCTCAGAACCGTGGGCGAGTTTCGAAGCATCCTGCCCGGCATTCAATATAAGATTAGCCTGCTCGAGAGTCAGCGCGTCGGTGTCGGCCGACGACCATTGCTCGAGCACTTCGTTTCCGATGCTCCATATCATTATGCTGGGATGATTGCGGTCGCGCAGAACCATGTCGGTTAGGTCGCGTTCATGCCATTCGTCGAAAAAGCGGGCATAATCGTTCTTAGTTTTCTTACGACGCCACATGTCGAACGATTCGTCCATGACAATGAACCCCATCGTGTCGCAGAGATTCAGAAGTTCGGGCGCGGGCGGATTGTGCGAACAGCGGATGGCATTGACACCCATTTCCTTGAGCTTGAAGAGTTGACGATGTAGTGCATCTTCGTTTAGTGCGGCACCAAGGCATCCCAGGTCGTGATGGTTACAAACGCCGTTGATTTTCATATTCCGGCCATTAAGCCAGAAACCGCTACTGGCGTCGAAACGGAACTCGCGAAAGGCTGTGATTGTAGTTTCTTCATCGACAACCTTTCCATTGAGAATTATCTCTGTTTTGAGTTTATAAACGTTCGGAGTAGACACCGACCAAAGCATCGGCCGTCGCACCATGAGAGTTTGGCTAACCGACCTACTTTCCTGGCGGGCTACGATTCGACCGTTCTTATCGAGCAGCGTATTACGAATCATCGGTTGTCTGCCTTCACTGTTTTTCAGTACAACGTTCACGGGCACCTGCCAGTTGTCGCCTTTTATTTTCTTAGGCATCACGAAAACGCCCCATGTGTCGATGTGTAGCAGACTGGTTTCAACAAGCCACACGTGTCTGTAAATTCCGCATCCCGAATACCAGCGCGAGTTCGGTTGGTCGGAGTTGTCAACCTTCACGGCTATTACGTTTTCGCCGCCCCATATAATAAAAGGTGTCAAATCGTATTCGAAAGAGATGTAACCATAGGGGCGCGTACCGAGCTTGTGGCCGTTTATCCATACTGTTGAGTTCATATATACTCCGTCGAATCGTATGGCCATGTGTTTTTGTTCGGGCGACGCGCTCTCTACGCGGAAGCTCTTGCGATACCATCCCACTCCGCCAGGTAATGCCCCTCCGCCTGCTCCGCTTGGATTACCGGCCGAGAAATCGCCCTCGATGGCCCAGTCGTGCGGCAGGTCAAGCAGTCGCCATGATGAATCGTCGAAAGTTTTGTCGGACATACGTTTGTCGTCGGCCAACATAAATCGCCAACCTGAATCGAAGTTAGTTACTTTGCGAGCCGACATGGAAATAGGAAGAATGGTAATGAAAAGAAAAATGCTCGCCCACCCTATTCGGTGATTGCAGAGCCTTGAGAAAGTGTTCATATTGTTGTTAATTATGAATCTGTAGACATCGACAAACGAAGCAGTACAACCGGAAGTGGCATGAGAATGAGGTTCACGATGCTAAGAAAAGAGTTGAGCGTGTTTATATCATCCATCGTAAGACCGCCAATTTCCGTGTAGGCATAGAAATAGGCAAACGAACAGAGCATCATAAACAGCGGGACAATGAAAAGCGACAAACCGTAGAGTCTTATCCGTCCACCATAGCGCAACGCGAGTGCAATTCCGAGAAACAGTTTCACCAAGAGCATTGCATAATGATTATAAGTATAGAACCTGGTTTGGAAAAAACTCCACGCAGTTTCATGCAAACCATTTTCATCTATCGTTGTACCGTTGGGCAAGCAATGAATAATCATCGAGCGCCATCAGAACCATCAGAACTACAGCGGCAAGATGAACGAAATATTGATTCTCGCGATACAAGCAACGCCTGAAAATCTCTAGCATCAGCAGTTCGCCGCATCCGGTGAGCAATTGTTCAACAATGAGCATTATACGTTCGTTTTGCGCGGAAGCAAATACTTGCACGAGCGATTCAGCCGACTCGGCCGGCGACCGAGCCAGTTATCCACAAATCCTAAAATAACCACCAGTAAATAAATTCCGAAAGCCCAATTCAACGTTTCGTTTTGGGCTGAGCTAACCTGAAATCTTTTTAACCTATCCATGAATGTTTGTTTTATGAGCCTCACTGCTCTTTTTTCATGGCAGCAAATATAGCCAAACTTTTCTGCGACTACAAGAACGCCCAATTACGTTAGGCGATGGAGCTTTCACCGACAGTAATTGTCGAATTTATAATGCAAGTAATTTAATATTTCTCTTAATACATCAGCCTACACCTGACAAGGGAGGGGGACAATTAATTGTGAACATCTCGTTACTTTTGCATCAAAATATTTAGATTCAGAATGGCAAAGAAAAAAACTGAACGCAAGGCTAAAACATTTAGCGAAGCGATCGGATTCAATAATATACTTAACGACAAAACAGGTTTCATTTTAGGACTTATATTGTTCCTTGTAGCAATCTTTCTACTCATAGCCTTCATTAGTTATTTCAGCACAGGGCAGGCCGACCAAAGCCTGGTCACCGAACTGCGTCCGGGCGAAGTTGAAAACACGGCACACGAATTTCATAACTATTGCGGCTCGGTAGGAGCCATTCTTTCCTATTTTCTCATTGCGAAATGTTTCGGTATTCCGGCCTTTTTAATCCCGTTGTTCATCATTGTTTGCGGATTGAAAATGATGCGGGCCTACGAGAAGGTCGACCTTTGGAAATGGTTCTTCGGAACGGCTCTAACAATGATTTGGAGTTCTATTATGTTCGCAAAGTTCCTCGCGCCGTTCATGGGCGACAAGGTGTTCAATCCCGGCGGCGGACACGGAGCATTCTGCGTTCAGTATATGGAAAACATCGTAGGCGAACCGGGATTGGTAGCCTTGCTTGTTATTACCATGCTGGCTTTCCTAACCTATGCCACATCAGAAACAATAACCTTCATTCGCAAGCTGCTCAACCCGGTAGACTATCTAAAAAGCAAGGTAAAATTCACCGTTTCGGAGCAGGGCGACCCCACCGCTCAATCTACAAACATTCCGGAACAGCAGGAAGTGGAATTCATTGCCGACAATATTCCCGAACCTGCTCGAAAGAAAGAATCTGCCACGAAAAACAAGCACGAGGATGAAATATCCATGAGTGTCGACATCGCTAAGGCGGCCGAACAAGCCGACAGTAAGACCGTGGCAAGCGAAAATATTCCATCGACACCCATCAACCCACGCGAACCGTTCACGATGTGGAAATTCCCCACGCTGAATCTACTTAAGGAATATGACTCCGACTCGCAAATAAACTACGTCGACAAGGAGGAACTCGAAGCCAATAAAAACAGAATCATAAAGGTGCTGAACGATTTCGGCGTACAAATTAAGAGTATCCGCGCAACCGTTGGGCCAACAATAACTCTATACGAAATAACCCCGGCACAAGGTGTGCGAATATCGAAGATTAAGAATCTTGAAGACGACATAGCCTCAGTTTGGCTGCAATCGGAATTCGAATCATTGCCCCCATGCCGGGAAAGGGAACTATCGGAATAGAAGTGCCCAATGCCAAACCGTCTATCGTATCGATGTTTTCTATTCTCAACTCGCGCAAGTTCCAGGAATCGACCATGGAACTGCCCATCGCGCTCGGAAAAACTATCACGAACGACGTGTTCATGGTTGACCTCGCGAAAATTCCACACCTGCTCGTTGCCGGAGCCACCGGACAGGGTAAATCAGTAGGACTGAACGCCATCATTACATCGCTGCTCTACAAGAAGCACCCCAATGAAATGAAAATCGTCCTTGTCGACCCCAAAAAAGTTGAATTCAGCATCTACGCCCCAATAGCAAAACCATTCATGGCTGCCGTCGACGAGAACGTGGACGAACCCATAATAACCGACGTACAAAAGGTTGTGAAAACCCTCAAAGGACTATGCGTGCTCATGGACGAACGGTATGACATGCTCAAGACAGCCGGAGCCCGAAACCTGAAAGAATACAACCAGAAATACCTCAGTCACCAGCTTAACCCCGAGGAAGGACACGAATATATGCCCTATCTCGTCGTGATAATCGACGAGTTCGGCGACCTCATCCTCACCGCCGGAAAAGAAATCGAAATGCCTATAACACGAATCGCACAGCTGGCACGAGCCGTGGGCATACACATGATTATCGCCACCCAGCGACCCACAACGACCATAATCACCGGTAACATCAAAGCCAACTTCCCAGGCAGAATAGCATTCCGAGTGGGGGCCATGATGGACTCACGAATAATTCTCGACCGCCCCGGAGCACAACAACTAGTTGGTCGAGGCGACATGTTATATCTCAACGGCGGAGAACCCACCCGCGTACAATGCGCCTTCGTAGACACACCCGAAGTTGAAAACATAAGCGACTTTATAGCCGCACAGCCCGGCCCAGTGACACCACTCGAGATTCCCGAACCTCTATCCGAAGATAATGGCATAGGCGGCGGAGGAGGATTAGATAACCAAACAATCGACCCGCTCTTCGATGAAGCCGCTCGCGCAATCGTCCAAAGTCAACAAGGTTCAACAAGCATGATTCAGCGCCGATTCTCAATCGGCTACAACCGTGCCGGACGATTGATGGACCAGCTCGAAAAAGCCGGCGTCGTTGGCTCGGCACAAGGTTCCAAACCACGCGAAGTTCTCATCATAGACGAAAACAGTCTGGACTCGCTCATTGAAAGATTGAAAAGTAAGGGATAACGCTCCAACTCTGTATCCTACACCAGCGGGCGAGGGTAACTCAAAACAACAAGATTGCTCGCATCAGCGGGTGTGAGCAACTCAAAATTACCATGCCAATTCGGCCGACAGGCCGCATGTAGGGACAGACCCCGTGTCTGTCCGCCCCCTCGGAAAAGTAATCATAACATCAACACATAAAAATGAAAACAACAAAACTCATCATCATCGTGATGGCCTTGCTGCTCGGTGGCAAAGCCATCGCACAAAACGCGAAAAAAGCACGACAAATACTCGACAAAACCGCGGCCGTAATAGGAAATAAAGGTGGAGCTACGGCCAACTTCACCATATCCGGCGGAAAATATGGACGAGTTCCGGGAACCATATCCATCAAAGGACAAAAATTCACAGCCTCAACATCGGCAGTGAAAGTGTGGTTCGACGGACGGACACAGTGGACCTATATGAAATCTACCAACGAAGTAAACATCTCCACACCCAACGAAGCACAGCGCATGGCCATGAATCCCTACGGATTCGTAACCATGTATAAGTCGGGCTACAACCTATCGATGAAACCCTCCGGCAAAAACACCGTCGTCCACATGAAAGCCACTACGGCTGGACGGAGCGTTCGCGAAATGTTCATAACCATCAACCGCAACTATCAGCCCGTGGCAATAAAAATGCTGCAAAACACATCGTGGGTGAGCATATCCGTGTCGAACTTCCGCGCAAAAAACCTGCCCGACGCAATGTTTCGTTTCAACCGAAAAGATTTTCCGCGGACAGAGGTAATCGACCTGCGATGAAGTCTGTTTAACTTTGCCAACGATTTAAACAATAAGGATTCTATCATGAAAAAATTATTCATTCTAGCCGTTCTCGCAACGGTATCTTTCACAAATCTGCATTCTCAAAATGTTCAACTGCACTACGACCTCGGGCATTCGCTCTACAAGGATATGGGGTCGCGCACATCGGTCACCACAACCGTCGAGATGTTTAAACCCGATACCTGGGGGTCTACTTATCTTTTCACCGACATAGATTATAAAGGCGACGGTGCAATGGGAGCCTACTGGGAAATTGCACGCGAATTCAACGTTAGCCAAAACAAACAATGGGCGGCCCACGTGGAATATAACGGCGGACTCGTCTCGGGCGAAGCAGGCAATGCCTACTATGGCAACCGCTATCAGCACTCCGTTCTTGCAGGCGGAGCGTGGAACTGGGCATCGAAAGATTTCTCGAAAACTTTCAGCGTGCAATTGCTCTACAAATATTATTTCAAGAACTCGCACACGGGTCTCAAGCCATTCAGCGGCTTCCAAGTCACAGAAGTTTGGGGAACCACGTTCGGCGGCGGACGAATCACATTCAGCGGCTTTTGCGATTTGTGGTACGACCCGAACGTTAACGGAAAGCTTATCGTTGTTTCAGAACCGCAGCTATGGTATAATCTGAACACCATCCGCGGCTGGGAAAAAGTTAAACTTTCACTTGGTTCGGAAGTCGAAATCAGCAACAACTTCGTTTGGAACGATAAAGGACAAAACAATCGCTTCTATGCCATTCCGACAGTAGCGGCCAAGTGGACTTTCTAAATTAAAACTGGATAACAAAAACAGGGCGACTCTCATTATAGAGTCGCCCTGTTTGGGTTTATGAACCAGATGAATTTTATTTCTTTGTGTAAGTGTCTTTAACTAGATTCCCATTCATATCCTTATACGTCAAATAAAGGAAATTGCTTTTGTTGAGCGTGTAGGAATATGTTATTGAATTTTTCTTATTCTCAGGCTCGCTCCATTTGTCGGTCACGGGATTCTTTTTTCTCTCCGATGTCCATTTGAGTACAATGATGGCGTCTTCTTTCAGAACGTAGTCACCACGAGTTCGGTGATAGCTTACTGTCTTTGTCAACAACAGACCTAACGACAGTTAAGTCGTGATAGAATCTTATTTCTTCATAGTCGCCGTCTGTCATCTTTTCCCATGTTCCCAGGAGTGGGTTGTTTTCAATCTTTTCAGACGAGCATGAGGTGAACAACAGGGGCAGGGTGATTGCAATAAATAATAAAACTTTCTTCATTGATTTTTTGATTTAAAATTTCGCTTGCAAAGGTATTGAAAAGATACAGCAGACCTTTGCCAACCTATCTAAAAAACGTTTATACAGCGGGATTGTGCATCAGACGATGTGTTTGCAACGAAACTAAAAACCCATACCTTTGCCTCAAAATCATAAAAGACACTACAAAAATTTATGGAAAAGAAAATCGTTCTCGTAACCGGTGCAACAAGCGGTATCGGCGAGGGCTGCGCAAAGAGGTTCGCTTTGGGCGGCTACAAAGTGATTATCACGGGCCGCAATCACAACAAACTCGAACTGCTCGGACAGTTGCTTCGTGAAGAATATGGCGCCGAAGTATGCGCACTAAACTTCGACGTGCGCGACAGAGAAGGTGCGCGACGAGCCATTGAATCACTCGACGAAAACTGGTCACGGATAGATGTTCTGGTTAACAACGCCGGTCTGGCACTCGGTCTGGAGCCCGAATACGAAGGCAGCTGGGAAGATTGGGAAACTATGATTGACACAAACATAAAAGGCCTGCTCGCAATGACCCGCCTGATTGTACCTTCAATGATTGAGCGCAACAGCGGACACGTTGTCAACATCGGTTCTGTTGCCGGCGATGCAGCCTATCCCTCCGGCAATGTTTATTGTGCAACCAAAGCAGCCGTGAAAACCATTACCGACGGATTACGTCTCGACGTAGCACACACAGCCGTAAGAGTCACCAACATTAAACCCGGATTAGTTCAAACCAACTTCTCGAACACCCGATTCCACGGCGACGATGCACGAGCCGACAACGTATATAAAGGAATAAAACCACTAACCGGCGACGATATAGCCGACGTGGTGTTCTATGCAGCAAGCGCACCCGCTCATGTTCAGATTGCCGAGGTGCTCGTGCTCGCAACCCATCAAGGTAGCGGGTCGATGATTCATCGCGAACCATAGACTAACATACAACTCCGAAATAAAACAAGATATAATGAAGAAACTAGTAACTCTGCTCGCGCTGCTCGTCCTCGTAATCGCAACGCAAGCACAAGATTTCAACCAGTATTTCAAGAACGAAACCCTCCGACTCGACTACATCTTCTCGGGCAACCGCGACCGGCAACAAATAGCTGTCGACGAGCTCTGTCGCATTCCAGGATGGTTCGGCAAGCGCAACCGCCTCGACCAACTGCCTGTTGAGGGAAACGGACAAATAACAGTACGCCATCATCGCTCTGGAAAGGTGATTTATCGCAACTCTTTCTCGACGTTGTTTCAAGAATGGCTATCGTACGACATCTCCAAGAACAATACCAAGCGTTCGAAAACGTGTTTCTAGTGCCCTACCCCAAAGATACTGTCGACATAACCGTAGACCTGCGCGACAACCGCCGGCAAATCATCGCATCGCTCACCCACACCGTGGCACCCGGCGACATCCTCATCCGCACAATCGGTGCAGAATCGCACACACCATATGAAACTATTCAGCCTGCAGCCGACCCCGAGCATTGCATTCACATTGCATACGTGGCCGAGGGATATACCGAAAGTCAAATGGACAGCTTCATTGAAGACTGCAAAACAGCTAATGAAGCGCTATTCGCACACGAACCGTTCAAAACCCTGCGCAGCAAGTTCAACATCATCGCTGTGAAATCGCCGTCGCACGACAGCGGAACATCCGAACCCAGCAAAGGAATATGGAAAAACACCGCTCTCCACTCAAACTTCGACACCTTCTACAGCGACCGATACCTCACCACCCTTCACCTCAAAGACCTACACAATTGGCTAGCCGGAACCCCCTACGAACACATCATAGTGCTCGTGAACACCGACAAATATGGCGGCGGCGGAATCCTCAACTCTTATAATCTTTCCATGACGAAGCACTCGCTCTTCAAGCCCGTCGTTGTACACGAATTCGGACACTCGTTCGCCGGACTGGGCGACGAATATGCCTACGGTTACGAACAGATTCCCATGTATCCTCACGACATCGAACCATGGGAACCCAACCTAACGACGCTCGTAAACTTCGACTCGAAATGGAAAGACATGGTCAAGAAAGGCACCAAGATTCCAACCACATTCAACGAAACCGAAAAGAAAATGGAGAAATGGAACATCGGAGCCTACGAGCCAGCCGGATACTCCATGCACGGAGTCTACCGCCCGTTCCCCGACTGTCGCATGCGGACAAACCAAAACCCGGAATTTTGCCCCGTATGCCGAAGAGCCATAACACGCCTCATCGACTTCTACACCGAAAAGAATTAACTTTGCCGACATAAAATCAGACCGAAAAATAATGAAGAAATGTATCGTAAACAGCTACGATGAACTCGCAGCTCATCTCGGAAAACAACTCGGCGAAAGCGATTGGCTAACCGTTGACCAGCAGCGAATCAACAAGTTTGCCGACGCAACGCTCGACCATCAGTGGATTCACACCGACATAGAAAAAGCCAAAGCCGAAAGCCCATACAAAAGCACCATCGCCCACGGCTACCTAACACTCTCGCTCCTACCCTATCTATGGAACGAAAGCGTTGAAGTGCACAACATACACATGATGGTGAACTACGGCATGGAAAAAATGCGATTCGGTCGCCCGGTGATAACCGGCTCTCGAATCCGCCTCGTGTCCGAACTCGAAAGCATCGACAACCTCCGAGGCGTATGCAAAGCAGGTATAAAGTTCAGAATTGAAATAGAGGGAGAAAAAAAGCCAGCGCTAGAGGGCATCGCAACCTTCCTATACTATTTTGATTGATTGAGAGACGTTCATAAAATTAATTGTCCCTGGATACCAGTTTATGTATATACAAAACTTTCTACTGGGTTAAAGAGATTACTTACTTGTAATCATTAACAGAGGGTAAGCTTATGTGTGAATAAGTTTACCCTTTTTCATTCCCCCCGCTCGCTAACCCAAAACTATTTCTCAACTACCGACGGCCTGCAATGCTCAATCTCCACCGGAATAGTTTCAACATCCGAACCCGAAGAATAAATCCTCAACTTAACCATACAAGCCCGCGTATTGATTGGTTTACGCTGGTCGAAAATAAAGTTTCCGATACTGTAGTAAATCCTCCGCCCACGATAGTTTTCCACCGTTTGCAAAGTGTGCGTATGATGGCACACCAGACAATCGGCCCCAGCATCGACGAGCCTCCGCGCCTTTTCGATTTGCGACGGCTGCGGAACGAGTCGATGCTCCACCCCCCAATGAAGACTCACAATGATATAACTCTCCGGCTCCTCCCGTCGCAACCTCTCGATACGCGACACAAGCGTATCCATCGACTCCTGACTCACGCAAGGTCTGTCGGTTAGATAAGCCATATTTTCGAGCGGAAGCCTCAACGACGCAAACAAATAAACCTTCCTCGGACTGGTTGTCAGAACAACCGGAACCGACGCCTCCGCCATATTCCTTCCCGCTCCGATGGGCGTCATTCCGGCCAATTCAATGTTCTTCCGAGTATCCATCAACCCCTCGCGCCCCTGGTCGATGCTATGATTATTAGCCATATTCAGATGCGTGAACCCATGCCTCCTGAGCGCCTCCAGCCATTCCGGCTCACCACGGAACACAAAACGCTTAAACACCGGCTCTTTGATTTTCGTAGCCGGACATTCCAAATTGCCCACCACAACATCGGCCAACCCAAACACGCTGTCAACACTCTCGCTGAAGAGCGCCTCCACGCCCGAAGTTGCGATACGCTGTCTCACCCCACGGTCGAGCAATATATCGCCCGTGAACACTATTGTTGCCGTGTCGCCCGCAAAGACTTTCACAAACAACATTAAAAACAAAACCATCGCAAAGGCCCGCAATGCAACAGCCCTAAAAACATTCGCAAGCATAAACATTATCCGGCTTCCAACGAAGGTTCATCTTCATCTACCGATTCGGCCACCTTTTCCACAGAATCCGCTTCCGATAAAGTCTCGGCCGATGAATCCGCTTCCGACGAATCAAAATCCTCGGCCGATGAATCCAGCGATACCAAAGAATCCGATTCATCATCAGCCGCCGCCTCATCGTCGACAACCGAATCATCCACCCGACTCCTATCCCTCCGCCTCTGAGCCATACTCTCATGATAACTCCGTCTGAAATCAGCAATAACCCTATTAAGAATAACCACCAACCTGATAATTTCCAACTTGTCGGCATCGCTCTTAGCCAGCACATAAGAAGCCGAAATACGATTCACAACGAGCGAAAAAATCCGATCCAGCTCCGGCCGAAGTTTATAAGCCGGCGTATGACCCACCTTCGTATTAGCCCGAAGAATAAACGTAGCACTCAACTCATTGTTCATCCTACCAAGCTCCGCCACCGACGCCGTCAGTCCAAGCCGCTTCACATCATCCGCCTTCTCATCCAACAACCCAAGCAAACTCTCAATCCTCGCACTCTTGCCCTCGCGCAACATCTTCTGCAATCCGCGATACGACCGGATAATATTATAAAGCCTCAACGCCGAACCCGACATATCCTTGTCGAACGAAAAACGCTGCGCACGAATCACTCCGAAGATATACGTAATCATCTCCGTCAGCCTCGCATTCAGTTCACCCATCTGCTCGTGAGCTCCGCAATCCTCGCCCTGGGGCCCAACGTGAACGACTGCTCAATAAGACCTTCCCACTCGTCCATCAACTCCTTGTCGATGTGCAATTTCTTCAAATCCACCTTCGCCACAGCACCATGAAGCTGCCTGTGGAGCGCAAAATGATGGTTGTTTCTAAAATTTGAGAAATAACAACCCCTAATACTGATGCGCAACGGTAACTCGGTTATATTTTCCATCTTGATATTATTTTGAATCATTATTTACGTCGAAAATCCCTCCATGCAAGCCACTTTCCCACTCGTCGAACCTTACAACAGGGCTCAGAAAGCCATTTTGAACACTTTCGAAACCTGCAACATGAGTCATAAAACCCTCTCGATAGCTTTTTAATCTTACAACAGGACTTAAAGAAGCCTCTCGCCCCCTTTTGAATCTTACGATAGGACTTAAAGAATCCTCCCGATAGCTTTTTAATCTTACAATAGGACTTAGAGAAGCCTCTTGCCCCCTGTTGAATCTTACAACAGGACTTAAAGAATCCTCTCGATAGCTTTTTAATCTTACGATAGGACTTAGAGAAGCCTCTTGCCCCCTGTTGAATCTTACGATAGGACTCAAACCTCTATTTTGATCTCGTTTTATATCCATTTCAGAGTGCAATTTACAAATTATTTATTTCAATAATCAAGGAAAAAAATTAATCTATAATTATAGCTAATTCAATGTATAATTAAACTAATCAAATTATCAAACTATTTAACACAATAATACATTGAATATTTTATATTTAAAACACATTGCTCACAATAAATAATATAATATATTATTCCATATAAATTGATATTTACATAAACTATGGAAATAATTCAGCATACTAACTATCATTTTCCATAGCCTATGAAAATAACTTTCTATACTAACGTAAACTTTCCATAATCTATGGAAAAAACTTTCTATATAAACACAATCTATCCATATGCTATGGAAAATACATTCTATACAAACTAAAATATTCCATAGACTATGTAAAATACAATTCATACAAACACTAACTTTCCATAATCTATGGAATATACATTTTATAGCTATGATAATTCTCAATATTCTATTAAAATAATTAATCAATAGATTGATATATAAAATAACTCTACAACCAGGACAAAAAAAGAGTTCTGAATCCCATCGTAAGATTAAAAAGCGACCAAAAGGATTCTTTAAGTCCTGTTGTAAAATTAAAAAGCTATCAAGAGGATTATTTAAGTCCTGTTGTAAGATTAAAAAGGGAGCGAGAGACTTCTCTAAGGCCCATCGTAAGATTCAACAGGGGATAAGAAGACTCGCTAAGGCCTAGCGTAATATTAAAAAGCTATCAAGACGATTATTTAAGTCCTGTTGTAAGATAAAAAGGGAGCGAGAGACTTCTCTAAAGGCCTGTTGTAAGATTAAAAAGCTATCAAAAGGATTTTATGACTCATATTGTAAGGCTCGATGGTAATCAAAATGACCTTCTATCTCCCTACGTAAAATTCACTAGCTATCAAAACACCCTCAACCAACGGATACCAATCCGGTCTACCGACCGCATAACACATTCCACCCCAATCACCCCGAACTATAAAACCCGAATCTACAAACCCGACAGAACTTTCAACGCCACACCTTATTCTTTAATAAAGGCAGAAGCTTTTTATAATACAATTAATCATAGACACAATTAATCATAGACACAACGCATTTAGTTCTACCAGGAATGAAGCTTTCATCAACCGATTCAAACATTCCATATAGCTCCCCCTTATTCTCCTCCACTGAAGAAGTAATATAACTGTTCCGTAATTCATTCCCCATAACTAAACCTTTTGTGTCATTAATAATAAAAGGATGCGCCCCATTGAGTACATCCTCTTCATAACTAAAAACTTTCTTCCTCAAACTTATCCTATACTGATAATCAATGAATTGCATTCTTATGGTACAAAAATGTTTCCTCTATTTGAGTAGTATTGATTAGAAATCTTCTTGAATGTTATCGCCTATCTATCGTTACTATGTGAAGTGATTTCCCGCTGAGTATAAGTCTATTAGATATAAGTAAGTTTCTAATCAATTTCCTTCACTGCAGGCAATATTTTATAGTAGTACAGTGTATGATACTTTAGGAAGATAACTCAATATTCTGTATATTTTCTTTTGTCCTATTTATTGTTGTTCTGAGTTCTAAAATTTCCTCAGATAATTTTTGATATTTATTGTCGTGCTCTTTTAAATATTTATAGCGTTCTTCTTTATAGCTTTGCCTATAATGTTTAAAATCAAAGAGGATAGATTTGCAATGTGTTAGAAAAATCCCTAATATAGTGAGTACGACACCCAAACTTGAAATGAGCATGAGATTCTTAGTAAATAGAGTAAAGAGACAGGCAAAAAAAAGAACGAGTAAGAAGAAAGTAACTGCAATATTAAAATAGAATAACTTGTAGCTTATTAAACCTAAAAGTCTTTGATCTTCGTCTTGTTGCGTTTCTTCTTTTTGTTTTAAGGAGTTTTTATGTTCCTCTAACGTCTTATATAATGATAGAAGTTTCTTGTGTTTTTGATTTTCTTTATTTATAGTTTTAATTTCATTCTCATATTTTTCTTTTTGTTGTGTCTCGTGCTTATATAGATTTTCCTTTTCTATTTGGGTTTGCTCTAGCCTCTCTTGAAGTACGGAAATATTTTTTTTGTTCTGCTCCTTTTCTGCCAAAGCCTCTTTCTCTGCTTGTTTAATCTTAGCATAAGCTTTTTCATAGTTTTGAGCTTTGATTTCTATTTCGGCCTCATCCATACACTTAAGAACTCCTTTTGACCTCTTGTACAAGGCTAGCATGATTTCTTTATATAATTCGGGTTCAAAGGCTTCAGATATTTCATTGTAAGTTTTGGAAACAATAGCAAGTTTTTGCCTTATGTTTTGATTATTAAGGACTAAGCATCGCGATAGAACCTCTGTTAATGCACTTGTCTTTAAAGTTGATCCCTTTGTGTTATTCATCCATTGTTCTATGATAATCTTGCCTGGGTGCATCAAATTTGAATCTCTATTATTAGAACGGCTCCGACAAAACGCAATTAACTCCTTATTAAGAGTTACAAAACTAATGTTTTTTTCCTTCTTTGTTTTCTTTCTACCACGGATATAGTCATCCATATATATGTCGTGAATATCCCGAAATTTATCCTCATTATTTTGGTTAAAAGGATCTCTTACTTTCTGGAGTTCTATAACATCTTTCTTGTTTTGATATTCTGATATAGCTTGTTTTAACTCATACTCAGTCATCATGGGGAGTTTTGATACACCACACCTGTCTAGAAGCTGTTCAGTTTGGGTTCGTATCTTAAGTAATTTTGTTTTTGTCAGATTATAACGTTCATAAGCAGAAGCTATTTCTGTGTTTGGTTTTGGGCATCCAGAGTTCTCTACAGACAAAATGATATTCGAAACCTCTCTAAGAGTCATAGGATGTACTCTTGCCACACCTCCTGATGATTTGATTATGGCAAGCAATTCTAAGGAATATTTCTCATGTTCTGATGTAGAGAGTTTTAATAGTGCCATGATTAGAGATGTATCTAAAAAATATTCATGTGGTTCAGCACTCTTTAATGGCCCCATTTCAGAAGGATTTCTTTTCAAAAAGCCTGCAATGATTGATCCCCAGAAAAGTTTATTAGCAATAGAAAATAATTCTTTATTGTTTTTAAAGAGATAGTCTAAGAAAAATGCCATTGTGGTATATTTCTCATCAACTTTGTTGCAATCATTTCCTTCAAAATATCCTAAGATGTCATCTGTGTTATCAGATATAAAATCTATAAATTTCTTATCATCTTCAAGATTTTCATTTTTTAGATATAGTAAATATTCATTTTCTAGTTTTTCTCTCTTATTTGTAAATTCACCATACAGCTTATCAACTTGAATATTCACTGAGCAATCCCATGCCTGTTTTATCTGGAATTGTTTTCCATTTTCATACAGAACAAAATTAAACTTATCTGATTCTTTTTGTTGTAATGATTTTACAGAGCTTTGTAAAACCAGTGATGGAATTTCAATGCCAAAGTGCTCCTTAATATAGTCTTGGATGTTTAAAAGTGTATAATAGTCTTTTTTTAGCTTTTCATCGTAAAAGAGACTTACGATAGTGTATTTGATAATAGGAAAGTAAACATCACTATATAGCCCTGCATTAGCATTATCATATAATGCTGAAATTAATGCGAAATTACTTTTTTGCATAATTGGATGATAATTATATTTATTTTTATTTTAAAAGATTAATTCTATGGTTCTGCTGCCATCTGTATTTCATCCTCATGAATTTCATACATCTTGACTGATTTTATTGAATAATTCTCTTGCTCATTATCCGTCCACTGCTCGCATTGTTTGATGACAGTTTCCAATGCATTGGCAGCTTCCTCTGGTGGGTAATGATATTTCTTAAGTAGATGTTTAATCATTCTGCGCATACCTGCACGGGCTGACTCTTTCTTTTGCCAATCAATAGTGCGGTTCTTTCGTAGAGAGTCAGTAAGTTCTTTTGTCATAGCTACCAATTCTTCATTACTATAGAAGTCGTGGATTGCTTGCGGTTTGGTCAAGGCATCATAGAAAGACTTTTCTTCAGGAGTAAGTCCGAGTTCATTAGCTGCTGAATCGGCCGAAGCAATCTCTTTTGCCAACTGCAAAAGTTCTTGGATAACTTCTTCATTGGTGAGTAATCCTTTCAAATAGTTGGATAAAGAACGATTGAGCAGGTCGGAGAACTTTTCTGATTGCACGATATTGGTCTTTTGATAGAGTGCCACTTTCTCTGCCAATAGTTTTTTAAGCAGTTCTACAGCTATATTCTTTTCTTTCATCTTAGAAATTTCATCTAAGAAGGCTGTGTCAAAGAGGGAGAACTCGGCTTTAACATCAGAGAAAAGATTGATTACACCTTCACTTTTTACACTTTGTTTCAGCAATTCACTGATACGAGCATTAATTTCTTTCTTCGTAACTTTTTCTTTTCCGGTCATTCGGGAAAGCAAAGTGCGCACAGTTTCAAAGAATGCAGCTAAGAAGCGTTGCTCTTCATTCAACAGGCTTCGGCAAAGAGTGATGGAATTGTGCAGCAATGCTGCTTCTTTCATATATAATGGCAGTTGTTCTTGTTTATCGGTTGCCAACATAAAGTTTACACCACCTTTGATTAATTTAGCACGGTCAGCATCTGTCCCTGTGTGGAACTTACTATAATTATAACCATGAAATAAATCTTGGCACACTTCCAACTTCTCTTTGAACTTTGTAAAAGCCATGCCTTTGATATCTGGATTTCCAAAGTTCTGTCTGTCGCGTCCTGTATAATCACGCATAGCTTCTTTCAAGGCCTTGGCAATACCGATATAGTCAACAACCAATCCACCCACTTTGCCATTGAATACACGGTTCACTCGTGCAATGGCTTGCATTAGGTTATGTCCGCTCATCGGTTTGTAAACATACATAGTTGCCAATGAGGGAACGTCGAAGCCTGTGAGCCACATGTCGACCACAATAGCAATCTTCATCGGGTCGTTGTCATCCTTAAATCGTCTGGCAAGTTCTTTCTTATACTGCTTGCTTCCGATAATGTCGTGCCATTCTTCTGGGTCTTGGTTGCTACCCGTCATAACGACTTTCACTTTATCTGTCCATTTTGGGTGAAGCTCCAGTAGTCGATGATAAATGCTCATGGCTATGGGACGCGAATATGCCACTATCATTGCCTTACCTGTCAATTCATATTGACGATTTTCCTCATAGTGTTTGAGAATGTCTTGGCAAAGAGAATCGATGGTAGCCGGTGCACCAAGTATCTCTTCCAAGTGTGACATCTCTTTCTTGCTTTTCTCTATCTGTTCTGTCGTTGCACCTTCTTCAGCCAACAGCTCGTATTCGTCATCAAGGGCTTGCAAGGTTACATCGTCAAGATTTAGATTGATAACTCTAGATTCATAATATACAGGACAAGTAGCACCGTCATTAACCGCCTGCGTCATGTCATAAATATCAATGTAATCGCCAAAAACCTCTACGGTATCTCGGTCTTTGGTAGAAATAGGTGTACCAGTAAAGCCAATATATGAAGCATTGGGTAGTGAATTGTGAATGATTCTTGCCGTGCCGATAGAGACCTTACCAGTAGTGGCGTCGACTTTTTCCTCAAAACCATATTGTCCTCTATGCGCCTCATCAGTCATCACGATAATATTTCTTCGCTCTGACAAAGGTTCGTCAGACTCCTCAAACTTCTGCATGGTTGTGAAGATAATGCCATTAGCTTCTCGTCCACTCAATAGCTCTTTTAGATTCTCACGACTATTGGCTTGCACTGGGGTTTGGCGTAAGAATTCCTTGCATTTAGAGAATTGGGTATAAAGTTGGTCGTCTAAATCGTTGCGGTCGGTAATCACAACAATAGTGGGCTGCGATAACTCTTGTTGCAGCAAGTGGGCATAGAAAACCATTGACAATGACTTACCACTGCCTTGCGTATGCCAGAATACACCAATCTTACCATTGCTAACTGTAGCATGTTTGGTACGTTCGATGGCTTTCTTCACAGCAAAATACTGATGATACCCTGCTAATATCTTGGCACTCCCTTTTTCTTCTTTGGAGAAACAGATAAAATTCTTGATTATGTCTAAGAGTCGATCCCTTTGAAATATTCCTTCAAAGAATGTATCATAATCGACAAATTCTGTACTTTCATAATTGCCATCTTTTGTTTTCCATTCCATATAGCGATCTTCCTTGCTAGTAATTGTCCCAGCTTTGGAAAGAGCCATGTCGCTCATTACACAGAACATGTTGAAAGAGAACAACGATGGTACATCTTTCATATAATTGCGGAGTTGAAGATATGCCTCTGAAGCGTCCGTCTCTTCACGGGAAGGTGATTTTAATTCTACAACCACCAATGGTAAACCATTCACAAACACAATAATATCGGCACGTTTCTCTGCATTTTCAATAAATGTCCATTGATTGATAACCTGAAAAGTGTTTTTGTCCGTATGCTCAAAGTCTATCAAATAAACCATTTCATTGCGCATTTCCTTGCCATTGAAATAAGAAACTTCTATGCCATGCTGCAAATAGTCTGTAAAAGTTTCATTACGCTGCGCCAAACTACCCATATCAATATTGCGTAGTTTGATAATCGCTTCGTGAATGGCTGCATGTGGCTTCTTTGGATTAACAGTTTGCAGACTTTCTTCTAATTGTGCCTCATAATATGGCACATAGTAGTCTCTTTCAATATTTGGACCGTACAAATATTGATAGCCCATTCCCTCAAAGAGGGATATCAGTGCTTTTTCGTAATTATCTTCTGTGAAAGGCATTGTATTTTATTTTATTGTTCATTCATTTCTAAAAGAAATTCTAAATAATCTATATAGTTAGCTTTATAAGCTTGATAATCTAAGTTGTAAAGAGCTTCTGATGCTGATAAGTGTACGCCTCCGACTTCTAATGGATTTTCTTCATCAAACCAATCATTAAAGCACTCACAATCTTGATAAATTAATCTTTGGTTAGCGTGGTGGGCATAACTGAAATAAAAATGTAAAATGAACCCACAGAGTACATCTGTTGTTTTGTATATCAGTAGGGATAGTGATTTTGTCTATCTGAGGATGTAAAACATCCAAACCATGTGAAGCAAATCCTGCATTATTTCGTATCTCTGCAATTGATTGGGCGACAGTAGAAATTCTACAGCATAGTTCAGATAGACCAACTATTTCCTTTCCAGTCTGTTCTATAAGATGTTCTAAGGTCTGTTTTACTAAACCATTAAATGAAATATCATCTTTGTACGTTGTATTTTGATTAATGAGAATTGTTTTGCAAAGTGCTTCAGTCAGACTTTTGCTTACTTCAACGCACAAAGAAGGATTAATCTCAACATTGTTTTCTATTGTTGAAATATGTGTTTCAAAAGTCCTAAGACTTGGTTCTTTTGCAATATATTCTCTTGTCTACTGCATAATTAATCTTAATTTAAATTATCATTTATTTGCCTATTTTTATAAAATGGCGTTTGATAGGCCCTATATGTATAATATGCTATTTGCATTTTGATTTAACTGATGAATTTACGGTGAGAGAGTTTCACATTTGTTTGATTGACCATCGCATAGTGCATGGTTGTATCAATTTTAACATGCCCAAGGAGTTTTTGTACTTGCTCCACGGGCATACCTTTATCTATAGCCATAGTCGCAAGTGTCCGACGGAACTTGTGTGGATGGACACGGACAATCTTTGAAAGCTTCCCAATCTTTCTTAATCTTGTCTCAACCCCTGATATTTGTAACCGATTGTGTGGCTTGGCAAGAGACACGAACAATGCTTTGTTTCTGTCTTTCCGCTCTGCGAGATATTGCTGCAAATGAATCTTTGCACGAGCATTGAAATACACGATACGTTCCTTGTTGCCTTTACCGAAAACGATACACTCACGCTCATTGAAGTTTATATCCTCACGATTGAGCTTTACAAGTTCTCCAACACGCATACCAGTAGAAGCCAAGATGTCTATCATGGCTAAATCTCGTACCCTTGTACAGTTATCGCGCAGTTGTTCCAAATTTTCGTCAGTAAGGACTTCCTTAATCTGTGTTCCTGTCTTAACCTTGTGTATTCTACGTACAGGACTTTTAATGATGTAATCCTCATCCTCTAACCATGAAAAGAAAGATGAAAAGATACGACGAATATTGTCTATTGTAACTTTACTAGACTTGTGTTTCTGTTGAAATACAGCCAAATAAGCACGAATATCTTCTGTGGTATAGTTCGTAACTTTTTTAGGCATTTTCTTGAAAAGCTGATTGATGGTCGAACCATAATATTTTATGGTAGGTGTGGTACAACCTTCAACTTGCTTAGCTGACAAGAATATCTCTAACAGACGTTCATTAGATGCATTGTTCTCTTGCATTAGCTCGTCGTCTGCCGTAATGGAGTAGCTACTGATTACTTGCAGTAATACTCCATTGAGTTGTGCCATTTGTTCTACACTTAATATACCTGCCATTGCATTGCTAATCTCTAAAATCAAATTTTCTTTCATATTCTTCTATATTAATGAATTGATAATATGGAAGAACATGCAGTCTTTTACTTGATAGTGAAACCTATGCTTGCCAACTGTTTTCGTATCTCATCCTCCAAATCATGAGATTGGGCAAATAAATCGGACAATTCGGTTGTGAGTTTGTCCATCTTCTCTTGAAAAGGAATACCATCGTCTTCCTGTTCTGCAATGCCGACATAACGTCCAGGGGTAAGAATATAGTCTTGTTTTGCCACATCGCCAAGAGCTACAACTACACAGAAGCCTTTTTCATTCTCAAGTGTACCATCATTATATTTATCAAAAGTGTCTGCAATCTTTTTAATATCTGCTTCTTGGAGCTCACGAAGTTTGCGGGTAACCATTGTTCCCATGTTTCTTGCATCTACAAACAGAATTTTATCTTTCTGTTTCTTCTCTCGATTGAGGAACCATAGAGAAACAGGAATACCTGTGGTATAAAACAGCTGTGAGGGTAGTGCAACGATACCTTCTATCAAATCGGACTTGATGATATTCTCACGAATCGTTCCTTCCCCTCCTGTCTGTGAAGATAAAGAACCATTTGCCAATACCATACCTATTTTCCCTTTGGGAGATAAATGATGAATCATGTGTTGCAACCATGCAAATTTGGCATTGCCCGATGGAGGAATGCCAAATTTCCAACGCACATCATCTTGCAACTTGTCTGCTCCCCAATCACTGAGATTGAATGGCGGATTAGCCATGATAAAATCAGCTTTTAATGTAGGATGTTGGTCATCAAAGAATGTATCTGCATTAAACTTACCCAGATCAGCCTCAATGCCTCGAATGGCAAGATTCATCTGTGCCATCTTCCATGTCGTAGGGTTACTGTCTTGCCCATATACAGAAATATCTTTGATATTACCTTGATGCCTCTCTATGAATTTGGCAGACTGTACGAACATTCCACCAGACCCGCAAGCAGGGTCATATACTCGTCCGTGATAAGGTTTCAGAACTTCAACAAGAGTTTGAACAATGCAAGCGGGTGTATAAAATTCTCCCGCTAATTTGCCTTCTGCTTCTGCAAATTTAGAAAGGCAATATTCGTATGTGCGTCCCAATATATCTTTAGAATCTCCATGTTCTTTCATTTGAATATTGGTAAATAAATCTACCACATCGCCCAAACGCCTTTTGTCCAGTTCTGGGCGAGCAAAGTTTTTGGGCAGAATACCTTTCAAACGGATGTTCTCTTTTTCAATGAGGCGCATAGCATTGTCAATAACTACACCAATTTCTGGCGTATGAGCAGCCTCTGCCACTACGTTCCACCGTGCTTCTTGTGGGACAAAGAAGATATTGTCCGCCATGTATTCATCGCGGTCTTCCTCGAATCCTTCACCATTATTGACTAATTCCTGATATTTGGTTTCAAACTTATCGGAGATGTATTTTAGAAAAATCAATCCCAATACTACCGATTTGTATTCGGAAGCATCAAGATTGCCACGAAGCAAATCTGCAGCTTTCCATATTTCCTTTTCAAATCCGATGTCTGCTGTATTTTGTTTTGCCATAATTACATTCTTCTTTTGTTCGAGATCTATTCTTGATTATATATACAAACACTTCTTATTTGTCGTCTTTAGTATTGATACATTCCTTGAATTATTCTGCAATGTCTTGACAACATCACTTTTTGTTCTTGTGGTCGAACGTTTCATAAATATTATATTTATATTATTGTATGCAAAGATAGTAAATATCATTGTGTTAGGAGGGGTGAATGAGAAGAAAAAGGAGATTTCTTTTCTGATTATTTGGCAGTTCGGAAAGATTGTGTTATCTTTGCCGCCGTGAAACGTAAGAGTGTTATCAATAGCAAGATGATACGAGGCACAATGAATAATAGACAAGGTGCAATGAGCAATAGACATGGTGCAATGCCGAGGCAGAAAGGCGAGAACTTTTCTGTTATTTTTGTGCCCGATTATTTGGTGGTTCCAAATAATTTGCTAACACACACACACACACACACACACACACACACACACACACACACACACATCGCAC